>NZ_JBFUJN010000003.1:0-237663 GCF_056401335.1 Rhodococcus sp. P4_F3_2
ATGCAGCACTGCGCGGCGGCGGCGACATGTCGGCCGCACGCGCCCGCGCATCGGAACTTGCGATACGAGCGTCGGCCGCGCTCGTCACTGCGACCGGAAGCCGCGCCCTCGTCGGCAGCAACACCCCCGAGCGGCTCATGCGAGAAGCCACCTTCACTCTTGTCGCGGCTGGTCGACCGGAGATCAAGACAGCTCTGGTGGAACGACTCAGCGGATACTGAGTCTGCACGGTTGCACTCGATTACGCTGGGGCTCATGACCAGTGGAGAACCAGTACTCATCCCGGCCGGAACCGTGTTCACGCCGGAGGACCTGACGTTCTATGCCGATCGCGACTCCCGCAGTCTCGACGACGCCATCGCCGAAGCCGACCTTCTTGTCAGTTGCCCACACTCGGGTTCCGCGATTCCAGCAGAACTCTCACGTTTTCTCGCACCCGAGTTCACACAGCGGCTGCAATTCGACTTCACCGACATGTCCACCAGTCCCATCGTGCGCCGTTGGGCCGAAATCGATTCGCGCATCGTGTACGTGGAGAATCCGCACCCTCGCATGATTCGCGATCCCAACCGTGCGAAGCCCGAAAACCTGGAAGCGTCACTGCGCGAAGCCTTCGCCCGCGTCCACAAGGCCGGTGCAGGCAACAAAGCAGACCTCACCGGCGTCGACGCAGTTCGCCCTGTCACCTTCTCGTTCTACCCCCTGTTGCTCGAGCCGACCGACGACGCGGGCTGGAAGAACCTCGCCGAGACCTTCACCGAGACAGCCGAACACGGTTTGGGTGTCTACGAAAGAACTCGCGACGCACTGATCGAAGCCATGGTGGAGAAGAGCTTCGAACTCGGTCGATCGTTCACGACGTTGTCGTTCCACGACACGATGAACCACACCACCCGGCGGGACGGCGCCGTCAATGTCGAACGGCCGGAAGCAGATCGACTCCCCGACGTCGTCGCACTCTCCAATCGTGGCGACCACCACGGCAATCGACGCGGCGACAATCCCGTGACGATGGATCCGGAGCTTATTCGCACACTTGCGGTCTCACATCGCAAGGGATTTCAGGTCGACGATCCAGATGCCGTCGCTCTCAATCAGCCGTACCTCGGCAGTTTCGAAATCATCCGAGCCGGAGCCAGATTCGCCGAATTGAGCGCCCGCGCCGCCGAAGCCGGGATCACGTTGAGTGCGGTTCAGGCCGAATTCAAACGAGAATTCCTACTGGGAGACGAACTGGCCGCATACATCATGGAACCCGGCCTCGATTGGCCTACACCCGACGCCGAACGGGTGGACCAGCTCGCCCACGCGTGCAAGGCGAGCTGGGACCACTACCGCAACAGCTGACTCAGCGATATCACTCAGGCTGACTCAGCGGTATCACTCAACCGAGTACGACTCCGAACACCGCGCCGGCCGCAATCGTCGTGACGGCCAAGATGATGGTCGGCAGGAAGAACGAGTGGTCGACGAGCTTGGAGCCGAGCTTCGTGCTGCCCGAGAGGTCGAAGTTCGCAGCTGCGATCTGTGAACCGTTTGTCGGCAACAGATAGACACCGGCAAAGGCTCCGGCCCACATGCCGCTCACCAGGCCGGGTGCAATCCCGGCAGCGAGACCGATCGGCACGATGGTCCTCGTCGCGGTCGACTGGCTGGTCGTCAGGACACAGACCAGGAAGACACCGAGCGCGAAGATCCATGGCGCGGCGTTGACCCAGTCGCCGACGGTGCTCGTGATCAGCTCCGAATGTGCGCTGATGAACGTGTCCGTCAGCCATGCCAGACCGAACAGCGCGATGGCCGAGACCATGCCGGCACGGAACACCGTCGACGAGGGCACGTCGGCAACGTTCGGGCGGCACACCAGCAGGATCAACGTACCGACGACGAACATCAGCATTTCGATGATCGGTGTCATCCCCATCGGGGAACCGTCGGCGGCTTCGGGGCGAATTCCCTTGAACAGGCCGAAGATCACGATGGCCATAACGCCGGCCAGGAAGATCAGTGCCGCGTTTCGTCCGGTCTTCGTCGAGACGAGTTCGGTCTTGGACGCTGCACCAGGTCCGGCCAATTCGCCCGACTTCATCTTCGCCTGTATGTCCGGGTCGTCGTCGAGATCCTTACCGAGCCTGTTGACCGCGATGGAGGAGAGGACGATGCCGACGACAGCGGCCGGGAAGGTGATCTTGATGATGTCGATGAGTTCGAAATCGTAAGGCGGCACGTCGGTCAGCGTGACCATCGCCGCCATCGCCGCGGACACCGGACTACACGCCAGCGCCACACCGGTCGAGACAACCGACAGCGACAGCGGCCGTGACGGCCGCACACCGTTCTTGTACGAGACGTCGTAGATGACGGGGAGCAGCGGGTAGAGGATGTTGGACGTACCGGCACCGACCGAGAACAGGAATGACACCAACGGCGCGATCAGCGTGATCTGTTTCGGGCGAGATTCGATCAACTTGGCCGCGATGGTGACCATCCAGTCGATACCACCGGCCGCCTGCATCATCGACGACGCGAGGACAACGGACAGGACGATGAGGAGAGCGTCGACCGGCGGACTGCCGACGTCCTCTCCGAAGACGAACACGAGGACGGCAACACCTGCGCCGCCCCACAGACCGAGAGCGACACCGCTCGATCTGGTACCCATGACAATCGCCCCGAGCACTACCGCCAGCTCGAGGACAATCTTGACTGCTTCCATCAGGCACTCGCCTTCTCGATAACAAGAGAATCGCTATAACAGGGCAAATAGTATGCTCTGCACTTCGGCTGCGGGCACGAACACGCTGTCGGTGGGAAGGGGCAATATGGTGGTCGTGACCAACGTCCTCGGTAGGTTCTCGCCCGCCACACGCGAGTGGTTCGGCGGCGCTTTCAGCGCTCCGACTGCTGCGCAGCTCGGTGCCTGGGAATCCATCGCGAGTGGCTCTCACACACTTGTCGTCGCACCCACCGGCTCCGGCAAGACATTGTCGGCGTTCCTGTGGGCCCTCGATCAACTCGCCGCGAAGGACGAAGGCGAACGCGCCACCAAAGTCCTCTACATTTCGCCACTCAAAGCGCTGGGCGTGGACGTCGAACGGAACCTTCGCGCGCCGCTGGTCGGCATCACACAAACTGCGAAACGTCTGGGCCTCACCCCGCCAGAGATCACCGTCGGTGTCCGTTCCGGCGATACGTCCCAGGCCGATCGGCGCTCGTTGATCAAGCGTCCTCCGGACATCCTGATCACGACGCCGGAGTCGTTGTTCCTCATGCTCACCTCCGCTGCCCGGGAAACACTGGTCGGCGTCGACACCGTGATCGTCGACGAGGTTCACGCGGTGGCGGGTACCAAGCGCGGCTCGCACCTTGCGCTCTCTCTGGAACGTCTGGACGGCTTGCTCGAGCGTCCGGCGCAACGCATCGGATTGTCGGCCACTGTCCGTCCCCACGAGGAGATCGGGCGGTTCCTCGCCGGTTCGGCACCGATCCGAATCGTGGCACCGCCTGCCGCCAAGACCTTCGATCTCACGGTCCGTGTCCCCGTCGAGGACATGACCGAATTGGGTATCGCGACGCCCGCCGACGGTTCCGAATCCCCCACCCCGCAAGCCGGTTCGATCTGGCCTCACGTCGAGGAACAGATCGTCGACCTCGTGCTCGATCACCGATCGTCCATCGTGTTCGCCAACTCTCGGCGCCTCGCCGAACGATTGACAGCCAGGCTCAACGAGATTCATGCAGAACGCATCGGTCTGGCCGTCGAGAAAACACCTCGCCCGCCCGCGCAGATCGGAGCTCCCACCGAGGTCAACTACGGCGCAGAACCCCTCCTTGCTCGCGCCCACCACGGATCGGTCAGCAAAGACCAGCGAGCCCTCATCGAAGACGACCTCAAATCGGGTCGATTGCGATGCGTCGTCGCCACCAGCAGTCTCGAACTCGGAATCGACATGGGCGCCGTCGACTTGGTCATCCAGGTGGAGGCGCCGCCTTCGGTTGCCAGCGGCCTGCAACGTGTCGGTCGCGCCGGCCACCAGGTCGGCGAGATCTCACGAGGCGTCGTCTTCCCCAAACATCGCACCGACCTGATTCACTGCGCGGTGACCGTCGAGCGCATGGTCGAAGGCAAGATCGAGGCGATGGCCGTTCCCGCCAATCCCCTCGACATCCTTGCCCAGCAAACTGTTGCGGCCACCGCTCTGGAACCGATCGACGTCGACGACTGGTTCGAGACGGTGCGCCGAAGCGGTTCCTTTGCAACGCTTCCCCGTTCGGCCTACGAGTCGACTCTGGATCTGCTCGCCGGGCGGTACCCCTCGGACGAGTTCGCCGAATTACGTCCGCGCCTGGTCTGGGATCGCGAGTCCAACACTCTGACGGGCCGCCCGGGTTCGCAGCGCTTGGCAGTCACTTCCGGCGGCGCCATCCCCGACCGCGGCCTCTTCACGGTCTACATGGTCGGTGAGAAAGCATCAAGAGTCGGCGAACTCGACGAAGAAATGGTCTACGAATCCCGGGTAGGCGACGTCTTTGCGCTCGGCGCCACCAGTTGGCGGATCGAGGAGATCACCTTCGATCGGGTTCTGGTCAGCCCCGCCTACGGCATGCCCGGTCGTTTGCCCTTCTGGCATGGCGACGGACTCGGTCGCCCTGCCGAACTCGGACAGGCGTTGGGACAATTCGTTCGAGAGACCGCGCTGGGTAATGAAGCCGACGTCGTCGAGCGTTGTCGCGTGGGCGGGCTCGATCACAACGCCACAACCAATCTGATCCAACTCGTCGGTGAGCAGAAGAATGCCACCGGGCAGGTCCCGTCGGATCGAACATTGGTTGTCGAGCGCTTCCGCGACGAACTCGGCGATTGGCGTCTGGTGCTGCATTCCCCGTACGGCCAACGGGTTCACGCACCGTGGGCCCTCGCCATCGGGGCCCGCTTGCAGGAACGATACGGCGTCGATTCCAGTCCGACGGCCTCCGACGACGGCATCATCATCCGTCTCCCCGACACCGAGAACGAACCTCCCGGCGCCGAACTGTTCACCTTCGACGTCGAGGACATCGAAGATCTGGTCACCCAGGAGGTGGGTGGCTCGGCATTGTTCGCCTCCCGATTCCGCGAATGTGCCGCCCGCGCACTGCTTCTCCCACGCCGCAATCCCGGCAAGCGTGCTCCACTGTGGCAGCAACGTCAGCGGTCGGCGCAACTGCTGGACGTCGCTCGCAAGTTCCCGACATTCCCGATCCTGCTCGAGACCGTGCGTGAGTGCTTGCAGGACGTCTACGACCTGCCGGCACTGAAGGAATTGTTCGGCAAGATCGAACGGCGCCAGATTCGAATAGTCGAAGTGGAGACGCCCTCGCCTTCACCGTTCGCAAGTGCGCTCCTGTTCAACTACGTGGGCGCGTTCATGTACGAGGGCGACAGCCCCCTGGCCGAGCGACGCGCCGCCGCACTGTCGTTGGACTCCACGCTGTTGGCCGAACTCCTCGGCCGCGTCGAACTGCGCGAGCTGCTCGACGCCGGAGTGATCGAGCAGGCAGAACGTGAACTGCAACGGCTCGCTCCGGACCGCAAGGCCAAGGACCTCGAGGGCGTCGCCGACCTTCTCCGTATGCTCGGCCCGCTGACCACCGAAGAAGTCACCGAACGCTGTCTCGAAGATCCGGTCTCGTGGCTCGACAAGTTGGTCGCAGACAAACGTGCCCTCCACGTCTCCTATGCGGGCGAGAGTTGGTGGACCGTCGTCGAAGATGCAGCGCGCCTTCGCGATGGACTCGGCGTTCCCCTACCCATCGGGGTTCCGGCCGCGTTCATCGAGCCGGTCGATCAGCCACTCGACGACCTCCTGAGCCGATACGCACGCACCCACGGACCATTCACTCTCACGGATGCGGCTGCACGCTTCGGTATCGGAGTATCCGTCGCGCGTGACGTTCTCGGTCGGCTCGCGCTCGAAAAGCGTGTTCTCGAAGGAGAATTCCGACCGTCTGCAACTGGGAGCGAATGGTGCGACGCCGAAGTCCTGCGCCGCTTGCGGCGTCGCTCGCTCGCCGCGGCACGGCAGGAGGTCGAGCCGGTCAGTACCGCAACGCTCGGACGTTTCCTTCCCGGTTGGCAGCATGTGGGCGGCACGCTGCGCGGAATCGACGGTGTTGCAACGGTAGTCGATCAACTTGCGGGCGTACCGATTCCGGCGTCCGCCCTCGAATCGTTGATCCTGCCGAGCCGAGTCGCCGACTACTCCCCCGCGATGTTGGACGAACTCACCTCGACGGGCGAAGTCCTGTGGTCCGGATCCGGAGCAATCTCCGGCAAAGACGGGTGGGTAGTTCTGCACCCCGCCGACCTGGCACCGATCACGCTCAATTCGCCCGCCGACACCGACGTCTCGGAGTTGCAGAAACGCATCCTCGACCTGCTGTCCGGCGGCGGTGCCTACTTCTTCCGCCAGTTGGTCGACGCGTTGCAAACTACGGAGTCGGCTGCAGACACGGTCGACAGTGCGGTGACGACGGCACTGTGGGAGTTGGTGTGGCTCGGACACATCGGTAACGACACCGTGGCACCGCTGCGCGCACTTCTCTCGGACACCACCAGAACCACCACAAGTCACCGATCGCCTCGACGTGTTCCTCGTGCCCGTCCGTACCGCGGAATGGCGCGCGCTTCCACCCCGGCTCGCACGGGACCGGCAACCGCTTCCGGTCGGTGGTTCCAACTGCCGGCCATCGAACCGGACCCGACCATCCGGGCGCACGCCACGGCCGATCTGTTACTCGAACGGTACGGCGTAGTCACCCGCGGATCGGTGATGAGCGAGAACGTGCCGGGCGGTTTCGCGTTGATCTACAAGGTACTGAGCACGTTCGAGGACAACGGGCGCGCTCGACGCGGATACTTCGTGGACACCCTGGGCGGCGCTCAATTCTCGACGCCTCCCGTGGTCGACCGCTTGCGCACGTTCGGTGATTCCATCGAGGGGCGCCACACCTCCTCGGCTGCAGTCACTCTCGCGGCGTGCGACCCGGCCAATCCCTACGGCGCCGCACTGCCGTGGCCGGCGTCGGGGGGCGAAGAGTCACCCGGACACCGACCCGGACGTAAGGCGGGAGCACTGGTCGTTCTGGTGGAGGGCGAGTTGGTTCTGTTCGTCGAGCGCGGCGGTCGCACCATCCTGACATTCACCGACGACGGCGGAACTTTGCGCCTGGCAGCGCTGTCGCTTGCCCAGAAGGTGACTTCTCGCGCTGTCGACAAGTTGGTAGTGGAGAAGGTCGACGGAGAGACCATCCACGGCAACGATTTTGCTCCCGTCCTGGTCGAAGCCGGCTTCGCCGCCACTCCTCGCGGATTCCGGTTGAGGTCATGAGGATTGAGGTCATGATGGTTGCGATCGTGAAGTGCTGGAGCGGCGACCATGCCTGAGGGCGATACCGTGTGGCGGGCCGCCAACGATCTGCGCGCAGCCCTGGCCGAGAAGGTACTCACCACTTGCGATGTCCGCGTTCCTCGCTATGCCACCGTGGATCTGTCGGGTCATCGTGTGGATTCCGTCGCCAGCCGCGGAAAGCATCTGCTGATCCGCGTGGGCGAAGCGTCCATTCACACGCATCTGAAGATGGAGGGTCAGTGGCAGATTTATCGCCCCGGCGAGCGCTGGCGCAGACCCGCCCACCAAGCGCGCATAATCTTGGCCACCGAAGACTCTGTAGCAGTGGGCTTTTCACTGGGAATCACCGAGATCCTCGAACTGGGGCAGGAACAGGAGGCCGTCGGGCACCTCGGACCGGACCTGCTCGGGACCGATTGGGACAGTTCCGTGGCCGTCGAGAATCTTCGCGCTGCAGACTCCGTACCGATCGGAATCGCGCTCCTGGATCAGCGCGTGATGGCCGGACTGGGCAACGTGTACCGCAACGAGATCTGCTTCCTACGAGGCATTCACCCGAAGACGCCGACACACCGCGCCGGGAACCTCGACGCGATTGTGGATCTGTCATTCCGCACCATCAACGTCAACAAGTCGCGTCGCATCCGGGTCACCACCGGCGACACCCGCCCAGGTAGGCAAACGTGGGTGTACGGCAGACGCGGAAAACCTTGCCGCCGATGCGGAACCCGCATCAGAGAAGACACCCTCGGACCGGATCAGCTCACCGAGCGAAATATCTTCTTCTGCCCCGTGTGCCAGCCGTTCACGCCTGGTTAGCGTTGATCAGCAGCCGGACGCAATGGCGCACAAATCGCTCGCGCTCGACGACGATCGAGCCGTCCAGATAACCGATGAACAGTGTGAACAACGCCCCGACCAGCCCGACTGCCACCAGCTGCTTGTCCACCGGATCAGCAATCTCGGACAACTGGTCGTACACCAGGTCCACGAACGCCGGCATCGATTCGATACCGCGTCCGCTCAGCACCGGCTCCGAGAGCGGAGCGATCAGAAGCACTCGCCCCATTGCCGGGTCGTCGACCATCAGCTTGACGAAAGCGTCGACCGCAGCGGTGGCGACTGCCTCGGATGTCGTCTCGGACTCCACTGCCGTGGCGAGCGCCGACTGCGCGCGCTCGGCGACAAACGTGTGGACCGCGACAACGTACTGATCGCGATCGGTGAAGCTCTCGTAGAAGTACCGCTCGGTCAGACCAGCGGCCTTGCAGACCGCTCGCACGTTGACGGCCGGACCGTCGACCGCACCGAGCAGTGTCACTCCGACGTCGAACAACGTCGCCTTTCGAGTGGCCCTGCGTTCTTCGATGCTCACAACTTCCCCACTTCTCCGACACTTGTTCTTCAATGCACCCGGTATTCGATCCTTGACTACCGCTGTTGTCGATCCTAATCTGACAACATGCGTAGTCAACTTGGCGACAGCAGCACCCCGGTTCCCCTCGGTCCGGATTCCCTGACCTGGAAGTATTTCGGCGACTGGCGCGGGATGCTCCAAGGTGTCTGGGCAGGTTCGATGCAAAACATGCACCCTGGTCTCGGCGCCGGGGTCGAGGAGCACTCGCAGTTCTTCGACGAGCGCTGGGAACGGCTGTACCGCTCGCTGTATCCCATTGCCGGCGTGGTCTTCGACGGCGATCGCGCGCAGCAGACAGCCGAAGAAGTCCGTGGCTATCACACACGGATCAAGGGCATCGACAAGCTGGGACGCCGGTACCACGCACTTGATCCCGACACCTTCTACTGGGCGCACGCGACATTCTTCATGGGCACCATCGTCACCGCCGAGAACTTCTCCGGTGGCCTGACCGAGGCCCAGAAACGACAACTCTTCACCGAGCACATTCAGTGGTACCGCCTGTACGGGATGAGCATGCGCCCGGTTCCCGAAACCTGGGAAGCATTTCAGGAGTATTGGGACCACATGTGCCGCAACGTACTCGAAGACAACAAAGCGACCCGCGACGTCTTGGATTTGTCGGGGCTGGGAAAGCCCCCGTACATGACGTGGCTACCCGATCCCTTGTGGCGGCTCACGCGGATTCCCCTCGCCCGCGGATTCGTGTGGCTGACAGTGGGCATGTACGACCAACCGGTTCGCGACCTTCTCGGCTACTCGTGGACCAGTCGCGATCAGAAAATTCACAACGCTGTCGGCCGCACCGTCAACGCCGTCTTCCGCCTGGTGCCGTGGCGATACCGGTATCAACCGCGCGCTCGCGCGGGGTGGGACCGAGCCAGCGGCAGAATTCCCGCCGGGGCGCCACTGGTCCACACGCCGGCCCGCAATCTACCGCCGCTCGAGCAGCGAGATAATCCGATGCACTACAGCCCGAGCGTCTGATCTGCCATGCTCTGAACATGGAGTGGGACCTGCGAACACTGCTGAACCGGCCGATCACGTCTCACGGTGCGCCGCTGGGACAAGAACGTGTGGCGGCGAGAACCACCGCGTACATCTACGGCAACATTCTTGTCCTCGCCGCACTCGTCCCGGTGACAAAATCTCAGGAATCACTGGGCGCCGCGATTGTGGTCGGCACGGCATTGTCGACGTACATCGCCCACACATTTGCCGAGAGCGTCGGCGAGAGCATTCGCAACGACCGCCGTCTCACCACCGCGGAGAGAATCGACTCGCTGCGCGATTCTGTCCCGATCCTCACCTCTGCGGTTGTTCCTGTCGCCATTCTCGCGACGGCGTGGTTCAACTTCCTGGAACCACGGACGGCGCAGTTGATCGCGGAAATCGTCTTGATCCTGCGCATCGGATCCACCAGTTACGTGATCAGCCGTCTTCACGGCGAGAAAGTCAGCACGAACACACATCTGGCAGCCTTCGGCCTCGCTGCCGTCGCCACCCTCATAGTCGGCTTGAAGATAGTGCTCACTCATTGACGAGCCACAACTGCAAATTGCCAGGCCTGAAGGGGTACTGCCGTTACCCGGCTGAGCAGTCACTCCCACCGAACCAGTGGCCGCCGCTACCGTGGACGACATGAGCATCCCGAGCCTGAAACTGAACAACGGCGTCGACATCCCCGCGCTGGGCTTCGGCGTCTACCAGACCCCGCCGGACGAAACTCTCGCCGCAGTCGAGTCCGCGCTTTCGGTGGGTTATCGCCATATCGATACGGCTGCGGCCTACGGCAACGAGAAGGGCGTCGGCGAGGCGATCCGGCGATCCGGTCTCGATCGCGGTGAGATCTTCGTCGAAACGAAAGTCTGGATCACCGACTACGGATACGACGAGACCTTGCACGCCTTCGACAAGAGCGCAGGCAAACTCGGAGTCGAGCAACTTGACCTCCTCATCCTTCACCAGGCGTTGCCGAGCGAGTTCGAGCGCACCATCGACGCATACAAGGCCCTGGAAACACTTCTCGCAGACGGCAAGGTTCGTGCCATCGGAGTCAGTAACTTCATGCCGGATCACCTCACCCGACTATTGGACGCAACGTCCGTAGTGCCGGCGGTCAACCAGATCGAGGTCCATCCATACTTCAGGCAGTCGACCTTGCTCGAGGCCGACGCCGATCACGGCATTCTGTCTCAGGCCTGGTCACCGATCGGCGGAATCACGTTCTATCGCGACGGCTCTCACGGCTCAACCCTCGAGGACGCCACCATCGGCGCTATCGCTTCCTCTCACGGCAAGTCTCCCGCACAGGTGATGCTCCGCTGGCACCTCCAGCAGGGCCGCCAGGTGATCCCCAAGTCGGTGACTCCCTCACGCATCGCGGAGAACTTCGACGTGTTCGACTTCGAACTCACCGCCGAAGAACTCTCCGCAATCGACGCACTCGACACCGGAGTTCGCGGTGGTCCCGAACCCGAGGTCATCACTCGCGAGAAGTTCGGAATCGAGATCCCCGAAGCGTGAAAAACCCAGCAGCTCGGGTGGTCTAGCTGGCGCTCCACCCTCCGTCGATGGTGTACGACGCCCCCGTCACCATCGACGCCTCGGTCGATGCCAACCAGCCCACCAGCGATGCCACCTCCGCAGGCTCGACCATCCGTTTGATTGCGCTCTCGGTGAGCATCACCTTTTCGACAACCTCGGATTCACTGATTCCGTGAACCTTTGCCTGGTCGGAGATCTGGGATCGCACCAGTGGCGTCAGGACGTAGCCCGGATTGACGCAGTTGCTGGTGACACCGTGTGGGGCGCCTTCGAGCGCAACAACTTTCGACAGTCCTTCGAGTCCGTGCTTAGCCGTGACGTATGCACTCTTGAATGCCGAAGCGCGGAGCCCGTGGACCGAGGAAATGTTCACGATGCGACCGAAACTGTTGCGGTACATGTGCGGCAGGGCGGCCCGAGCGAGGAGGAATGGCGCTTCGACCATGAGGCGCTGAATCTTCCGGAAGTCCTCGACGTCGAAATCCTCGATAGGACTGACCCGTTGAATGCCGGCGTTGTTGACGAGTATGTCCGTTTCGAGTGACAGATCCACGAGTTGGTCGGTGTCGAGGAGATCGACGGCCCACGCCGATCCCGCTGGCACCACCGGTGACCAGAGCAGACTTTCCGGTCAGCGTCATACAGACACACCGGCCCGCTCGTCGGCGAGAACACGGGCGTCAGCGGCGTCGACGGACTCGAGCGAGATTCCCTTGGTCTCCCGCGCGAAAATGACTGCAACGATGGTGACCAGGGATGCCAGCAGGAGATAGATCGCGATGGGGACCGAGGAGTCGAACTTGCTCAGCAATCCGGTCGCGATGATCGGAGCCAGTGAACCCGCCACGATCGACGTGACCTGATAACCCAGGGAGACACCGGAGTAGCGCATCCGAGTCGGGAACATCTCGGCCATGATCGCGGGTTGGCCTGCGTACATGAACGCGTGGAACACGAGCCCGATGATGATCGCCGACAAGATGACTGCATTGTGCCCGCTGTTCATCATCGGGAAGGCGAAGAATCCCCACGTTCCGGCGGTGACGGCGCCGATCATGTACACCGGGCGTCGACCGATCGTGTCGGACAGTTTGCCTACCAACGGAATCACTGCGAAGTGCACGGCATGTGCCATCAGCATCCACCAGAGGATGTGCGCCGTGTCCGCATGAACGACGACCTTGAGGTAAGTGATCGAGAAGGTCACCACGAGGTAGTACATGACGTTTTCGGCGAAACGCAGCCCCATCGCGGTCAACACTCCGCGCGGGTAACGCTTGACGACCTCGAAAACGCTGTACGAGGTTGCCTTGACCAGTTCTGCTTCCTTCTGCGCCGCAATGAAAATGGGAGCATCGGTGACCTTGGTCCGAACGTAGTACCCGACCAGAACGATCACCGCGGAGAGCCAGAAGGCAACGCGCCAGCCCCAACTCATGAAGGATTCGTCCGAGAGCGTCGACGTCAGGATCAACAGCACGACCGTCGCCACCAGGTTGCCCATCGGCACGCCGGCCTGAGGCCACGAAGACCAGAATCCGCGCGATCGATTCGGGCTGTGCTCGGCGACCAGGAGTACCGCCCCACCCCATTCGCCGCCGACCGCGAATCCTTGGATGAAGCGCAGCGTGACCAGCATTGCCGGCGCCCAGTAGCCGATCTGACCGTAGGTAGGCAGGCATCCCATCAAGAACGTTGCGGCGCCGACCAACAGCAAACTGAACTGCAGCAACTGCTTTCGGCCGAATTTGTCTCCGAAGTATCCGAAGACGATTCCGCCGAGTGGCCGGGCGGCGAATCCGACGGCGTAGGTGATGAAAGCCGCGATGATCGCATCCAGCTCGTTGCCGCCGCCCGGGAAGAAGACCTTGCTGAAGACCAGCGTGGCCGCCGTGCCGTACAGAAAGAACTCGTACCACTCGACCACGGTGCCCGCCATCGAGGCGCCGACCACCTTCTTCAGCCCCGATGGTGGGGCTTGGCTCTCGGGCTTCGGCATGTTGTCGACGCTCATCGTGGACTCCCTCGTCTTCAGTTCGCGATTCGCCTGCTCTTCACGATCAGGAATGTGACCGCTCGCACACTTTTTGTGACTCGATGAGTATCAGTGCAGATTGATGGCGCGACAATGACAAATCTCGCACCATATAGGTGCAAAAATGCAGATATGACTCTCGGACTGAGCCCGGACGACCTACTGGTGCTTCTCGCGGTCGGTCGCACCGGTCGCTTCAACACCGCCGCCGACGACCTCGGCCTCAATCACACCACCATCTCGCGCCGCATTTCCTCGCTCGAGAAGTGTCTCGGCGGCCGTGTCCTGGTTCGCTCGTCCGGCGGCTGGGAGCTGACCGACCTGGGCAGACAAGCCCTCAGCGCGGCCGAGCGCATCGAGGCTGCGGTGAACGAACTGGCGCTCGACTCCACCGGTCAGCAGCAACTCGACGGCGTCGTGCGAGTCTCGGCGACCGACGGATTCAGCGCATACATCGCGGCGCCCGCCGGCGCCGCGGTTCGCAGACGCCATCCCCGCGTCAGCGTCGAGATTGTTGTCGCAACCAGAAAGGCGTCGCAGATACGCTCGGGTCTCGACATCGAGGTTGTGGTCGGCAAGCCTCACGTTCACCGCGCCGAAGCAGTCCATCTGGCCGACTACGCGCTGGGTTTGTACGCGTCCCGAGACTATCTACGTCAGAATGCTGTTCCCGAGAGTGCCGCAGATCTGGCCGATCACTCGCTGGTGTACTTCATCGACTCGATGCTGCAGGTCGACGAACTCGATCTGGCTCGCAAGCTCACGGTTTCCATGCGCGAGGCCGTCACGTCCACCAACGTGTTCGTACACATCGAGGCAACGCGCGCGGGTGCCGGCATCGGCCTTCTCCCCTGTTTCATGGCCGAGCAGCACGACGATTTGATTCGCGTTCTACCGGCTCACATCGAGGTGAGACTTTCCTATTGGTTGGTGGCCCGTTCGGAATCCTTGCGACGCCCGGAAGTCGCAGCGGTGGTGACAGCTCTTCGAGAGACGGTGGATCGCAAGCGATCTCAACTCCTCGGTTCTCCCGGAACGAACGAAGCGCTCAGTCCAGAGTCGAACGATGCTGGACGATGACCTTGCGCGCCAATTCGGCGATCTTGACGTTCATGTTTTGTGAGGTTCGCACCAGAATGTCGAAGGCCTCGTCGTCGGACACACGATGCAGTGCCATCAGCAGACCGACGGCCTGACCGATTTCGCGGCTGCTTGCCAGACCACGTCGCAGCGAGTCGGCATCCTCGCCTCGCGTCAGCGCAGTGACGGCCACGGATGCAAATGACGCCAACATGATCGCGTGGTCGGCAACGGTTTCGGTGAAAGCCCCCGGAGTGTCCGAGAAGAGGTTGAGGGCACCGAACTTCTGACGATCGACCATCAGCCGGAACCCCATCGATCCGCGAATGGGTGTCTCTGCCACTACTTTCCGAGCGAACTCGGGCCACTGATTCGGGGTGCGAAGGTCCGACTCGAGTTGCGGCGCCTCCGTATCGAGGGCGTCGATGCACGGCCCCTCACCGGTGGCACGCTCGAGATCGTCTGCATAATCGGCGATCTCGTCGCTCGCCGCTACGGTGACGTTGGTGTTTCCACGTCGCAGCATCAGACTTGCGTGGTCGCAACCGGGAATCAACTCGACAGCCGCCGAACAGATCGCGGAGTACACCTCGGCGCTGTCTGCCGCGGAGTAGAGGATCTCCGCCAACGCCGCGAACACTGCCTTGGGTTCTGTCAGTGCTTGGTCGCGCTCAGCCATCTCCATACACCTCGGGGTCTACCGTTCATCGAATTCTTCATCGAACGGTACAAACCTTACTTACTCGACCTGATGGGGTCGCCGCCGCTCGCCGATTCCCGCCCGTCCGTCCCCTGGAAAGCCTCCGTAGCTGCGCGGTGATGCAGCGCCGTGACCGTGGTGATCTGCTTGGACACCAGGTCGTTGAGTTCGCGATACTGCTCCTCGGTCTCCCCGGCCGGAATGTCTCGCAGGACCTCCCACATCGCACTCTTGCCGCACAGCGCGGTCCGCATGATCTCGAGCGTTGCCAACTTCACGAGGCGATTACGCCAGATGGCGTCGACATGGACGAGACGTCTGATCCGATTGACCGTCGCGTCGATCTTGGAGTACCGCGGCAGAGATATGCCCTGGGTGTCCTCGATAAGTTGCAGCAGCTGCTCGATCTCGTACTCGAGCTCGCCCGGCAACGAATCCAGCTCACCGTCGGCCCAGACGCCGTACGAGTCCGAGAGTGACCGCGAGAGTTGCAGCCCCACCATCGCCCCGCACAGGTGAGTGACCAGATAGCCGGTAGCTATGTGTTCCTCAGCAGATCGCGACCGATTACCGAACATTGAGATCCTCCTGGGCGACGCTCGACCGGTCTGTGCTGACACGGGTGGTGATTCGCCATCCGCCTACCCGCGACAGACTGGAAACAAACGACGGGCGACTCAGACCCGATCCGGCACCACGACGACGGGCTCGAGGATCTCGGCCCGCGACTCCGGCGCTGCGGCGCGCAATGCGTCCGCCGACTCGTCGTCCGGCTGGGTCTGAGACTCGATTTCCGCTTCGACACGCGCTCGGTACGTGTCGACTTCGCGTTCGACGGTGGCGGCATCCCAACCGAGAATCGGGGCAACCAATCCGGCGACCTGCTGTGCGCAGTTGACACCACGATGCGGATATTCGATTGCGATACGCGTACGGCGGGCGAGGATGTCGTCGAGGTGCAGTGCCCCTTCGGCCGCGGCGGCGTACACAGCTTCGACCTGAAGGTAATCGGGCGCGTCCGTGATGGGCTGCAACAACTCCGGTGTCTGCCGGCCGAGTTCGAGGACCTCGGTGATGAGCGAACCGTAGCGGTCGAGCAGGTGCTTGACGCGATACGGATGCAAGCCGTACTGCTCGCCCAGTTGCACGGTCTGGTTGATCAACGCGAAGTATCCGTCGGCGCCGACGAGCGGTACCTTCTCCGTGATCGACGACGCAACCCGCGCCGGAATGTCTTCTGCTGCGACGTCGACGGCGTCTTCCGCCATGACCCGATACGTCGTGTACTTTCCGCCGGCGATGGCGACCAGACCTGGAGCCACACGGGCAACGGCGTGCTCGCGCGAGAGCTTCGACGTCTCGTCGCTTTCACCGGCAAGCAGCGGACGCAGACCGGCGTACACACCGTCGATGTCGGCGTGCGTCAGCGGCGTGACCAGGACGGAGTTCACGTGGCCGAGGATGTAGTCGATATCTGCTTTGGTTGCCGCCGGATGTGCGAGATCCAGGTTCCAGTCGGTATCAGTGGTGCCGATGATCCAGTGACTGCCCCACGGAATGACGAACAGCACCGACTTCTCGGTACGCAGGATGATGGCGGCTTCACTGACGATGCGATCGCGCGGGACGACGATGTGTACGCCCTTCGACGCTCGCACCCGGAACCGTCCGCGCTGACGTGAGAGCGCTTGGATCTCGTCCGTCCAGACACCGGTCGCATTGATGACGACGTGACCCTTGACCTCGGCGGTACGGCCGTCTTCGCAGTCGCGAACACGAACTCCCGAGACCCGATCCGCTTCCCGCAGAAAGCCGACTACCTGCGTCGACGTTCGGACGACCGCGCCGTAGTGTGCAGCGGTCCGTGCGACGGTCATGGTGTGCCGAGCGTCGTCGACGACGGTGTCGTAGTACTGGATGCCACCGGTCAGCGAACTGCGCTTGAGGCTCGGCGACATGCGTAGTGCGCCCGCCCGCGTCAAGTGCTTCTGGGAGGGGACCGACTTTGCGCCGCCCATTCGGTCGTAGAGGAAGATTCCCGCCGCCATGTACGGGCGCTCCCACACTCGGTGAGCCAGAGGGAACAGGAACTTCAGCGGCTTGACCAGGTGCGGAGCGAGCGTGGTCAGCGAGAGTTCGCGCTCACGCAATGCTTCACGAACGAGGCCGAATTCGAGTTGCTCTAGATAGCGGAGACCGCCGTGGAACATTTTCGACGAGCGACTGGACGTGCCGGATGCGTAGTCACGGGCCTCGACCAACGCAACCTTGAGTCCGCGGGTGGCCGCATCGAGCGCAGCCCCGACACCGACAACACCGCCGCCGACAACGACGACGTCGAATTGCTCGGTCTGAAGCTGTTCCCAAGCAGCTTCACGCTGCTGCGGGCCGAGAAACTGCGCACCTTGCTGCTTACTCAACCCGGTCTCCTGTAAGTCGACGACGAATCCGTTTACAGGCTAGTAGCTTGATCCACATACTGCGACAGCGCACGGATAACTGCGAACGCGCCCGAACATAGGAGCACAGTGAATCAATACATCGCCGCCATCGACCAAGGCACGACGTCGAGCCGCTGCATGATCTTCGATCACGACGGCGCCGTGGTGAGCGTTGCGCAGAAAGAACACGAGCAGATTTTCCCGCGTGCCGGTTGGGTCGAGCACGACCCGGTTGCGCTGTGGATCAACACCCGGGAGGTGGTGGCCGGCGCTCTCGCGAAGGTCGACCTCACGCGGGCCGACATCGCGGCCGTCGGAATCACGAATCAGCGTGAGACGACCGTCGTTTGGGAGCGTTCGACGGGCAAGCCGATCTACAACGCGATCGTGTGGCAGGACACGCGCACGGATCAACTGTGTGTCGAACTGGGCGGCGACGAGGGTCCGGACAAGTACCGAGACAAGACCGGGCTGCCGCTCTCGACCTACTTCGCCGGGCCGAAGATCCGGTGGATTCTCGACAACGTGGACGGCGCGAGAGCCAAAGCGGAGGCCGGAGAATTGTGCTTCGGCACCGTCGACACGTGGATCGTATGGAACCTGACCGACGGTGTTCACGTGACAGATGTCACCAATGCGTCACGCACGATGCTGATGGATCTCGAGACCCTTCAGTGGGACGAATCGATCTGCGCGGACTTCGGAATCCCGATGTCGATGCTCCCGGAAATCCGGAGTTCGTCCGAGGTCTACGGCACCGGCCGTCCTCGCGGCAATCTCGCCGGTGTGCCGGTCGCCGGAATCCTCGGTGACCAGCAGGCAGCCACATTCGGCCAGGCCTGCCTCTCCGAGGGTGAAGCCAAGAACACCTACGGCACCGGCAATTTCATGCTTCTCAACACCGGAACGAAGCCGGTGCACAGCAAGCACGGACTGCTGACGACCGTCTGCTACAAACTCGGCGAAGCCCCTGCCGTCTACGCACTCGAAGGTTCCGTCGCGGTGACCGGCTCCTTGGTCCAGTGGCTTCGGGACAATCTCGGAATCATTCAGAACGCCAAGGACATCGAGCCGCTCGCCGCGAGTGTCGACGACAACGGCGGCGCCTACTTCGTACCCGCGTTCTCCGGACTGTTCGCACCCCGGTGGCGACCGGATGCACGCGGCGTGATCGTCGGCCTGACGCGGTTCGTCAACAAGGGACACCTGGCTCGCGCGGCGCTCGAGGCGACGGCATACCAAACCCGTGAGGTCATCGACGCCATGCGTGCGGATTCGGGAGTCGAACTGTCCGCGCTGAAGGTCGACGGCGGCATGGTGGTCAACGAAACCCTGATGCAGTTCCAGTCGGACATCCTCGGAGTTCCCGTCATCCGCCCGGTGGTCAACGAAACGACAGCACTCGGCGCTGCGTATGCAGCGGGCCTCGCCATCGGTTACTGGGCCGACACCGAAGACATCCGCAACAACTGGGCCGTCGGCCAAACCTGGGAACCGGCGATGGACGAGTCCGAAAGGTCACGGCTGTACGCGGAGTGGAACAAGGCCGTCGAGCGGACGTACAACTGGTCCGAGTAATCACCCCGATCCTTCCATACCGGAAGAGCTGATCATGGTCGCCTATTGATACTCCTGAGGTATCAATAGGCGACCAAGTTGGTATTGGACGTGACCTACACCACTCTGCGAATCTCATTCAGGCGCGCCACGTTTCGGCGCCGCGAATGTTGCAGAGAAAGGTCGCCACGCATGAGTTCACCCACTCGCAGTTCCGAGGAGATCAACGCCAAGGCACGAAGAGCCGGTATCGCTTCATTCATCGGAACCACCATCGAGTGGTACGACTTCTATATCTACGGCACCGCGGCTGCCCTGGTATTCGGCGAGATCTTCTTCTCCGACACGCTGCCGAACGGAGTCGGCACGCTCCTCGCCTTCATCACCCTGTGGGCAGGGTTCCTCGCCAGGCCGATCGGCGGGATCATCTTCGGTCATCTCGGAGACCGGATCGGGCGCAAGAACACTCTGGTCATCACCTTGATGATGATGGGCGTCGCCACTGTCGGGATCGGACTCCTCCCCACCTACGCGCAGGTCGGCATGTGGGCCCCGATCGGTCTGGTCACCCTTCGCGTGATCCAAGGAATTGCGGTCGGTGGTGAGTGGGGTGGCGCGGTACTCATCGCCAGCGAGAACGCACCGAAGGGCAAGAGCATCCTCTACTCCGCGTTCGCTCAGCAGGGCTCCCCCGCGGGAAATCTGTTGGCAACCATCGCATTCTTCCTGCTGTCCTCGATGCCGACGCCGTCATTCCTTCTCTACGGCTGGCGAATCCCTTTTCTCGTTTCGGCAGGCCTGGTCATCCTCGGCATGATCATTCGCCTGAAACTCGAAGAGTCCGACGAGATGAAGGCCGTTCTCGCCCGCAAGAAGGTCGTCAAACTTCCGCTCGCCGAAGTATTGCGCAAGCACTGGGTGCTGGTTCTCCTCGGCGCCGGCGCACTCCCCCTCGCCCAGGTCACCTATTTCAAGAACACCTTCGCATTGTCCTGGGCTACAAAAGAACTCGGATACGACCGCGGCACATTCCTCGCCGCTATCGCGATCGCACTTGTCGTGCAGTTCATCGTCCAACCGTTCGGGGCCGTTCTGGTTTCCAAGATAGACATGCGGAAGGCCATGTGCCTGATGGTGATACCGGAGTTCGTTCTCATGCCCGCGATGTTCTTTGCCATCAGAACCGGGAACTTCACCATCGCAGTCGTTGCGATGTGTCTCGCCACGATCCCGCACTCGATGTTCTACGGCGCCATCGCCGGCGTTCTCGCTCGCGCCTTCCCTGCGAACATCCGTTACACGGGTCTGTCGACGGCGTATCAACTGTGTTCCCTTGTCGTCGGCGGCGGAACTCCGGTACTGGCGCAGTGGATGCTCAACACGTCAGGCAACATCGTCGGGGTCGCGATCGTGTCCGGACTGTACGCACTTGTCTCGCTGATCTGCACCCTTCTCCTGCTCCGACGTACCGGCTACAACGCAAGCGAACTCTCGACGGCCGAGCAAGCGGATTACGACGAGCTCGAACTCGAGAACGCTCTTGCCGATACTGCAAACTCGCCGAAGTCCGAAGCGGGTGAAATTCCTACCGGGAGGGCAACCGTCTAAGCCAGGGACGGCAGCGCCTGCTCGGACAATTTCAACACTTCGAGAAGAGCAGGTCTGTCGTCTCCATCTCGCCAGGCGATACGCAGTTGAAGGGGAGGAGGTGGATCCATGACGGGAACAAAGACAACATCAGGGTTCACGATGCTTTGGGCCACCGACGAAATAGTCAACGAGCATCCGATTTCCGCGGACACCAGCGCGATCAACGACATCGAATCCGGTGCCGTCTGCACGATTCGAGCCAGGAACCCTGCGTTCTTCGACGCAGTGAGCAGAGACTCCCGCAGAATCGAACCCGGCTCCGCCGGAAGCGTCACCCAATTCTCGGACTCCAATTCGATCAACCGAACCGATTCCCTCGACGCCAACGGGTGGTCTTTCGACATGGCAACCAGAAAGTTCTCCTCGGCGATCAATCTCGACGTGATCCCGAGCGGCGGGACGGTCCACCGGACCATCCCGATGTCGAGGCGTCGATCGAGCAACATCAACAACGCCTCGTTCGCGAAAGCGGAACTGTCGAGCACGAATTCGATACCGGGATTCGTCTTTCTCACCAATTTCGCCCACCGCCCGACGAGTAGGTGCGACGAGGTTCCCGCGAAGCCCAGGCGAACGCGACCTGTCGTTCCCTGGCCTGCCGCGGATACCGCGATCTCGGCCATCCGGCACGCGTCCAGAATTTCGCGCGCCGGAAGCAGCAGTGCTTCACCGGCAGCAGTCAACCGCACAGTTCGAGTACTTCGATCGAACAACGGCGAACCGAGCTGTTTCTCGAATTGCCTGATCGTTCGACTCAGCGGCGGTTGCGCAATCCGAAGGCGCTGAGCCGCACGGCCGAAATGTAGCTCCTCAGCCACCGCGAGAAATGCGTTGATCTGATGAATTTCCACCCGACATTGTTGCGCCACACCGGCCGACCATGTCAAGTTTCCGAAACCGACCAAGTGCGCGAGAACGTAAGAAGAGGTACACACGTGGACAAGACGCTCTCGATGAAAGAGGCTATCGGTCGATACGTCGGCGACGGAATGACTGTTGCGTTGGAGGGCTTTTCGCATCTCATTCCATTTGCCGCGGCACACGAGATCATCCGGCAGGGCAGGAAGGACCTCACGCTGTGCCGGATGACGCCGGACATCGTTTCCGATCAACTCGTCGCCGCCGGCTGCGTCCGAAAGCTGGTCGCTTCGTTCTTCGCCAGCGGCTCCGCAGGTTCTCTGTACGAGTTACGCAGACGCATCGAGAACCAGGACCCGCTCCCCCTCGAAGTCGAGGAATACAGCCATTACGGCATGGTGTGCCGGTATCAGGCGGGAGCCGCCAGGCTTCCCTTCTTCCCGCTACGGTCGTACGCCGGTAGTGATCTACCCGCACTCAACCCACAACTGAGACTCGTCGAGGACCCGTACGGCGGCGGGAGCGTCTACGTTGTGCCGCCATTGAATCCGGATGTCACGATCATCGGCGCACAGCGAGCGGACACGTCCGGGAACGCGCAGATCTGGGGCATCGCCGGGGTGCAGCAAGAGGCCGTGTACGCCGCGAAGAAGGCAATCGTCGTTGTCGAAGAACTGGTCGACGACGAGGTCATCAGGTCAGACCCGAGCCGAACTCTGATTCCCTCGCATGCAGTCGACGCGGTTGTCGTCTGCCCGCGCGGCGCACACCCGTCGTACGCGCAGGGATACTACGACCGCGATTGCGGCTTCTACCGACGCTGGACCGAAATCTCCAAAGACCCTTCACGGCTGAGAAATTGGCTCGACGAATGGGTGTACGCACTCGACAGTCACGGCGAGTATCTCGCCAAACTCGGAGCCGACTACTGGTCGGATCTCGAGGTCGGACCAAAACTCTCCACACCAGTCGACTACGGGAGCAGACTATGACCACCACGATCGGGACCGGTAACACCACATCCACCGAAACGATCGTCGCCGTCGCGGCACGCGAATTGGCGGGTAAGCGCCGGGTCTTCGCCGGAGTTGGGCTACCCACGCTCGCAGTCGATCTCGCGCGGCACACGTCGAATCCGGACGTCGAGCTGATCTACGAATCCGGAGTGTGCGGTGCACATCCGTCGGCAATGGCCGAGGGTATCGCGGACTCTGTGGTTGTCTCCGGTGCCGAATCCGTTCTGAGCATGGCCGCGCTCTTCGGTTACGTCCTGCAAGGTGGCAACGTCGACGTCGGATTTCTCGGGGCCGCTCAAATCGATCGAACGGGCAGTCTGAACACAAGTTTCATCGGTGACTGGAAGAACCCGACGGTCAGACTGCCCGGAGCAGGCGGGGCCGTCGAGATCATCGCGAACGCCGCCGAGATCTTCGTCGTTATGCGTCGCCACGACCTCAATTCTTTTCCGGCCGAGCTCGACTTCTGCACCTCACCCAGCCCTGCCCGCGCCCACGCCAGCGGTAAGGGCATCATGCCGGCAGGTGCAGGAGTGACCAAGGTATTCACCAACCTCGGCGTCCTGACACACCAGGGCCCCGGCGGCGAATTGGAGTTGACCAGCGTCCACGAGGGAATCTCTGTCGATCAAGTCCGAGAGTCGACGGGATGGGACCTCGCCGTCGCCGAGCACGTCACCATCACCACCCCACCATCGAGCACGGAGATCGATCTGCTCCGCAACACTATCGACAAGGTCAGGCTGTACCTGCGGTAACACTCTTCCGGAGCCTGCCGACGGCATCGACCAGCACGACTTCGGGATACGTCGCGAAACACAGTCGAGCGCTTCGACCGAGGTCAGCTTCGACCGCGAAGGCCGAACCTGGGACAAATGCCACGCCATGCTCGAGCGCGGCACCCAGGAGTTCGGTGGTGTCGACGTCGTCGACGAAATCCATCCAACAGAACATCCCGCCGCGGACCTCGGAAAAGCGTGCACGCCCACTCAATTCCGTCTCGGCGGCCGTGACCAACGCCTTCGCTCTGGCGCCGTAACCCTCCCGGAGCTTGTCGAGGTGCGTTTCGAACCAATCGACGTCGGAGAAGAGGTCTGCGGCGATCTGCTGGGTGAGCGAAGACCCGCACAGGTCAGCGCCTTGCTTGATCAGTTCGACCGCCTCGCAGACCTTTCGGTCGCCGTGCAGCCAGCCGACGCGCAGCGCCGGTGCCAACACTTTGGAAGCACTGGACAGCCGAATCACCCTGTCCGACAACGCCGCCAGCGGTGCGGGCGGTTTCTCGCCGAAGTACAGTTCGCCGTACGGGTCGTCCTCGAGAACCCAGAACCCGTATCGGTCCGCCAGCGCCGCCAAGTGCGCTCGCCGCGGCGCCGAAAGCACCGCGCCCCGCGGGTTGTGGAAATTGCTCACGGTGTGCACAACTTTGGGCCGAAGACCGGCGGCGAGTTTCGCCTCGAGCGCGTCGGTGTCCATTCCGTCCTCGTCCAACTGGACGGGAACGAGACGAGCCTGCGCCGTCCGAAAGACCTGCAGCGCACCGGTATATGCCGGTTCCTCCACGACCACAACGTCACCGGCGTCGAGGAGGACCTGCGCGAGCAGGCTCAAACCTTGCTGAGAACCGTGTGTGATCACAACTTCGGACACGTCGAGTGCCCGCCCGATCTTGGAGGATTCGCGCTCGGCGATCACCTCACGGAGGCGCCGCAGGCCTGACGTCTCGCCGTATTGAACGGACGAGGGGTCACCGAGTGCGTCGTGGGCTGCCTTCGAGATTCGTTCCCGCGGAATGAAATCAGGATCGGGTAGTCCGCCGGCCAAGCTGATGACGTCGGGTCGGGCAGTCAAGGTGAGCAGATCGCGAATTGCAGAACTACGGAGTCCGTCCATACGAGCGGACAGCGCGGCGTGTGTCATGTGAAGCTCCCAGGCACGCAGAATGAAGGTCAGAGGAAAACACCCTGAGCCGTCCTGGGTCAACGGGGCGGGAGAGCGCCGAGATACCGACCCTTGATTCGGTCGGTATCTCGACTATCTCACCAATACTTCAGTATGTGAAACAGACTTCTCACATTGTAAGAAGACTCTGGTCCGTTCTCAGTCCAGGTCGTCGTGACGCATGAGCTGACGAGCTGCCTCGGTGATCGATCCGGTCAGCGACGGGTACACCGAGAACGTCTGAGCCAGGTCGTTGACCGTCAGGTTGTTCTGCACGGCGATCGCAATCGGCAGGATGAGTTCCGAAGCGGTGGGCGCGACCACAACACCGCCGATGACCACGCCGGTAGCCGGGCGGCAGAAGATTTTCACGAAGCCGCGGCGCAAACCGGACATCTTGGCACGCGGGTTGGTGTTGAGCGGCAACATGACGGTGCGAGCAGGCACCTCTCCGTTGTCGATCGCGGCCTGCGAAACACCCACCGTTGCAATTTCGGGGCGCGTGAAGACGGCCGATGCGACGGTCTTCAACTTGATCGGGCTGACGCCTTCACCGAGTGCGTGGTACATCGCGATACGTCCCTGCATCGCAGCCACCGACGCGAGCGGGAGCAGTCCGGTGCAGTCACCGGCGGCGTAGATACCGGAAACCGTGGTGCGCGAGACCCGGTCGACACGCAGGTATCCACCCTTGTCCAACTCGATGCCGACCCGCTCCAGGCCGAGACCGTTGGTGTTGGGGACGGAACCGACGGTCATCAGAGCGTGGCTTCCTTCGACCGTGCGGCCGTCGGAGAGCTTGACGATGATGCCCTTCTCGGTGCGCTCGACGGCGTCTGCGCGGGCGTGCTTGACGAGGGTGACACCGCGCTCGGCGAGGGCGTCCTCGAGCACGAGCGCCGCATCGGCATCCTCGCCGGGCAGAACACGGTCACGACTGGACACGAGTGTGACCTTGACGCCCATCTCGGTGTACGCGGAGACGAACTCGGCACCGGTGACACCCGAACCGACCACGACCAGGTGCTCGGGCAGCTCGTCCAAGTCGTAGAGCTGACGCCACGTCATGATTCGCTCACCGTCGGGCTCGGCTCCCGGGATGATGCGGGGGCTGGCGCCGGTGGCGATCAACACGACGTCTGCGTCGATGGTCTTCTGCTCGCCGCTTCCGAGCGTCGCGCGAACCTGGTGTGCTGCCATACCGAGGAGCGGATCGGTCAGTTCGGCGGTGCCGGAGAGAACCTCGACGCCGACCGTCTGCAACCGTGCGCGAATGTCCGAGGACTGGGACAACGCGAGACTCTTGACTCGGGAGTGGATCTTCGGCAGTGACACCGAAGCCTGCTCCGGATCCAGAGTGATGCCGAGGTCGGATGCACGACGCATGTCGGTGCGGATTCCGGTGGACGCGATGAACGTCTTCGACGGGACACAGTCGAACAGCACACACGCGCCGCCGACGCCGTCCGAATCGACCAGGGTGACCGTGGCCCCGTGCTGCGCGGCTACCAGTGCCGCCTCGTAGCCGGCGGGTCCGCCACCGATGATCACGATCCGGGTCATGTGTCCTCCAAGTCCTCGCGTGGCCGGCAGGGGTCTCCCGTCGACCAGTGTCACGCTATTCGAGCACCACGTGTCGCGCAGTGCTTGTACCAGATTACTTGCGTCCGGTGGTCCGCTTCGCCACACCCTCGGACCACGGTTTAGGCTTGCGCCCGTGTCGATTTATGCCGCCTACGGTTCCAACATGCATCCCGAGCAGATGTTGTTGCGCTGCCCACACTCGCCCATGTCCGGGACAGGGTGGCTGCGAGGCTGGCGCCTGACCTTCAGCGGCGAGGACCTCGGCTGGGAGGGGGCTCTCGCCACCGTGGTCGAAGACCCCGATTCCAGTGTTTTCGTGGTCCTCTACGACGTCCCGGAAGAGGACGAAGTGAGTCTGGACCGCTGGGAAGGTGCCGAACTCGGTCTGCACCGCAAGATCCGCGTGCGGGTCGACACCGCAGGCGATGCGGTGCTCGCTTGGCTCTACGTCATGGATGCGTACGAAGGCGGACTGCCGTCGGCCCGCTACATCGGCGTGATGGCCGACGCCGCCGAGATTGCCGGAGCGCCGGCCGAGTACGTGCGAGAGTTGCGGACGAGAAACAGCCGCAACGTGGGTCCGGGTAACGGTGTTACCGATTAGATAGCTGTCCTGCTCAAAGCAGCAGGAAATACGCGAGCACTGCAAGTGCTGCGAGTACCACCACAATCGTCAGGCCGATGAGCACACGCTTGGAACCGCGTGACTCCGATTCGCCTGCGGCAATTGCAGTTTCCGGCTCGACTGTTGCCACCCCGGTTGCAGTTTCAGCCGCCACCTTCTCACGTCCGAGAGTGTCGAACACCTCCGTCACGTCGTGTGAAGGCGGCAAACCGATCGGAACGATCGTGTGCGACGTCGAGGTGAAACCGGCAGCCAGAATTGCGGCTCCCAGCGCGGCCGACTGCTCCGGTCCGGGCCCGAGTTCACATCTGACACCGAGCTTTTCGGCGATTCCGGCCGCTATGGACATCATGGCTGCTTTGTCTGTCGCCGGTTCTCCGTCACCGGTGACGACTACGGCGTCCAGGTTCTCCGGCATCCAACCGAACGCACCCAGTGCCGTCGCGAGGCGTGAACTCGGTGAACTCCCGTCGCCGGCGAAGCCGAATGCGCGGCCGGCGGCGACGCCCGAACGCACCAGCGTGACCGCGGCCCCGGTGTCGTCGACGTGATAGATGCCGATGAGCGTGCCGGCGAGTGCCGCGATTTCCGACTCGAACCACGCCGAGACCGCCTCGGCGTCCGAGACGAGAGTGACACGCTCGAGGCCTGCATAGACCAGAGAATCCTGCATGAGGGCCGCTGTGGACGAGTCCCAGCGCGACGGGTAGGTCGCGACGATGTCGGGCGCTCCCCCACTTCGACCACCACGATCGGGCAGCGGCTCGCATTCCTGCAACAGGCAGCGAATCGACGTCGCCACCAAATCCTCGGCGCGGTAACGGGTATCGGCCGTTCCGGAGACGCCACTCGGGTCCCCCACACGGCCGACAAAACCTGACCATGATTCCGAGAATTCACGGCCGGCACCCAATTGCTCGGTACCGCCGAGCACGGTCGTTCCGTCCTTGCGTTGATTGAGAATCGTGTCCCTGACCAACACCACCGGATCGGCCGAACCCGGATCGTTGGACGCAACTACAGCCGTCGACACCAATGTGCCGATTCGCACTCCCACACCTATGGACATGCCCGTACCTTCACTCGAACGACACGAAAAACGGTACCCCCGACGGGAACCGGAACTATCCCAGAACCAGGCTCGTCAGAACCTTCACACCGACGCCGAGTGCACGCTCGTCGAGATCGAAAGTGGGTTGGTGGATGTCGAGCTGATCGCCTTCACCCGACCACACGCCGAGCCGCGCCATGGCACCCGGCACGGTTTCGAGGTACCACGAAAAGTCTTCGCCACCACCGGATTGCGGGGTGTCCGCCAAAGCATCTTGTCCGACGGTCGCGATGGCGTCCTCGAACATCCGAGTGGACACCTCGTCGTTGACCACCGGTGGCACTCCGCGACGATAGTTGAGTTGGTAGCGAACTCCGGTGGGCGCGAGCAGTCCGTGGACGATTTCTTCCACGAGCGGTTCGAGCAACTCCCACGTGTCGTGATCGCCGGTACGTACCGTGCCCGTCATCATGCCGGTCTGCGGAATCGCGTTGGGCGCCTGACCTGCACTGACCGCACCCCACACCATCACGGTGCCGGTACGCGGATCGATACGACGGCTGAGCATTCCCGGCAGCCCGGTCACGACTGTGCCGAGTGCGTAGATGAGGTCCGTGGTCAGGTGCGGCCTCGACGTGTGCCCACCCGGAGAGTCGAGAACGACCTCGATCGTGTCTGCAGCAGAGGTGATCGCGCCAAGACGCATTCCGACCTGGCCTGCCTCGAGTCGCGGATCGCAGTGCAGAGCAAAGATTCTGGACACGCCGTCGAGCGCGCCGGCAGCGATGACGTCGAGTGCACCACCAGGCATGACTTCCTCGGCGGGCTGGAAGATCAGCCGAACCCCGACGGGAAGTTCGGGCAGCGTGGCCAGAGCCAATCCGGCGCCGAGCAGGATGGTGGTGTGGGCGTCGTGCCCGCATGCATGAGACACACCGGGGACCGTGGACGAGTACGTCGCCCCGGTCGCCTCCTGCATCGGCAAAGCGTCCATGTCGGCGCGAAGTGCGATTCGCGGCCCCTCAGGTCCGATGTCGCACGTGAGTCCGGTGCCACCGGGAAGGATCTTCGGCGACAGCCCCGCGGCGGTGAGGCGGGTCGCGACGAATTCGGTGGTCGCGTATTCGCGGCGAGCCAACTCCGGGTTGGCATGGATGTGTCGACGCCACGCGACTAGGTCGTCGGTGTGCGCGTGAATCCACGTGTCGATTGCCGCGTTCACCGGCGATCTACCCCTTCCAACAGACGGGTGCGTTGTTCTGGATCGGACGCTACCCGGACAGCAGTGCGGGCCAACGCAATTGCACCGTCGACTACCGCTCGATCTGCGGAGGTGGTGATACACGCGGCCGCGAACTCCGGCTGATGTGTCACTGCCCCCGATGAATCCAAGCCTATGACCGGGTGAATTCCCGGAATCACATTGGTCACATTACCCATATCCGTACTACCCAGTGGACGGGAGCGCTCCCATTCCGCTGCCAGTGGCACCCGCCCGAGGTCGACGATCTGTTCACGATACGCCGCCGCCAGCCACGGATCGGGGGTCAACTCGGTGTAAGTGGGCGATACCGTGCGGATTTCGTGGGTGCATCCGGTGCCGAGTGCGCCCGAGGCGAAGCAGGCGTCGGCACGCTCGGACAGATTGGCCAACGATGCGGCCGTCTCGGCACGCAGGTAGTACAGCAGTTCGGACCGAGCCGGAACGATGTTGGGAGCAGTGCCGCCATCACTGACGATTCCGTGAATCTGTTGCCCTGGCTGGAGGTGCTGGCGCAACAATCCGACCGCCACCTGCGCGAGCGTCGCTGCATCAGCGGCATTGCGACCGAATTCCGGCGCAGCAGAGGCGTGCGCTTCGCGACCGTGATAGCTGACGGCGATGTCCGCCAGGGCCAGCGAGGTGGCACCGATGATGTCGATCGGTCCTGGATGAACCATCATGGCCGCGCCGACGCCGTCGAATGCACCACGCTCGAGCATCAGAACTTTGCCGCCACCGGTTTCCTCCGCGGGAGTACCGATCACTCGGACTGTGATCCCCAGTTCGTCGGCCACGGTAGCCAACGCGATGCCGGCCCCGACCGCGGCGGCGGCAATGATGTTGTGCCCACAGGCATGACCGATCTCGGGCAGCGCGTCGTACTCGGCGCAGATCGCGATGACCAACTCTCCACTGCCGTAGGTGGCATCGAAGGCCGTCGGCAGATCGACGATCCCGTGAGTGACCGCGAAACCGTGCTGCGCCAGCAGGTCCGACACTTTGGCAGCGCTGCGGAACTCCTCGAAGGCAAGTTCCGGATCGCTGTGAATCGAATGCGACAGCGCAATCAGATCGGCCTCTACGGACCTGACTGCGCTGTCGACATTCTGGTTCACGCGATCATTGTCTCACCCGAAGGAGAAGTTGCTCTTGTCAGTCACCTGAGCGAGGTCCGCAAGAGCATCGCGGTGGATGCCTGCCTTGATTCCCGCCAAGTTCTTGCCGTGAGTCGACGTCAGTGCCGACGCCTTGGTCACTGCTGCGGCGAGTACTCCGTCGCCGTCGACCGTTTCCTGCACGATGCCGGCAGCAAGCGCGTCGGCGCCGCCGAATCGACGCCCCGTCGTCATCGCGTCGACTGCCGTCTGCTTGGGCAGACGACTGTTCAACAGTGCTGACATGCCGACAGTGAACGGCATGTTCAGTCCGACCTCGGGGAGGCAGTAGAAGCCGCGGTCCGCGCGCATGATCTGGAAATCGTGTGAGGACGCGAGCATGGCGCCGGCGCCGAACGCGTGCCCCTGCACGGCCGCGACCGTGGCCATCGGGAAGGTCAACAAACGGCTGTAGATGGTGTGGACCTTGTCCAGGTAGCCGGGCAGACCGTCGAGATTGCCGAAGATCCACGTCGTGTCCAGGCCGTTCGTGTAGAACTTGCCCGTCGCCGTCGTCACCAGGGCTGCGGGTCCCTCGTGCGCTTCGACTTCGTCCAACTTGCTGTGAACAGCGTCGATCCACTCAGGGCCGAAGCGGTTCTCGTTGTCCGTTTCGCCCTCGTTGCCGAGGTACAGGATGAATACGTCGCCGTCGCGTTCGAGATAAGGCATGGATGGGAGAGTAACGCCCGCCAACTCACCCGGCGAACCGACCCGACTCCTCAGTAGGGTTGCTCACATGGGAACGATCGCCGAGGCCGCCGCCGCTGCTCTGTCCGCCATGACTGGCTCTTCGTCACCGTCAGTCGCCATCGTGCTCGGGTCGGGGTGGACCGATGCCGCAGACGTGTTCGGCGACGCCGGTGCGGACGTGACAGCCGAAGTCTCGATGGCGGATCTTCCTGGCTTCGCCCCACCGTCCGCGCTCGGTCACGCGGGCACCATTCGTTCGGTGCGCGTCGGAAACACCGAAGTCCTGCTGCTGCTCGGGCGTGCGCACGCATACGAGGGCCACGATCTCGGTACCGTCGTCCACCCGGTCCGGACAGCCATTGCTGCCGGCGCCGACACGGTCATCCTCACCAATGCGGCCGGCGGTATCCGCGAAAACTACACAGTCGGTCAACCGGTGCTGATCAGTGACCACCTGAACCTGACGGCCCGCTCTCCCCTCGTCGGCGCAGAGTTCGTCGACCTGGTCGACGCCTATTCGCCGGAACTGCGTGCGCTGGCTCGCTCGATCGACTCGGACCTTGCCGAGGGTGTTTACGCCGGGCTTCCCGGTCCGCACTACGAGACTCCGGCCGAGATTCGAATGCTTCGTACACTCGGCGCCGATCTGGTCGGCATGTCGACGGTTCACGAGACCATCGCGGCTCGCGCGCTCGGCGCCCGCGTTCTCGGCATCTCCATGGTCACCAATCTGGCCGCCGGAATCACGGGCGCCCCGCTCGACCATCAGGAAGTGCTGGCGGCAGGCAAAGCATCGGCGGCCCGGATGGGAGTGCTGCTGCGTCAACTGGTCGAGCAGCTGTGACACCACTGAACGTCACCGAGTGGATCGACGCCGATCCGGACCCAGTTACCCGCGCAGAATTAGCAGCCCTTTCCGAACATGAACTGGCCGAACGCTTTTCCGCACCACTGACGTTCGGCACTGCTGGGCTTCGCGGGCCGGTGCGCGGCGGGCCCAACGGCATGAACCTCGCGGTCGTCATCCGGACCACGTCCGGTCTGGCGGCCTGGCTGACAGCTCGCTGCCAGGGCGGGTCCCGCGTTGTGGTCGGCCGCGACGCCCGGCTCGGTTCAGAGGCATTTGCTCTCGCCGCCGCCGAGGTCATGGCAGCGGCCGGGTTCGAGGTGACCCTGCTCCCCCGCCCACTGCCGACACCGCTGGTGGCGTTCGCGGTGCGCAGGCTCGGGGCAGCGGCAGGTATCCAGATCACCGCCTCCCACAATCCTGCCGCCGACAACGGTTACAAGGTGTATCTCTCGGGCGGAGCGCAACTCGTCTCCCCCGCCGATCGTGAAATCGAGAGCGAGATCGCCCGCATCGGTGGTGCCGCCGACGTCGCGCGAGCATCGGTGATTCCGGCCGACGATTCTCTGGTCGAGGAGTACATCGCCCGCATCGCGACCCTCCCGCACGGCGACGCCCGCTCGATCCGGATTGCGTTCACGGCAATGCACGGCGTCGGCGGGGAGACTGCGACAGCGGCTCTGCGAGCAGCAGGGTTCGACGATCTGCACGTCGTGGCGGAGCAGTTCGATCCCGACCCCACGTTTCCGACCGTCGAGTTCCCCAATCCCGAAGAGCCCGGTGCCGCAGACCGCCTGCTCGCCCTTGCCCGAAGTGTCGACGCGGATCTGGCGATCGCACTCGACCCGGATGCCGACCGCTGCGCCGTCGGAGTTCGCGACGGTGATCAGTGGCGCATGTTGCGCGGCGACGAAACCGGGGTGCTCTTGGCCGACCACGTACTGCACTCGGCGCCCGAAGATTCGTTGGTGGCGACGACGATCGTCTCCTCGACTCTGCTCTCGAAGTTGGCGAAAGCTCGCGGAGCCAGGTTTGCGCAGACACTCACCGGATTCAAGTGGCTCACGCGCGCCGGCGACGGACTCGTCTACGCCTACGAGGAAGCGATCGGGCACTGCGTCGATCCGGATGTGGTGCGGGACAAGGACGGAATCTCAGCTGCCGTCCTTGTGGCCGACTTGGCTGCCACCCTCGCGGGCCGCAACAGAACCCTGTTGGACGTTCTAGGCGACTATGCCGTCGAATTCGGACTGCATCGCGGGGACCAAGTATCCCGCCGCGTCGAGGATTTGAGCGACATCGCCGAAATGATGAAACGACTACGCGCCGATCCTCCTGGCCAACTCGCGGGTGAGCCGGTCACGACCGAGGACTTGTCCCTGGTTCGCGGCGGTATGCGCACCGACGCAGTGATATTCGACGGGCCGTCGATCCGCGTGGTTGTTCGACCGTCCGGAACCGAGCCCAAGCTCAAGTGTTATCTCGAAGTTGTCGTCCCGGTGGCGAACCGCGACGACCTCGCGAACGCACTAGAGCAGGCGAAGGCCCGGCTGGCGGAACTCCGAACCTTCGCCCTTTCGCTCTAGCGGGGTCCGAACTGCCGATCGCCGGCGTCACCGAGACCGGGGACGATGAAAGCGTTCTCGTCGAGTCCGTCATCGATGCTCGCGATGACCAGACGAACCGGGTGGCCGGACGCTGCCAGCGCGTCGACGCCGGCCGGAGCGGCCACGACGCACACTGCCGTGACATCCGTCGCGCCACGCGCAACCAGCAAGTCGATGGTGTGCACCATCGAGCCACCGGTGGCGAGCATCGGATCGAGCACGAACACCGGGATACCGGACAGATCCGCAGGCAGGGATTCGAGGTACGGAACCGGCTGATGAGTCTCTTCGTCACGTGCCATTCCGACAAAGCCGACGCCGGCCGACGGAATCAGCGCACTCGCCTGTTCGACCATGCCCAGACCGGCCCGCAGCACGGGTACCAACAACGGCGGCTTCGCGAGCCGGATGCCCGTCGTCGCTGCTACCGGGGTGTCGACCGGAAACTCCTCGACCTCCGCGTCACGCATGGCCTCGTAGACCAGCATGTGCGTGAGCCTGCGAAGTGCGGAACGAAAAGTTGCGTTCTCACTGCGTGCATCACGCATTGTCGTCAAGAGGGCCGCCGCGAGCGGATGGTCGACTACGTGCGTTTGCATGACCATCAGAATAGTTCCTCGGGAACCGGAGCACCCCGCGCGGCGTCCAAGAAGGAGTAAGCGCAACGGGGGGAAGACAAGTTGACAAATCTGGATCTGGACACTGAAAGCATCGCGGAGTTCGCCACGCGGTTGGGCACTGTTGCCGACAACGTCGCGCAAGCTCGACAGGACGCGGCGGGTGGCGATCACTTGGCTCTGCCCGCTGTGCTGGGGCTGATCGGCGGCGACTTCGTCGATGTCGCGAGCCGAGCACAGCAAGCGCACATCGACGACATCGATCGACTGTCCGCTGTGATCTCCAGCGTCCAGTCAGCCACCCGCGACGCTCACGCCGTCTATCTCGACTCCGAGGAATCGGTACGAACGACTCTCGCTGAAGCCGCACGCTCATGATCGACGTCGACGCACTCGCACGACCGATCATCGATCTGGTCGACATTGTCGGGACTGGCGTCCCCAGCGCAAGTGGACCCGACGTCGGCATCCGAATCGCTACGGACGCCCTCGAGATCGCATACCAATTGGGAAGCGCTGCTCTGAGCGAATTGGCGTCCTCTCAGAGCTCGTCCACGGCACTCACCGCTGCGGTGACCAAAACCGAGCAGACGCAGACGTCGACGCGAAACCTCGCCGATCGTGGGACCGACATCGCCGGCGTCGTGGACGAAGCAACAACGTCCGTGTACGCGGGAATGACCGAACTCGGTGAGATTCTCCAGTCGTTTCTGACACTCGCGATCAAGGCCGGGCCGACGCTCATGACACCGACGGGCCAATTGATGTTGTTGTCGGCCGCGTTGGAGCACCTCGGACGCGCGGTATCGGTTATCGAGCGGGTACGCGGTGAGCTGGCGGGGTCGACCGACAAAATGTCCGCACTCGTCCCGTCCGTCCCGATACCCGATCCCGCACCTGGAGTCTCCGGTTCGGTGGGTGGTTCCGGTTCCGTCGGTGGTTCCGGTTCCGTCGGTGGTTCTGGTCCCGTCGGTGGAGTAGAGGTCGAACTTCCCGACGGCTCGATTGCCACCGCACCGAACGCCGAGGCCGCTGCTGCCGTACGCAACGCGCTTACTCAACAGGGTGTCCCGTACGCCTGGGGAGGCACGACACCCGGAGTCGGTCTGGACTGCAGTGGTCTGACGCAATGGGCGTACGGCCAGGCCGGAGTCGATATTCCGAGGTTGGCTCAGGAACAGGGAATCGGGAACCAGGTCGATCAGAACAATCTGATGCCGGGCGACCTCGCGGTCTGGGACGGCCACGTCGCGATGGTGATTGGCGGCGGCCAGATGATCGAAGCCGGCGACCCAGTCGAAATCAGCGCCATCCGAACCACGAACAGCGGCATGGGCTTTCACGGTTTCTACCGTCCGACAGAATGACAGGAAACATGAACGAGAACATGCGGGAATCACCGCCGATCATCACAGCCGTCTCCGTCAACCGCGCTGGAACCATCGCGGTCCGCGCCACGGAGCACGCCATTCCCGTGGACCTGCGGATCAGCCAGGAGGAACTGCGGTACGGCGGGGAACGGTTGGCGCAACAGATACTCACACTGTGCTCGAAAGCAGCAATCGAGGCCGGCGCCCGCCATCGTGTGGAGCTCGAAGAGACCGGAGTCCCGGCAGCGATCCTCGATCGGCTCGGTCTCGCGACCCGAGACGAACTGGCCGATGTCGATGCCGCCGAGGGCCAGATCCTTCCGTCGAGCTGGATGCGTTCGATATGAGCGAGATTGATCGATTCATGGAGCTGGCGAAACACCGGACCGGACTCTTGCAGGACGCCGTCGACGGGGTCGGCGCTCTGCGGGCGGTCGTCTCGAGCGAGGGTGGGATAGTCACGGCGACTGTCGACGGGCTGGGCGCTCTGGTCGACCTACGGATTACCGACGCAATCACCACGATGAATTCTCGCACTGTGGCCGCATTGACTGTCGCAACAATTCACCAGGCAGTTCGACAGTCCAACGACGAACGAGAGCGACTGGTCAGTGAGCTCCGAGTGGCACTGAAACAAACGTGACGAACCCCCGCTATGCCTTTCGCTCTGCGGTGGATAGGCTTCCGCCCATGGCTGGAGACATCGTCCCTATCGAAATCGGACTCACCGACGGAGACCTCGTCACTTTGTGGGCACCCCGCTGGCGCGAGGGCGACGACGAGTGGGAAGCGTTCCTCGGCCATGAGGAAGACCTGTACGGGTTCTCCTCCGTCGCAGAACTCGCGGCCTTCATCCGAACGGACTCCGACAACGACCTGGTCGAGCATCCGGCGTGGGCCGTCGTCTCCGGACTGTCGGCAGCCGAGCTCGAACCGGAAGAGAACTTCACCTTCGACTTCGTCGGCGTGCCGGAACTGGCCGCAGGTGATCCTGAGGCACTGGCGGTCTCGGAACTCGAAGACACCTTGAACATGGCTCGCAACATCGGCGAGGTGTGCGAACTGGACGCGGTCATCCGCTTCTTCAGCGGCCATCCGGTTCTCGGCGCGCTTGCGACCGGCGCCGGCACCTTCGAAGGTCGCGAAGGCCTGGAGCTGTGGGACCAGGTCGGCGCTGCGATCGTCAAGGACTGGGACGCCGTTCTCGACGCCATCGACAAGGTGGTCACCTCCCCGAAGGTCGATGCAGCTGCCGTCGCGGTCGCCGAAGCTGAACTGCTCGCTGCCGCCGAGAACACCGTCGACGCCGACGATGTCGCCGAGGAGGGCGAGGACGAGGAATTCGACGAAGACGACCTCGACGAGGAGGAAGACGAAGTCGAGACCTTCTGGGGCGAGGTCGGTGTCGACCCGATCCGCATCATCACCTCAGCCGAGACGTTCTACACTCTGCGCTGCTACATGGGCGATCAGGCGATCTTCCTCGGCAAGGACGGACTGATCACCGTTTTCCGTAGCGAGCGCGCACTCGCTCGCTACCTCGCCGACAACCACGAACACGATCTCTCGCAGGTCAGCACGTACGGCGAAATTCAGAATGCTGCCGTCGACGGTTCACTCGAAATCGAGGTCACGGACGAGAACGTCTACGTTCTGCCCGGCATCGCCGACGACCTCGCCCAGGGCCCGGACGTCGTCGACGCCGAGCAACTGGAACTTGCCGTCGAATTGTTCACCGATGCAGCGGATTTCGCCGACGACGACTCCACCGAGGAGGCTCTGTCCGCGTCGAACGAGCTGGGTTGGTACGTCTCGTACCTCCTCAACCCCGATCCGTCGCGGATGGCTCCGAGTGCGCCGTTCACCAAGGAATCCGAGGCCTGGCGCGAACTCGAGCGTGAGTTCGAGGCCCGGCTGCGATCTGAGTAGTCGGGTGCACGTCAGCTAGCCGATGAGCACGGCGTAACCCGGCTTGATGACGTCGTCGATCAACGCGAGGCGCTCGTCGAACGGGATGAAGGCCGACTTCATCGCGTTGATGGTGAAGCGTTCCAGATCGGTCCAGCCGTAACCGAAGGTCTCGACCAACGCGGCCATTTCCCGGCTCATGCTGGTGTCGCTCATCAGCCTGTTGTCAGTGTTGACGGTCACGCGGAAGCGCAAGTCCGCCAACAGTCCGAACGGATGGTCCGACAGGGCCGCTACGGCTCCGGTCTGCACGTTCGAACTCGGGCACAGTTCCAGGGGAATGCGCATGTCACGGACGTAGTTCGCGAGTCGACCCAGCTCTGCCCCACCTTGGCCGGCTACGTCGATGTCGTCCACGATCCGCACGCCGTGACCCAACCGATCCGCTCCGCAGAAGGCGATGGCTTCGTGGATCGACGGCAACCCGAACGCCTCACCCGCGTGAATCGTGAAGTGGGCGTTCGCATCACGCATGTATTCGAAAGCGTCGAGGTGCCGGCTCGGCGGGTTACCGGCCTCGGCACCGGCGATGTCGAAACCGACGACGCCGCGGTCCCGGAATCGCACAGCGAGTTCGGCGATCTCCCGTGACCGGGCGGCATGCCTCATCGCCGTGAGAAGACACCCGATTCGGATCTCCCGTCCCGCGACCCTGGCAGCGGATTCGCCGGCCCGGAAACCTTCGAGAACGTGCTCGACGACCTCGTCCAAACTCAGGCCTTGTTCCAGGTGCTGCTCGGGCGCAAAACGGATTTCGGCATAGACGACGTTGTCGTCGGCCAGATCCTCGGCGCATTCACGCGCTACCCGTGCAAGCCCTTCCGGGGTCTGCATCACCGCGACCGTGTGCGCGAACGTTTCGAGGTAGAGCTCGAGCGATCCACTGTCAGCGGCAGTTCGGAACCATTGCGCGAGTTCGGATGCCGTATTCGCCGGCAGCTCGTCGTAGCCACACTGCTCGGCCAGTTCGAGGACAGTCTCGGGTCGGAGTCCTCCGTCGAGATGATCGTGGAGAAGAACTTTGGGTGCGCTGCGGATCGTGGTCAACTCCGGTGCGTTCATTCGCCAACGCTAACGCGAATCACCCACAATTCGCTCGATGAGCAACGGTCGCGAAACGGTGTCGGAATCGGCCCCGATCGACCAGCCTCCGCCGAGGCTCCGCCGCGCAGCATCAAATCTCTCGGGAGTGTCGGTGTGCAGTGTCATCAGCTTCTGTCCGGCGCGGACCACGTCGCCGGGCTTCGCGTGCATCTCGATGCCGGCACCGGCCTGAACGGCTTCGCCCTGTCGTTCGCGTCCGGCTCCGAGCTTCCAGGCCGCGATGCCCACCGCCATGGCGTCGAGTCGGGTCAGCACGCCGTCTCGGTCCGCGGTGACGACGTCGCTGTGCCGGGCCACCGGCAGCGTCGCGTGTGGGTCCCCACCTTGTGCGGCGATCATCGCGCGCCACCGGTCCATGGCCGTGCCGTCGGCCAGGCTGACTGCGGGGTCGATACCGTCGATCCCAGCCGCGGACAGCATCTCCCGAGCCAGGACCAGGGTCAGCTCGACGACGTCGGACGGCCCGCCGCCTGCCAGCACCTCGACGGATTCACGCACCTCGAGAGCGTTGCCAGCCGTCAATCCCAGCGGGGTGTCCATCCCGGTGATGAGAGCACTTGTACGCACGCCGGCGTCGTTGCCCAACTCGACCATCGTGCGTGCCAACTCTCGCGCGTCGCCGAGGTCCTTCATGAACGCTCCGGAACCGACTTTGACGTCGAGCACCAGGGCGCCGGTTCCCTCGGCAATCTTCTTGCTCATGATCGAACTTGCGATCAGCGGAATGGATTCCACCGTTCCGGTCACGTCGCGCAGCGCGTAGAGCTTCTTGTCGGCGGGGGCCAGGTTCGCTCCGGCAGCGCAGATCACCGCGCCGATTTTCGGGTCCGCGAGAATGTCGACCATCTCCGTCGCCGTGAGCTCGGCTCGCCAACCTGGAATGGCCTCGAGCTTGTCGAGAGTTCCGCCGGTGTGGCCGAGTCCGCGTCCCGACAACTGCGGGACTGCAAGACCACATGCCGCGACGAGGGGCGCGAGCGGAAGGGTGATCTTGTCCCCAACACCACCGGTCGAATGCTTGTCGACAGTGGGCAGCGGCAAGTCCGAAAAGTCCATCCTCCCGCCGGATTCGATCATTGCCTCGGTCCATCGGCCGGTCTCTGCTCGTGACATTCCTCGGAAATAGATCGCCATCGCGAGCGCCGACATCTGCTCGTCGCCGACGACCCCCTCAGTGAACGCCTGAACTATCCAGTCGATCTCGGTTCCCGACAACTCGCGGCCGTCACGCTTGGCGCCGATGATGGAAACTGCGTCAAACATGGCGGAGCCCCTCTGCTTGTTCCGGCCCGAAAGCATCAGGCAACAGCTCGCTCAGCGGCTTGAACCCACTGCTCGTGTCGACAAGCATCTCACCCCCGCCGTGCTCGAGAAGAAGCTGTCTGCACCTGCCGCATGGCATCAGAATCGAGCCCTTCGCGTCGCAGCACGTGAAGGCAACCAGCCGCCCGCCCCCGGTGGCGGCTAAGTTACCGACGAGTCCACATTCGGCACACAGGCTCAAACCGTATGAGACATTTTCCACATTGCATCCTGAGACGATCCGACCATCGTCTACCAGGGCAGCTGCACCCACTGCATAGCCCGAGTACGGTGCATAAGCCTGCCGCATGACCACTTGCGCGTTGTGCCGCAACAACTTCCAGTCGATGTCACCCATGGTTCGTTATCCAATCACGCCGACTGAATGGATGCAGAAACCACGCCGAAACCGGCTAGGTGAGATTGGAAAGGCAAACCTTACAAAGAGTTTGGTACGCGTACGAATCCCGCATCTGATTAGTTCCCGGTTTCACATAGGTTTAGAGTCTGAGTCAAGTCGGTTCAGGATCCCGTCGAGCCCGGGCTGAGGTACATCGAAGCTCTCTGCAGGCTCGACGCGTCCACCAATGACGTTGGAGGCACAGCACTCGATGAGTACTACGACTGAAGCCGCTCCTCAGAAGGAGCGCACGAGGTCGCTTTACCGGGGCGACCCCGGAATGTGGTCCTGGGTTCTACACCGGATCACAGGCGTCGCTACTTTCTTCTTCCTATTCGTACACGTTCTCGATACGGCACTCGTTCGGGTCAATCCCGATACGTACGACGCCGTGATCGACACGTACAAGAACCCCCTCGTCGGCCTCATGGAGATCGGCCTCGTCGGCGTAGTCCTCTACCACGCCCTCAACGGCGTGCGCGTGATGTTGGTGGACTTCTGGTCGAAGGGCCCGAAGTACCAGCGCGTCATGCTCTGGACCATTCTGACGATCTGGTTCCTGGTGATGATCCCAGGCGCCGGACGCATCCTCATCAACATGTTTGCGGAGCACTGACATGGCGACTACTCACGGACCCGAAGCCAAGAGCCTGGGCACCTCATACGACCGTCCCGCAAGCCTGGACAACCCGCGGTCCCCGCGCGCGAAGGCTCGGAACAACTTCGAGTTGTACGCATGGCTGTTCATGCGCTTCTCCGGCGTCGCCCTGATCGTTCTGGTCCTGGGCCACATGTTCATCATGCTGATGCTCGACGGTGGCGTTCACCGTCTGAACTTCGCATTCGTCGCAGGTCGCTGGTCCAGCCCGTTCTGGCAGTTCTGGGATCTGACGATGTTGTGGCTGGCACAGCTGCACGGCGGTAACGGCCTGCGCACGGTCATCGCGGACTACTCCCGCAAGGACTCCACGCGCTTCTGGCTGACCACGATCCTCGTTCTCTCGATGATCCTGATCATGGGCCTGGGCACGTACGTCATCTTCACCTTCGACCCCAATATCTCGGCGAGCTAGGGGAGCACAGACTTCATGCAGGAACATCGTTATGACGTGGTCATCGTCGGCGCCGGCGGCGCAGGCATGCGTGCGGCAATCGAAGCTGGCCCCCGTGCCCGCACGGCCGTACTGACCAAGCTCTACCCCACCCGCAGCCACACCGGCGCGGCCCAGGGCGGCATGTGTGCCGCACTGGCGAACGTGGAGGAAGACAACTGGGAGTGGCACACCTTCGACACCGTCAAGGGCGGCGACTACCTCGCCGACCAGGACGCCGTCGAGATCATGGCCAAAGAGGCCATCGACGCGGTGCTCGACCTCGAGAAGATGGGTCTGCCGTTCAACCGCACGCCCGAAGGCAAGATCGACCAGCGTCGATTCGGTGGCCACACACGTGACCACGGCAAGGCACCCGTCCGCCGTGCGTGTTACGCAGCCGACCGCACCGGTCACATGATCCTGCAGACGCTGTACCAGAACTGCGTCAAGCACGACGTCGAGTTCTTCAACGAGTTCTACGCGCTCGACATCGCCATCACCGAGACCGAGGACGGCCCGGTTGCCACCGGTGTCATCTGCTACGAGCTCTCAACCGGCGAGCTGCACATCTTCCACGCCAAGTCGATCATCTTCGCGACCGGCGGCTCGGGACGTATGTACAAGACGACGTCCAACGCGCACACCCTCACCGGTGACGGCATGGGCATCATCTTCCGCAAGGGCCTGCCCCTCGAGGACATGGAGTTCCACCAGTTCCACCCGACAGGACTCGCCGGTCTCGGCATCCTGATCTCGGAAGCCGTCCGTGGTGAAGGTGGCATTCTCCGTAATGCCGACGGCGAGCGCTTCATGGAGCGCTACGCCCCCACCATCAAGGACCTCGCTCCGCGTGACATCGTGGCCCGTTCGATGGTCCTCGAGGTTCTGGAAGGCCGCGGCGCCGGCCCGAACAAGGACTACGTCTACATCGACGTGACGCACATCCCCGAGGAAGTTCTCGACGAGAAGCTCCCCGACATCATGGAGTTCTCGCGCACCTACCTCGGCGTGGACCCCGTCAAGGAGCCCGTGCCCGTCTACCCGACGTGCCACTACGTCATGGGCGGTATCCCCACCAAGATCAACGGTGAGGTTCTGCGCAACAACGACGAGGTCGTCAAGGGCCTGTATGCCGCCGGCGAATGTGCCTGCGTTTCCGTGCACGGTGCAAACCGCCTCGGCACCAACTCGCTCCTCGACATCAACGTGTTCGGCCGCCGCGCCGGCATCGCTGCCGCCGAGTACGCGAACTCCACCGAGTTCGTCGACCTGCCGGAAACCCCGGCTGCGATGGTCGAAGACTGGGTCGGCGTCATCCTGTCCGATCACGGCCACGAGCGCGTTGCGGACATCCGCACCGAGCTGCAGCAGTCGATGGACAACAACGCCTCCGTCTTCCGCACCGAAGAGCGCCTCACCCAGGCACTCAAGGATGTGCGTGCTCTCAAGGAGCGCTACAACCACATCACGGTCCAGGACAAGGGCAAGCGCTACAACAGCGACCTGCTCGAGGCCATCGAGCTGGGCTTCCTCCTCGAAATGGCAGAGGTCACCGTCGTCGGCGCCCTCAACCGCAAGGAATCGCGCGGCGGCCACGCTCGTGAAGACTTCCCGGATCGCAACGACGCCGAGTACATGAAGCACACGATGGCGTACAAGGAGGGTGACGGCCTGCTCTCCGACATCCGTCTGGACTACAAGCCGGTGATCCAGACCCGCTACGAGCCGATGGAGCGTAAGTACTGATGTCTGCGCCTGCTGTAGATGCACCCAAACTCCCCGCTGTTCCCGAGGGGGCCGTCATGGTCACTCTCAAGATCGCGCGGATGAACCCCGAATCGGGCGAGGGCCAGCACTGGGACAGTTTCCAGGTCCCGGCACTGCCCACCGACCGTCTGCTCAACCTGCTGCTGTACGTGAAGGGTTACCTCGACGGCACCCTCACGTTCCGTCGCAGCTGCGCACACGGTGTCTGTGGATCGGACGCCATGCGGATCAACGGTGTGAACCGTCTGGCCTGCAAGCTGCTGATGAAGGACATGCTGCCCAAGGACGGCAAGCCGGTCACCATCACGGTCGAGCCCATCAAGGGCCTGCCCGTCGAGAAGGACCTGGTTGTCGACATGGAACCCTTCTTCGACGCATTCCGCGCCGTGAAGCCGTTCCTCATCACCAGTGGCAACGAGCCCACGCGTGAGCGCATCCAGAGCCAGCACGACCGTGCTCGTTTCGACGACACCACCAAGTGCATTCTCTGCGCATGCTGCACCACGTCGTGCCCCGTGTACTGGAGCGACGGCAGCTACTTCGGTCCCGCTGCCATCGTCAACGCACACCGGTTCATCTTCGACAGCCGTGACGAGGCCGCTTCCGAGCGTCTCGACATCCTGAACGACAAGGACGGCGTGTGGCGTTGCCGCACCACGTTCAACTGCACCGACGCATGCCCCCGCGGCATCCAGGTGACAAAGGCTATTCAGGAAGTCAAGCGAGCGCTGCTCTTCGCTCGATAGTCAGGCCTTCGGCCTTGTGCGCGGTTAGGGAGTCTCCGGACTCCTTAACCGCGCACAGCTATGTCGGGGGCATGTTGAGCGGTGTCACGACTTGAACCGGTGACGTCGTAAAGCCGAAGTGAGCGCCCATGGCGCCGTGTTCTTTCATGACCACCTGACAGGCAGTGCGAACATCCGCCCGCAGATCGTGGTGGAGCACCGCTGATATTCGCCTCTCCCCCAGCAACTTTCGATTGTCACCGTCGAGATCGTGAGCGATGAAGACACTGCACTCCCGGTTCAGTTCTTCGAACGCGTCGACAGTGGCCAGGTTGCCACCACCGATCGAATACACGGCACGGATCTGCGGATCGGATTCGAGTGCCGCTCGCACCAGTTTCCTACTCGTCTGATCCAGACCGTCACTGTTCGGAATGTCGATCAACCGTCGATGCGGAGCCGCGACGCGCATAGCGGAGCGAAATCCCATCTCCCGTTCTTCCTCCCCACGGAAGAATCCGCTACTCATGCTGACCAGCACGTTGCCGTCCCGATCCCCCAGCCACTGATCGATCAAGTACGCGGCGGTGGCTCCGGCGGCTCGGTTGTCGATGCCGATGTAGGCGGCTCGCCTGCTACCGGGAACATCGGTCACCAACGTGACGACCGGAATCTTGGCCGCCACCAACCGGTCGATCGCCGCCACGACTTCCGGAGTGTCGGGAGCCTTGACGATGACTCCGTGGGATCCGCGTCGGCGAATCTTGTCGAGCGTCGACGTCATCGCTTCGACCGAACCGGTTTCACGAAAGTGGAACCGAGAACGAACAACAGCAGGCGCAAGGGTCGGCAGTTCGGCCTCGAGCGCGTCACGGACTGCGTCGGAAAACCTTGCGGGAGTTTGCAACACGACGTCGACGATGAACGTGCGCCCGACCAGTTTCAGTTGCGAGCGTTGACGTTCCAGGTCCGTGATCGCCTGGCGAACCTCCGATCGTGTGCCCTCCCGAACTCCAGGACGGTCGTTGAGCACCCGGTCGACGGTGGCCTCACTCAGGCCCGACTGCTGAGCGATCTCCCGGACTTTGAATCGATGCGCCACAACTACCTCACGATGATGGATATTTGATGGTTTTTCGCTGTTGCTCGAGGTCTTCGTCACAGCCAGACTAAACCCATGACTTCTCCGCCGGGCGTAACCAGGCCCGTACTCCTAGCCGACACCGTCGTACTGGTCAGTGGCGGCTCGCAAGGCGTCGGCGCCGGCGTCGTACGCGCCGCAGTCCGTGAGGGCGCTCAGGTGGCTTTCACCGGCCGACGCCCGGACGTCGGAAAGGCTCTCGAGGCAGAACTTTCGGGAACCCACTTCATCGAAGCCGATGTGGCGCAGACCGATTCCGCGCTCGCCAGCGTGGCCGAGACGATCTCACATTTCGGCCGCGTGGATGCCCTCGTCAATTCTGCCGGACTCACCTCGCGCGGCACGCTGCTCGACACCACCGAGGAACTCTTCGACCAGCACATCGCGGTGAACCTCCGCGGTCCGTTCTTCACGATGCAGGCAGCCGTCAAGGACATGCGCGAGCGTGCGGTCCCCGGGTCCATCGTCAACATCATCTCCACGTCCGAACTCGGCGGGCAACCGTATCTCGCGCCGTACGTGGCAGCGAAGGCCGGGCTGGCGGGGTTGACCCGCAACGCCGCCCATGCGCATCGCTGGGATCGCATCCGGATCAACGGTCTCGACATCGGGTGGACACAGACCGAGGGAGAAGACCTCACGCAGAGAGCTTTTCACGACGCTGGTGACGACTGGCAGGAACGTGCGGGCAGCACCCTCCCCATGGGCAAGCTCGGACAGGTCGACGAAATCGCCGACTTCGTCGTCTTCCTGCTCTCCGATCGCAGCGGAGTCGTGACAGGCTCGATCATCGACTGGGACCAGAACGTCTTCGGAGGGCTGGACTGATGGGCGCTCGTATCGGAGTCATCGGCCTCGGACGAATCGGCAGCTACCACGCCCGAAACCTGCTGACGACGGACGGCGTCGACGCACTGGTTGTCACCGACGTCGACGCACGTCGAACCTCGGACGTGGCAAGCGAACTCGACGTGGAGTCCGCTGCCGATCCCGACGCGCTTTTAGCGTCAGGCATCGACGGTGTTCTGATCGCCGCGTCGTCGAGTTCGCACGCCGACCTGATCGAAGCCGCTGTCCGACGAGACATCCCGACGTTCTGCGAAAAGCCGGTAGCCGACTCCATCGAATCCTCGGTTCGTGTACTCGCGACTGCCGAGCAGACGTCGGTACCAGTCCAGATCGGATTTCAGCGCCGATTCGACCCGTCATTTGTGGCGGCGTACGACGCAGTTCGATCTGGAGAACTCGGTTGGATCCACACTCTCCGATCGACCACCCTCGACCCCGCTCCCCCGCCGATCTCGTACATCGAACACTCCGGCGGCATCTTCCGCGACTGCTCGATCCACGATTTCGACATCGTCAGGTGGGTCAGCGGCCGCGAAGTCACCACGGTTTTTGCCACCGGCTCGAATCAGGGTGATCGCGGGATCGCCGATGCCGGTGACGTCGACACCGCCGCAACGGTTCTCACTTTCGAAGGCGGAACCATCGCGGTCGTGTCAAATACCCGCTACAACGGCCGCGGCTACGACTGCCGACTCGAGGTACTCGGCTCGGCGGACTCCGTCGTTGCCGGGCTGGACGACCGCTTGCCACTCCGCTCGCTCGACCCCGGAACATCGTTCCCCTCGAAGGAGCCGTACACGTTCTTCATGGACCGCTTCACGTCCGCCTACCGTGCGGAACTCGAAGCATTCCTCGGCGTTGTCGCCGGGCGTCGGGAATCACCGTGCACGCCCACAGATGCGGTCGAGTCGGCGTGGATCTCCGAAGCTGCAACGCACTCTCTGCGCGAGGGTCGGCCCGTCACGATCACCGAAGTCAAAGATCTGTTCCTTCACGACAAGAATGAGGCACACACATGAGCACTCCTCGCATCGCCGGCGCACCGATCTCCTGGGGCGTGTGCGAAGTCCCGGGCTGGGGCTACCAACTCGACCCTGCGCAAGTCCTCCGGGAAATGCGCGAAGTCGGTCTGGCGGCAACGGAAATCGGACCGGAGGGCTTTCTGCCGACAGCACCTGCCGAGATGGCCAAGGTGCTCGCGGATCACGACCTGAGCGCAGTCGGCGGGTTTGCACCAGTACTGCTGCACGATGACGATCATGATCCGGTACCCGGCATCTCCCCCATCCTCGACGGTTTTGTCGCCTCAGGTGCCGAGGTTTTGGTTCTGGCCGCCGCGACGGGTTCCGACGGCTACGATTCACGCCCAGAACTGGACGAGCAGAGTTGGAAAACCCTGCTGCACAATCTCGATCGCCTCACTGACGCCGCGGCCGAGCGTGGAATCAGGGCAGTTGTCCACCCTCACGTCGGAACGATGATCGAGCAGCGCGACGAGGTCCTGCGAGTGCTCGACGGCTCGGCCATCCCACTGTGTCTGGACACCGGCCACCTGTTGATCGGCGGCACCGATCCGGTCGACCTGGCGCGTCAAGCTCCCGAGCGCATCACCCACGTGCATCTCAAGGACGTCGACGATGCCCTCGCATCACGCGTTCGCAGTGGTGAGCTCACCTACACCGACGGCGTGAAGGCGGGAATGTACCGTCCGCTCGGTGGCGGCGACGTCGACATCGCCGGTGTCACAGCCATATTGCAGCGCCACGGTTTCGACGGGTGGTACGTGCTCGAGCAGGACACCATTCTGGCCGAGGCTCCGTCCGACGAGGGACCGGTGCGCGATGTGCGAGCGAGCGTCGAGTATCTGCGGTCGGTTCTGTGACACCTGCCCCGCTGCGGATAGGCATTCTGGGAGCCTCACGCATCGCCGAGAACGCGATGATCAAACCTGCAACGGCCACCGGGCACCGCCTGGTGGCCGTTGCCGCACGCAGCCCCGAGCGGGCCAGAGCCTATGCAGCCCGGCATGGGATCGAACGGGTGGTCGGTTCGTACGCCGAGCTGATCTCGGATCCGGAGGTGGACGTCGTCTACAACGCGCTGCCCAACAGCCTGCACGGACCGTGGAATCTCGCCGCCGTTCAGGCCGGCAAGCACGTGCTGACGGAGAAACCGTTTTCGAGCAACGCGGTGGAAGCGCGTGCTGTAGCCGAGGCAGTGCGCGTGAGCGGAGTGACGCTGCTCGAGGGGTTCCACTACCTCTTTCATCCGGTGAACCGGCGCCTGCTGGATGTGGTTCGGAGCGGCACAGTCGGCGCGGTCACTCGGGTGGAAACCGTACTGCGGATGCCCAAACCATCCGAGAACGACCCGCGGTGGGAGCTCGCCTTGTCAGGCGGGTCACTGATGGACCTGGGCTGCTACGGGTTACATGCTTCCCGGATGCTGAGTGACGTCTGTGGTGGTGCGCCAGTGGTGACCGGGACCCGCCACGAGGAATACGCTCCGGGGGTCGATTCGTGGTTCGACATCGAACTCGAGTATCCCGGCGGAGCGCGGGCATCCGTTGTGACAACGATGTTGGACGAGCAGTACCACTTCACCTTCCGGGTCTTCGGATCCAACGGAGACGTCCTGGTGCACAACTTCCTCCAGCCGGACGTCGACGACCGTGTCTCCGTCACTGTCGATGGGCGCACGAGTATCGAGCAGCTGGGCACGAAGTCGTCGTACACTTATCAACTCGAAGCGTTCGCCGATCATCTGTCCGGGGTCTCGGCGCTGCCGATCGGGCCGGGCGACGCGGTAGCCAACATGACGATGATCGACGAGGCGTACATGCATTCCGGCCTCGGGGTTCGGCCGACGACCATCCTCTGACGAAACGACTACAGCCTCGGTTCGATTCGAACCGAGGCTGTAGTCGCGAGGTTTTGATCTAGCGGCGAAGCTCGTGGGTCAGTGTCTCGAGCTCGTCACCGCCCGCCATCTCCTTGGTCAGTTCTTCGAGTGAGATGTCGTCGTACTTGGCGTCGAGCTTCTGCCTGCCTCGGTTGAGGAGCACGAAGTGATCGCCGACCATGTACGCGTGGTGCGGATTGTGCGTGATGAAGATGACGCCGAATCCCTGTTCCTTGGCAGCGGTGATGTAGCGCAACACCATTCCCGACTGCTTGACGCCGAGCGCTGCTGTCGGCTCGTCGAGAATCAGCACGCGGGCACCGAAGAAGATGGCGCGGGCGATGGCAACACACTGACGCTGACCGCCGGAGAGACTACCGATCGGTGCGTCGACGTCAGGCAGTTCGATGCCCATCTTCGACAGTTCCGAAAGAGTCGTCGCGCGCATGGCGTTGGCGTCGAGCGACTTGATCAGACCACCCTTGCGTAGTTCCTGCCCAAGGAAGAAGTTGCGCCACACCGGCATCAACGCAACAACGGCGAGGTCCTGATAGACCGTCGCGATGCCTTTGCCAAGCGCCTCTTTAGGCGAGTGGAACGTTGTCGGTTCGCCGTCAACGAGTAGTTCACCTTCGCTCTGCTGGTGCAGACCGGCGATGATCTTGATCAGCGTGGACTTGCCTGCGCCGTTGTCACCGAGCACACCGGTCACTTCACCCGCACCGACGCGCAGGTTGATTCCCTTGAGCGCGATGATGTTTCCGTATTGCTTACCGACGTCCTTGAGCTCGATCAGTGGCACGTTGCCGCCCGAGTTCGAGAGAGCGGGAACTTCAGCTGTGGTACTCATGTGTCACCTTTTCGCAGCGTAGTTGCGGAATGCGTTGTTGGCGATGACCGCGAACAGCAGCATGGCGCCGAGGAAGAACTTGAACCAGTCCGGGTTCCAGCCTGCGTAGACGATGCCCTGGTTGGTCATACCGAAGATAAATGCGCCGATCGCAGCACCGATCGCGGTTCCGTAACCACCGGTGAGCAGGCAACCGCCGATGACTGCGGCGATGATGTACAGGAACTCGTTACCGACACCCTGACCGGACTGAACGGTGTTGAACGAGAACAGCAGATGCATGCCCACGAACCAGGCAGCAAAGCCGACGGTCATGAACAGACCGATCTTGACTGCGGTCACCGGCACACCGATCGCGCGGGCGCTGTCCTGATTGCCGCCGACCGCGAAGATCCAGTTGCCGATCTTGGTCTTGAACAAAACAAATGTTGCAATCGCGGTGAACAGCAGCCACCACACGACCGTGATCTTGACGGACACCCCGAAGACCGAGAACGACGACGCGAATACCTTTTTCGCGGAATCGAATCCGGCCATGTCGGAGACGCTGGGTGTGGCAACCTGACCACTCACGAGCTTGGTGACGGCCAGGTTGATTCCGGTCAGCATCAGGAACGAGCTCAGGGTGATGAGGAAGCTGGGAATCTTCGTCTTCATGACGAGGTAGCCGTTGAAGAATCCGACTGCGAGCGAAACGACGAGCGCCAGAATCGCACCCACCCACAGATTGAGGTGCAGGTTGTAGGCGATCATCGACGCGGCGAGCGAGGACGTGGTGACTGCGACGCCGGCGGATAGGTCGAACTCGCCGCCGATCATGAGCAGGGCGACCGCGCAAGCCATGATGCCGATCGTGGAGCTGGAGTAGAGCACTGTCGCAAGCGCTTCCGGCGTACGGAACGGTGCCGCGACGATACAGAAGAAGATGAAGATGGCGATGGCGCCGACAAGTGAACCCATCTCCGGGCGGAGCAGTAGGCGCTGAATGCGCTTTTGCTCCTTCACCCGTTCATCGGTCACGACTTTGTGGGCGGCAAGGTCGAGATCTGCCTGAGTGGACATGATTTCCCTTCCGTGCTGGACAGGCGCACGGAGGGCGGACTCTCAGCCCTCCGTGCGCCCGGATCAGCGAGTTCCGTTCTTGGCGTACTCGGCGACCGAGTCGATGTTGGTGTTGTCGATGAACGCGGGTCCGGTCAGGGTCGGCAAGCCGCCACCGATCACGTTGCCGTTGTTGAGGTAAAGCCACAGCGAATCGATGGCGAGGTAGCCCTGCAGGAAGGGTTGCTGGTCCACTGCCCACTGCACGTCACCGGATTTGATGGCGTCGACGAGCGCCGCGTTGGTGTCGAAAGTGACGACCTTCGCCTTGCTGCCCGCATTGCCGACCGACGTCACGGACGTCAAGGCAAACGGAGCACCGAGTGCGAGAACTCGATCGATTGCCGGGTCCTGTTGAAGTTTCGCGGTGATGGTCGATTCCACCGACGGCATGTCCTTGCCGTTGACGTTGAGAATCTCCGTCGTTCCCTTGAACGACTTCTTCACTCCGGCACAACGTGATTCGAGGCTCACGTTGCCCTGCTCCTGAATGACGCACAACACCTTGGTGGCACCTTCGGTGTTGAGTCGCTCGCCGGCAGCTTCACCGGCAATCGACTCGTCCTGACCGAAGTACTCCTTGACGCCCATGTCCTTCCAGGTCTCGAGGCCCGAGTTGAGGGCGACCACCGGAATGCCCGCGGCGGTGGCACTTTGGACCGCGGCAACCATGGCGTCGGGCTTCGCGAGGGTCACAGCAATCCCGTCGACCTTGCTGTCGATCGCACTCTGAACCAAGTTGGCCTGATTCGGCGCCTCGGGATCGGCGGAGTACCGAAGCTCGATGTTGTCCTTGGCCGCTGCGGTTTCGGCTCCCTTGCGCACCAGATCCCAGAACGTGTCACCGGGAACTTCGTGAGTGATCATCGCAATAGTGGCGCGGGGCGTGTCCGCCGTACCCGCGCCCATTCCGGATCCGGAAGAATCCGGCTTTCCGCCGGTGCTTGAACAGGCGGCCAGACCCAAGACCACGACTGAGGCTCCGGCCAGTACGGCAACGCTCTTGCGTCCCGTGAGAAACGACATGTGAACTCCCTCTCGACATCAACCAACGGCCCGCGAACGGATGGTGCTCGGTTGTATGTGAAAGATGTAATACCCGTCACAGTCGAATGTCAATAGTTTGTTCTGACATTAGGACTGCTTATCAAAGACCGAACAAACTGATTGAAGTCGAAACTGCAGGTCAATGCCCTGCGGGTCCAGTTGAACCTCGAACCACAAGTTGTGGCTGCGCGACAATGTCCTTGCCCAATGGCCCACTTCCGCCGTCGAGGCGTTCGGAGATCCGCTCCACCGCGGCGCCGCCCAGAAACGCCGTGTCCTGCCCGACACTGGTCAGATCGATGTGCGCCAAACCTGCCAATGCACTGTTGTCGAATCCGATCACGGAAACGTCGCCAGGCACCGAGATCCCGGCACGCAGGAAGACGTCGAGAACTCCGAGCGCGCAGCGATCGTTGAAAGCGAAGACCGCCCCGGGTAACCCACCCTCGACCATCGACCTGGCGGCAGCTGCGCCGAACTCCTCCGTGAGACCGCCGGGAAGAATTCTCGGCTCCAGACCTGCCGCTCGCATGGCCTTGCGGTAGCCCTGACGCCGTTCCTGGGCGCCCGGGCCTCGCCCGCCGTCGACGTGGGCGATCGAGCGGTGCCCGAGTTCGACAAGGTGATTCACAGCCATCACCGCGCCCGCCTCGTCATCTGTTCGGACAACATCCACGTGCACTGACGACATCTTCCGCGCGATTACGACAACGGGAACCTTGTCGGCCAGGTCGACGATCTCTGCTTCCGGCGCCTGTGAACCCAACAGCAAGATCGCCTCACACCGGTCGTCGAGCAGGGTCCGCGTTGCACGAGAATCCGGCCGTCGCTCCGAGACCGCACTGAGGACGACGTCGTAGCGCGACCGTTCGGCGGCCACATAGATTTCGTCGAGCAGCTCCGCGTGAAACGTTTGCGCCGCAACGTAACTGACACCGATCAGGCGGCTGCGATGTTGGCGCAGCAGTCGCGCCGCGTTGTCGGGTCGATAGCCGAGTTCGTCCGCGGCCGCCTTGACCCGTACCCGCGTCGCATCGCTGGCACCTGGGACATCACGAATGACGATGGACACCAGAGCGCGTGACACACCGGCCAGGTCTGCTACGTCTTGCAAGGTGGGGCGTCGACTGTTCACCTCCACAGACTAGATCGTTCCAGCGAATAAGCACCGAAGCATTGACGCGCGCCGCATCCGGCGCTTTACTGGCATGGACTAGAACGATCTAGTTCCTCATTCTCACTCCGAACGGAGCCCCCATGTCTGCCTCTGTTGCAGTCGGTCTCATCGGCGCCGGATGGATCGGCCGCTTCCACGGCGAGTCCGTCGCGCTGCGTATCCCCGGCACCCGTCTCGTCGCCGTCGCCGATCCTGCGCCCGGCGCTGCGGCGTCGTTGATCGAACGTGTCAGTCCCGACGCCCGCGCGTACACCGACGCCCTTGAGCTGATTGCCGATCCGACCGTCGAAGCGGTGCTCATCAGTACGCCCGCATCAACTCACACCGATCTCGTGGTGGCCGCCGCGGAGGCCGGCAAACATGTCTTTTGCGAAAAGCCGATGGCCTTGACACTCGAGGACGCCGATCGCGCGGTCGGCGCGTGTGCCGCGAACAACGTTGCGCTGCAAGTCGGTTTCAACCGGCGCTTCGCCGCCGACTTCACCGCGGCCCACGACGTGATCACCGCCGGCGGGATCGGAACCCCACAGCTACTTCGTTCTCTGACCCGCGACCCAGGAATCACCGCCGACGTCTCCTCCCGAGTCAAGCCGTGGACCATCTTCAACGAGACGCTGATTCACGACTTCGACGCTCTGCTCTGGCTCAACCCCGGGGCACGCGTCGTCGAGGTGTTCGCGCAGGCCGATGCTCTCATCCATCCGCAGTACAAGGAGCAGGGGTACCTCGACACGTCGATGGTTCAGTTGCGCTTCGACAACGGCGCCCTCGCGTCGGCCGAGGCCAACTTCCAAGCCACCTACGGTTACGACGTGCGCGGCGAAGTTTTCGGTTCCGGTGGAATGGTGAGTGCAGGCGAGGTCACGCGGACCGCGATGCGTCATTACAGCTCACCGGGCGTTCTGGCCGACACACCTCGGGTGAACATCGAACTGTTTCACGACGCCTATGTTGCCCAGCTGGTGCACTTCGCAGACTGCATCCTCTCCGGCAGTGCGCCGTCGGTCGACGGTCTCGATGCTCGCAACGCCCTGGAAATCGCACTGGCCGCAAAAGAATCCGTGGAAACCGGACTGCCCGTCTCGTTGCTGGCGGTGCCGCAGTGAGCCCCTTCGACTTGGCGGTCTCTGCCGAGATGACGTTCACCGAACTCCCTGTCGTCGAGCGTGTTCGGCGGATCTCGGAGGCGGGGTTCGCAGCTGAGATCTGGAGTTGGCAAGACAAAGACCTCGAAGCTCTGGTCGCCACCGGAGCTCGGTTCTCCTCGATGACCGGCTATCTCCACGGCGATTTGTTCGACGAAGCCGGCAGCGCCGAACTGGTACGCACAGCGGCGCTATGCCTCGCTCCGGCAGCGAAACTCGGCGTTCCCCGGCTGAACTTCCATACCGGCGAGCTCATCGACGGACAGGCTGCGCGCCCGCAGTATCGAACTACGGGAGCGATGTGGCTGACCGCCCAACGCGCTCTCGAGAAGATCGCGAGACTGGGCGAAGAAGCCGGAGTCGTCTTCTGCCTCGAGAATCTCAATACGATCGTCGATCACCCCGGCGTACCGATGGCCCGCGCCAAAGACACTCTGGCACTGGTGGAATCCGTCTCACACCCCAACTTCAAGATGATGCTCGACCTCTACCACGCACAGATCGGCGAAGGAAACCTCATCGAACTCGTGCGGCGTTGTGGTGACAACATCGGCGAGATTCAGGTGGCCGACGTACCCGGCCGATGCGAACCCGGAACCGGCGAGATCAACTACCCCGCCATCGCACGCGTGCTCGCCGACCAGGGTTACACCGGCACGATCGGTTTGGAGGGCTGGGCATCCGGAGACAGTGACACCGCACTCACTGCTTTCCGGAAGGCCTTTACGCTCTAGCCCTCACCCGGGAACGTGATCCCCACCTGACGGCGGATCTCGTCGAGGATGTCGAGCGTCGCAATGGCCGCGTCGAGCGGATGGACCGGCGACTCGATATCCCCGGCGGTGATCCGCCGCGCCGCCTCGGCCGCCTCGAACGCGAGACCTCCGACGTATCCGTCGACCGGATCGTCGTAGCGCGCAGATCTTCCGTCACCTAGCCGGACAGTGAAGGCCCCGGGCCGGTAGAACGTCGAGTCCAGAACGATCATCCCCTTGTCGCCGCAGATCGAGGCCGTGTTGGGCGTGTCAGCAAGGATCGTGGTGTTCAGACTGGCCTGAGCAATGCCTGCCCAGGACAGAACCGCTGAGATCTGGCCGTTCACCATGTCATTCGCCGGCTCGCCCAGGGCAGCAACCGCAGTAGGAACACCCAATACCCGATACGCGAGACTGACCGGATAGGTCCCGAGGTCGAGAAGTGGCCCACCCGCAAGCGCTGGATCGTAGATACGATGATCGGTCTCGAACCGTTCGCCGTGATCGGCCAGAACCGTACGTATGGTTCCCAGCAGCCCCGCCTCGAGGATCTGGTCGATCACGTCGAACTTGGGCAGAAACGACGTCCACATCGCCTCCATGCAAAACAGTCCGAGCGCAGCCGTCCGCTCCTGAATCGCCCGTCCCTGCGCTGCGTTCAAAGCCAGCGGCTTTTCGACCACGACATGCTTGCCGTGATCCAATGCCGCTATCGCGCAATCGAAATGGGCAGTGTGCGGTGTTGCGACATAGACGACGTCCACATCCTCGGAGGCAAGCAAAGCGTCGTAGCTACCGTGAGCGCGTCCGATCCCCCAATTGTCCGCGAAGGCCTGAGCGCGGGTGAGTCCGCGCGAAGCGACGGCCGTGACTTCCTGCGCTGTATTTCTCTGCAGTGACTCCACGAAGCGTTGTGCAATCCAGCCAGGCCCGAGGATCCCCCAGCGCAAAGTCGGAGCGTCGACCGGATCGGGGACCCGGGTGCGAGGGAGTTCCAGAACTGTAGAAGAAGTCATGCCTCGAACTGTAGAGTCGAATCTCGAAATATGTAAGGACATTAGGTTGTCCGTTTCAATCCTCTGGAAGTAGGAACCTCATGTCGATTCGTGTCGGTGTGATCGGAACCGGCGTCATGGGCGCCGACCACGTCCGCAATCTCCACTCCACGGTCTCCGGGGCAACGGTCTCTGTGGTTGCAGACCTCGATCAAGAGCGAGCAAAGTCCGTAGCGTCCGCAGTCGGCGCACGGTGGGTGACCGATCCGTTGAAACTGATCAACGACGCCGGTGTGGACGCCGTAGTCATCGCTTCCCATGATTCAACGCATGCCGACCTCACGCTTGCTGCTGTCGAAGCCGGAAAACCGGTTCTGTGTGAAAAGCCCCTCGCAGTGACAGCAGAGGACTGCCGACGCGTCGCTGCGGCCGAGAACCCCGAAAGCCCCCTTGTGAGCGTCGGATTCATGCGCCGCTTCGATCCGGGATACGTGGCACTGAAGGCCGAAACACATTCCGGCCGTATCGGTGACCCACTGATCGTGCACTGCTCGAGTCGCACTGTCAGCGCCTACCCGGGTGGCAGCTCGGAATCCACGGTGACCAACTCCGCGATTCACGAACTCGACATCGTGCCGTGGATCTTGAACTCCCCCGTCGTCGCAGCCAGCTGGCACTGCGGGCGCTCGAGTTCGCTGGTGAACGATCGCCAGGATCCGCAGATAATCATGCTGCGCACCGCCGACGGCGTTCTCACCACGGTCGAGGTCTTTCTCAACGCGCGGTACGGCTACGACACTCGGTGCGAGGTCGTGGGCGAAATCGGCGCCGCTCGTCTCGCCGAACCGGTGGTCATCCACACCGACGCGGATCGATCCCACTCGTACGGCTATGCGGCGGATTGGATTCCGCGTTTTGCCGAGTCGTATCGGCGCCAATTTCAAGAGTGGATCGACGCATTGAGCACCGGAAGACCGTCGACCTTGGCCACAGCCGCGGACGGCCTGCGGGCAAATCTCGTGGCAGCTGCCGTGATCAAGTCGATGCACTCCGCGGGGACAACTGTCTCGGTCGAGCCCGTGGGGGAAAGTTTCTGAGGTCTTTTTGATGGATTTCAGGGGTAGTTTCGATGGGTTCTCCTTGGCAGTCTTTGAGGTACAGCGCATCTTGAACACCGCAGGAAAGGCCCCGAATGACTCCATCACTGACCAACCACACCGTGCCGTCCGCAGGTAGGTTGCACCGAGAAGACTGCAACATCGACGACTTCGCCGCTTTGGTCGCGCACGACACCGACCTTGCCGATTACCCGTACGCCGATTCAGTGGCCGACGGGGTTCTTCTGTACCGCTCCGAAGCATTGGTAGAGCAATCGTCGAATCCTGAAACCCGGGCCGAGATCCAAGACGAGATCGCCCGGGCGTTACTCACCGGCCCCGGCATCACAGTCTTTCAAGGCGCGTTCGACGCGGAGATACTGGATCGCGCCAGCGCGGTCTTCCGTGAACTCATTGCACGCCAACACGAATCCGGTGCAGCGTCCGGAGATCACTTCGCCAAACCTGGTGCCAATGACCGAATCTGGGGCGCACAACTGAAGTTGGCGCTCGAAGATCCCAAGGCTTACGTCGACTACTACGCAAACAGCATTGTCGCTTTAGCTTCGGAAGCGTGGCTCGGCCCCATGTATCAGGTGACGTCGGACGTCAACGTCGTCAATCCCGGTGGCGCCGCACAGAATCCACATCGCGACTACCACCTCGGTTTCATGTCGAGCGACGTAGCCGCGAAGTTTCGGGCGCATGTTCACCGCTTGACCCCTGCCCTCACCTTGCAAGGTGCAGTCGCCCACGTGGATATGCCGGCCGAGACGGGCCCGACCAAGTATCTGCCGTACTCGCAGCAATTCGAATCCGGATACCTCGCGTTCGAGCGTCCCGAGTTCAAGGAGTTCTTCGAAGCCAACTACGTCCAATTACCTTTGAAGAAGGGAGATGCCGTCTTCTTCAACCCAGCCCTGTTCCACGCGGCAGGCCACAACAAGTCCGCCGACGTCCTGCGTATGGCAAATCTCCTACAGGTGTCGTCGGCCTTCGGTCGAGCCCTCGGAACCATCGACCGGGAGGCACTCGTCAACGCGATCTATCCGGCACTGCTCGCTCTCAGCGAGGCGGGGTCCGACGAGGCAGTTCGGTGTGCCGTCGCCGCCTCCGCCGAGGGCTACGCCTTCCCGACCAATCTGGACCGAGACCAACCGATCGACGGCCTCGCGCCTCAGACGCAGGCCGAACTCGTGACGGAGGCGGTTCGCGAGCGGATCTCACCTGGTCGACTGGCCGATCTACTGAAGGCACAGTCCGAGAGACGAATGAGCTGAGGGACGGCAGCACTGAAGAGACTTGTGCCGCTTAATGCCGATCGGTCGGTACGCTCGAAGCATGGGGTGGGACTTGTTAGTGCTGTTCGCCATGATAGGCCCGTTGGCGACGTTCGGGTGGGCGGCTGTTCGGGCGAAGCGCCGCGGACTCGGTGGCTCGTTCGTGGGGCCGTTTCAGGAAATGTTCGATCCTGGTGCGGCGCGAGCACAGACGGTCATCGAACAGATCGCGGAACTGCCGGATCCTGCGGACTCCGGCGACCCGGACAACGATGACGATGTGCCGTACACAGTCACCTATGAGGGTGTTCGGCTCCACATCAATCCCGGTAGGGCTCGACAGCGTGGAGGCGAAGGGACCGCCAAGCACGCTGACTGAAAGTTGCACCAGATCCAATGTTCAGACAGCGGTCCGCGCGACGCGGGAGAGTAAACCGGCGCTGCACGGCGGTGAGGAACGTAGCGGTCGAACGCGAACACTCTCGTTGCGTTGGGCAGGAGCAGAGCGGAACATGAACCTCATGCCTGTCTCCGAACTTCTCCGCCTAGGTACCGCGCAACCGATCATTCGCTGGGGCACCCCTGTCCTTCATACGCCAGCTCGGCCAGTGACTGAATTCGGCAGCGATCTCCAAGATCTGCTGGCAGACATGTTCGCTACCAACACCGCCGCAAACGGCGCAGGACTCGCTGCTCAACAGATCGGCGTCGACCTCGCGGTGTTCATCTACGACTGCACCGACGAGGTAGGGACGCAACGCACCGGCGTCGTCTGCAATCCCGTCGTTGACCTTCCTGAAGGAGTCGACCGGCAGCTAGTCGACTACTGCGAAGGCTGTCTGTCCCTACCCGGCGCCTACACAGACCTCGCGCGACCCGACTTCTCGACCTGTCGCGGAAACGATCAATACGGCAACCCGATCGAAATCACTGCAGGTGGCACCCTCGGGCGCTGCTTCCAACACGAGACCGACCACATCAACGGCATTGTCTTCGGCGACCGACTTCCAACGCGCAAACGCAAACAGCTCTATCGCGACCACGTCGAAGTATCGGATCAATACACAGCCCATTGGCCGGCGTGTTAAGCGGCCAGTCGGCTTAGAGGTGGAACCAGATAGCCCTACGCCGTTGGCCGACCAAACCACTTAGACATCTGAGTATCCAACTCCGCCTGCGTATCCCCGACCCATGCCACATGACCGTCCGGCCGAAGCAGGACAGCCGGAGCTTCCAATTCAGTGCTTGTGTCAACGATATGGTCGGCTCGATCGCTCCAACCATCGACGGACAGTTGGCCACCCTGGTCGAGAAGAAGTCCGCGGCCGGATCGCATCAGGTCGTACAGGTTGCCGCGGGTCAACGCGATGTTACGCAGCCTCCGACCGAGTAGGTCGTCGCCTTCGCCGAAATCGTAGCGAATCGAGATCGCAGTGATCTTCTCGGTCAAATAGCGCTTGACGTCTTCGAATTCCATCAGCTCGGAGATCAAGCGCCGCACCGCTTGTGGTCCGGCAGCGGTGGAGATCAACTCGGCCTGGGCGCGCGTGTTGTCCAGCACGTCGGCAGCCACCGGACGCCGTTCCGATTCGTACGTGTCGAGCAGGCCCTCCGGTGCCCAGCCGTTGATCTCGGCGGCGAGCTTCCAGCCGAGGTTGAAGGCGTCCTGCACACCGAGATTGAGACCTTGACCGCCCATCGGTGGGTGGATGTGTGCGGCGTCGCCGGCGAGAAACACCCGGTCGCGCCGGTAGTGCTCCGCCAGACGAGTGGCGTCGCCGAAGCGCGAGAGCCACCGCGGCGAGTGCACACCGAAGTCGGTACCGGCAATGGCCAGTAGCTGTTGTTTGATGTCGTCGAGGGTGGTCGGTGTTGCGCGACCGTCGGCAACTTCGGCTGCAGGGACCACGACACGAAAAGCACCATTGCCGGCGGGACCGACTCCGAATCGTTTGTGCGTTTCCCGGATTTCGGCGACAACGGCGGCCAGTTCATCAGCCGGCATGGTCACGTCCATTTCGCCGATCAACGTGTCGGCGCTCGACGGCTCGCCGGGAAACCCGACGTCGATCAGCTTCCGAACAGTGCTGCGGCCGCCGTCGCAGCCCACGAGGTAACGCGCGTGAAGTGTTGTGCCGTCGGATAATTCCGCTGTGACCTTGTCGGCGTCTTGACGGATCGCGACGACACGCTTCCCTCGCTGAATTTCCGCGCCGACTTCGGTGGCATGTTCGGCAAGAATCCTGTCGATCTCGGGCTGAGGTATTCCCAGTACGTACCCGTGCGCAGTATCAAGGTGCGCAGGTGCCGGCTTGCTGATCCCCGCGAAGAATCCACCGAGCGGATACTTGCGGCCGTGCGCGAGGAACTTGTCCAGCAACCCGCGCTGCTCCATGATTTCGATGCTGCGCACATGGATGCCGAGGGCACGGACGAACTGAGTCGGCTCCTCGTCCTTGTCCACGACGACGACATCGACGCCCTGTAGCCGGAGCTCACCTGCCAGCATCAATCCAGTTGGTCCAGCACCGACAATGATGACGTCACTCATGCGATCCCCTCCTTCGGGCAAGGCTTTTGCTTGCTCGCAGCAGACGAGTGTGCACCATCACCGGGGCCTTGCCGCAAGCCCCGGGTCCCGCGTTATGATGAAGGTGGCGGAAGACGCTTCATTATCGGCGCACCAACACCACAGCACCTGTATCGCGTGGGAGCCGCCAACTCTCGATCACCGTCGGCACCAGCATGGCCCCGAGAACACCCAGCGTCAGAGAAAACGGCACTCCGCCGCTCAGATCCTCCGACTCCGCCAACGGTGTGCAGAGCGTGATCACCAACGCGGACAGTGCAATACCCAGACCGGATGCCAACTCTTGCAGCGTTGCATGCAGAGTATTTGCATCGGTCAGCTCACCCGAGTCGACATCGGCGAACGCCAAGCTGTTGTACGCGGTGAACCCGATGGATCGCAACGCGCCGCTGACAAACAGTGCAACAGCGATAACGACGTCCGGTGTCGTCGACGAGATCAGTACCAGCGCACCGAAGCACACCACCGACAGAACTCCGTTTCCCACCAGAACTCGTCTGATCCCGAATCTACGCATGAGCGGAGTGGTGAGCGGTTTGATCGCGATATTCCCCGCGAACAGAGCCATCACCAGCAGACCGGCCTTGAACGCCGACATTCCGAATCCCACTTGGAACAACAACGGCAGCACAAACGGCACGCCCATGATCACGAGCCGGTACAGCGAGCCGCTCGACGCGACGAGCCGAAACGATCGAAGTCGGAGGACGCGGAGCGCGATGAGCGGGTGATCCGACCGGATGAGGTGAATGACGGCCAAGCTCAACAAGATCAGAGCCGCAATGATCCCGAGGCCCACTCGTAGCCAGTCGGTTCCGGCACTGTGCACGCTGTCGAGCGCCACGACAAGCACTGCGACGCCTGCTCCGATCACCACCAATCCCAGCCAGTCGAGGCTCCGTTTCTGTGTTTGCCGAATGTCGGGCACCATGCGCAATGCCAGCAGAAACCCGACGATCCCGATCGGAACGTTGATCAGAAAGATCCAGCGCCACGAAGCGATCGACACGATGGCTCCACCCACAGCGGGCGCAAGAACCGGCGCTGTGAGCGCCGGCCACGTCAAGTAAGCGATAGCCCGTACGAGTTCCGCCTTCGACGTCACCCGCAATACTGCGAGCCGCCCTACCGGCACCATCATGGCGCCGCCTACCCCTTGTAGTGCGCGCATCCCCACCAGCATCGGGAGGGAGGTGCTCAGTGCACATCCCACCGACGCCGCCGTGAAAACGGCTATGGCAGAGATGAAGACACGTCGCGTTCCGAACCTGTCGGCCATCCATCCGCTCGCCGGGATCAGGACGGCCAACACCAGGAGGTACGAAGAAACGGCGACATTGACGTCGACGGCGTCAACTCCGAAGGATTGGGCGATCGACGGCAGTGCGGTTGCGAGAATCGTCGCGTCGAGCATCTCCATGAACAGTGCTGCTGCCACGAGCAACGCCAGTCCGCGGGGAAATGTCACTGCACCAGAGCCTTTCGGAGCGATTCTCGATCAGCCGAGACAAATCCAGCCACCGGAGGAGACCGAGGCAACCATCGCGTCCAGAGCCTGCGCCGACGCGACAGCATCAGCGATGGTCGCGCCCTGCGGCGCTCCGTCCACGATCGAAGAGACGAAATTGCGAGCCTCGATGACCTTCAGGTCGTCATAACCCATGGCGTTGGCCGCGCCGGGTTGGAAGCGTCCGAACTCACCTGACTCGGGGCCGACCAAAACCGTCGTGACGGATTGGTCCTGGTACTTCGAGCCGAGGCTGGTGCCCAGTTCACCCATCCGGCGGTAATCCCAGAACACGGCACCCTTCGTACCGTGAATCTCGAATCCGTAGTTGTTCTGCTCTCCCACGGCGACTCGGCACGCTTCGAGGGTGCAGCGGCCGCCCGAGCCGAGCCGCAGCAGTGCGCTGACGAAGTCTTCGTTCTCGACAGCTCCCATCTCCCCGCCGCTGGCTCGGGCATGTCCACTGGTAGCGGCGGACGGACGCGCACGCTCCGGGATGAAGATCGCAGTATCAGCAACGAGAGCGTCGACGTCACCGAGAAGATGACGAATCAGATCGATGCCGTGCGAAGCCAAGTCGCCCAGGACGCCGGCGCCGCCGCGCTCACGCTCGTATCGCCAACTCAAAGCGCCTTCAGGGTGGGCCGCATAGTCGCTGAGGAAACGAAACCTCGAGTGCGTGATCGTGCCCAACTCCCCTGAGTCGATCAGGCTCTTTGCCAGGGCTACAGCCGGCGCGTTTCGGTAGTTGAAGCCGACGGTCGACTGCACACCGGCCTTCGAGACCGCTGCGGCAACAGCTTTGGCGTCTTCCGTGGACAAGCCGACGGGCTTCTCGATCCAGATGTGTTTGCCGGCTTCTGCCATTGCGACGCCGATTTCACGGTGCAAGAAGTTCGGGGCCGTGATGCTCACCGCGTCGATGGCCGGATCGGCTGCGATATCGCGCCAGTCCTGGGTGAAAGCTTCGAAACCGAATTGGTCCGCCGCTTCCTCCCCTCGGCCCGGCACCTCGTCGGCGACGGCGGCCAGGCGGATCACGGGAAGCTGGGGATAGTGCTGCCGCAGACGCAGATACGCCTGCGTGTGTACGCGGCCCATCCATCCGAATCCGGCAACTGCTACTGAAATGCCTGTCATGAGGCTCCGTTCGGGTCAAATGATCGAAGGATCGCAGAAATGCTGGGATCACAAATCACCCCCACTGACTCGGTCAGGCGGGTACTCGTGTCACCGGGATCGAGATCTAGCGGTCGACCACGGTGGTGTCGAAGTAGTAACGCGACGCTCGGTAGCAGTGGCTGCCGTACTCGACGGCACTACCTGAATCGTCAAATGCAGTGCGGCTCATGGTCAAGAGGGCAGCACCCACTTTCTCGTCGAGCAATCCTGCTTCTTCGCGAGTCGCCGCCCGAGCGCCGATTCGCTGCCGCGCCACACGGATGTGAACGCCGCGAGTTCGCAAGGTTTGGTACAGCCCTTGCGTCTCCAACTCCTCGGGATCGGGTGCGATGTCCACCGGAATGTAGTTGGTCATCACTGCCAGCGGTTCGCCGTTGGTGCTTCGCAGACGCCTGATGGTAGCCACTTCGGCGTCAGGTTCGAGGTTGAGTTCCGCGGCAACGTCCTCGGCGGGAACTCCCACCGTGAACTCGAGCAGCTTGGTCGTCGGCGCCTGGCCGGCCCTCGCAAGGTCGTCGAACAGGCTGGTGAGCTCGACCGGGCGGTGCACCGGACTTTGCACCACCTGAGTTCCGACTCCCCGCTTACGAACAAGTAGGCCCTTGTCCACCAGTTCCTGGATCGCACGTCGAGTGGTCGGACGTGAGAGATTGAGCCGTTTGGCCAACGCCAGTTCGTTCTCGAAGCGATCACCTGGGGCAAGTTCGCCACCGAGAATAGCGCCCTCGATTGCCTGGGCCAGCTGAAAATACAGCGGCACCGGGCTCGAGCGGTCCAACTCGACGGCGAGTGCTGCGACCACGGTCAACTCCGATCTGTCTTGGGAAGGCGCCGTATCGACGCTACTTCTCTCGGCAGTGTATGCGAACACTAACATTCACTTGACCGCAAGTCATAATGTCCAGACAAACTATTGACAATCGCTGTGTCGCGGCGCACAGTTTCAGTCATACAACGGTGCCCTGCGCGGGCAGCCCACCACGAACTCTCGGGAGTCAGTCTTGACAAGCATCAACACTCACCAGAGCGGGTCACACATCCCTGACGCACCATTCGACGTGCTTGCCATCGGCCGATCGGGGGTGGACATCTACCCACTTCAAACCGGTGTCGGACTCGAAGACGTCGAGACCTTCGGCAAGTTTCTCGGCGGCAGCGCAGCAAACGTCTCGGTGGCGGCTGCACGCCTCGGCCGGCGAGCAGCACTGATCTCCGGCGTAGGCAGCGATCCCTTCGGAAAGTTCGTCACACGCGAGTTGGCACGTCTGGGCGTCGACAACAGGTTTGTCGTCACCAATTCCGAGTACCCGACACCAGTGACGTTCTGCGAGATCTTCCCCCCTGACGACTTCCCGCTGTACTTCTACCGCAAGCCGCATGCGCCCGATCTTCGGATCACCCCGGAAGACATCGACCTCGACGCCGTTCGAACAGCGTCCCTCTACTGGTCGACTGTGACAGGGCTGTCCGAAGAACCGAGTCGCAGTGCACACTTCGCTGCCTGGGAAGCCCGCGAACGACGCCCGCTGACGGTCCTCGATCTGGACTACCGCCCGATGTTCTGGTCGACACCCCAAGAAGCGACCACTCAGGTGCAGCGCGCTCTCGCGCACGTGACGGTAGCCGTCGGAAACCGCGAAGAGTGCGAGATCGCGGTCGGTGAGACCAATCCGAACAAGGCCGCCGACGCGCTTCTCGACCTCGGAGTCGAACTGGCCATCGTGAAGCAGGGCCCGAAGGGTGTCCTCGGCAAAACACGAAAGCAATCGATCACCGTGCCACCCAACGCCGTCGACGTGGTCAACGGGCTGGGTGCTGGCGACAGCTTCGGCGGATCACTGTGCCACGGACTGTTGGCCGGGTGGCCACTGGAGAAGGTACTGCGCTATGCCAACGCAGCCGGTGCCATAGTCGCATCTCGGCTCGAATGCTCCACTGCGATGCCAAACGCTGAAGAAGTCCACGATCTCGCCGAAGCCACAGCCACGGAGGCAGTCAATGTCTGACAAGCTCGCCGCCCGCCCCCTCGCCACCACCTACGCCGACGTGACGGAACTGCGTGCGAGCGATCCGCAGATCATCGAAAAGACCTGGGCAGCACGCACTCCTCGCGCCACCGTTCGAGGCAACGGACGACTGATGATCGTCGCTGCCGATCACCCAGCGCGTGGGGCATTGTCTGTCGGCGGCAAGCCGACAGCGATGAACAGTCGTACCGATCTGCTCGACAGATTGCGCACGGCGCTCGACAATCCCGGAGTCGACGGCGTTCTCGGTACCGCGGACATTCTCGACGATCTGCTCCTCCTCGGGGCCCTCGAGGACAAGGTCGTCTTCTCGTCGATGAACCGCGGCGGCCTGGCAGGTGCGAGCTTCGAACTCGACGACCGCATGACCGGATATACCGCGGCGGGCACCGCGAAGTTCGGAATGAATGGCGGAAAGATGCTGCTGCGCATCGCCCTCGACGACGCGGGCACCCTGCCCACCATGACGGCATGTGCCGAAGCCGTTGACGAACTGGCCGCGGCCGGACTGATCGCGATGCTCGAGCCGTTTCTCTCCAGCCGCGTCAACGGCAAGGTCGTCAACGATCTCAGCCCCGACGCCGTCATCAAGTCCATCCACATCTCCCAAGGTCTCGGCTCCACCTCGGCGTACACGTGGATGAAACTACCGGTCGTCGACGAGATGGAACGCGTCATGGATGCGACCACCCTCCCGACGCTCCTCCTGGGCGGCGATCCGCAGATCGCGCCGGAAGAAACGTACGCAAAGTGGGACGCTGCCCTTCAGCTGCCGTCCGTGCGCGGACTGATCGTCGGGCGCGCGCTGCTCTACCCACCGGACGGCGACGTGACCGCGGCCGTCGACACCGCAGTCAAACTCGTCCACTAGAACCGACCTGGCAGGAGCAAGATGTTCAGCAAGTACTACGTCCCCGCCGGATCGTCCGCCGAAGGTGATTTCACGACAGTGGTCACGCCGGAGTCCGCGGGTTGGACCGAATCCAGCTTGTGGACACTCGAACTCGCCCCTGGCGCGAGCGTCCGCTTGCAGTCCGGCGAGAACGAGATAGTCGTCGTTCCACTGTCGGGTTCGGCCGTGATAGTTGCCGAGGGGACGGAGATCGCCCTGACCGGCCGCGCGTCGGTCTTCGACGGACCGAGCGACTTCGCCTACGTAGGACGCGATTCCGACTACACAGTGGCCAGCGCAGGTGGAGGCCGCTTCACCCTGTGCGGAGCGCGCGCCGGAGCCAAGCTGCCCCATCGCTACGGCCCGGTGTCGGGAGTTGCCGTCGAACTCCGAGGTGCCGGTAACTGCAGCCGACAGGTTCACAACTTCGCCACCGCAGACACCTTCGAGGCCGACTCCATCATCGCGTGTGAAGTCATCACCCCCGGCGGGAACTGGTCGTCGTATCCCAGCCACAAGCACGACGAGAACAGCGACGTCGAATCGGCTCTGGAAGAGATCTACTACTTCGAGATCGACCGAAGCCCCACCGGGACCGAAGGTTTCGGCTACCACCGCGTGTACGGAACCGCCGAGAGACCTATCGAGGTGCTCGAGGAAGTCCGCTCGGGCGACGTCGTCCTCGTGCCGCACGGCTATCACGGCCCGTCCATCGCAGCGCCGGGCCACCACATGTACTACCTCAATGTCATGGCAGGTTCGGGCGAGATCCGGGCGTGGAACATCTGTGACGATCCGCAACACACCTGGCTACGTGGAAGCTGGGATCACCAGGACATCGACCCTCGACTGCCGTTGCAGTCCCACAACTGACGGAAGTGAAAGCTGTGGCACCCACCAACAACGCAACCGGCAATCGTCTACCTCGCGACGAGCCGACCGTACACCTCACCGTTTCTCAAGCTGTCGTCCGCTTCCTCGCCAACCAGTACACCGAACGCGACGGCCAGCGCACCAAGCTGTTTGCCGGCTGCTTCGGAATCTTCGGGCACGGCAACGTCGCCGGACTGGGGCAGGCACTCTTGCAGGCCGAGATCCAGGATCTCGATGCCGGCCGTGAGCCGACACTCCCCTACGTGCTCGGCCGCAATGAACAGGCGATGGTGCACTCGGCTGTCGCGCACGCCCGCATGAAGGACCGCCTGCAGACGTGGGCAGTCTCGTCCAGCGTCGGCCCAGGTGCCACCAATATGATCACCGGCGCGGCACTGGCCACCATCAACCGTCTACCTGTATTACTCCTTCCCGCAGACACTTTCGCGACCCGCGCCAGTGCCCCCGTCTTGCAGGAACTCGAACTCCCGTCGAGCGGCGACGTCACAGTCAACGACGCTTTCAAACCGGTCTCACGATACTTCGATCGGGTATGGCGCCCGGAGCAGTTGCCGAGCGCTCTGCTCGCCGGGATGCGCGTTCTCACTGATCCCGTCGAGACCGGCGCAGTCACCATCGCCATCCCGCAGGACGTGCAGGCCGAGGCTTTCGACTGGCCCGAGTCCTTCTTCGCCGAGCGAGTCTGGCACGTGGCCCGCCCGCTCCCCGAGCGATCGGTGATCGAACGCGCCGCCGCGATCATCCGCTCGGCTCGCAAACCACTGATCGTCGCCGGCGGCGGAGTGATCTACAGCCAGGCCACCGACTCTCTGGCAGCGTTCTGCGCGCAGACCGGAATCCCCGTGGGGCAGAGCCAGGCCGGCAAGGGTTCATTGGTCTACGACCATCCACAATCCGTCGGGGCGGTGGGGTCCACCGGCACTACGGCCGCAAACGCACTGGCCACCGAGGCGGACGTCGTCATCGGAATCGGCACGCGGTACAGCGATTTCACGAGCGCGTCCCGCACCGCATTCACCAATCCCGACGTTCGCTTCGTCAACATCAACGTCGCTTCACTGGACTCCGTGAAGCAGGGCGGAGTCAGCGTGGTCGCCGACGCACGTGAGGCACTCGACGCGCTGGCGATCGCACTGAACGACTACCGGGTGGACGACGAATACGCGTCCAGGATCGGTGAACTCGCTCGCGATTGGGATGCGATCGTCGAATCCGTCTACAACCCAGCCGAACCCGCTGCCGACGGGTCACTGAATCAGAATCAGGTGATCGGCCTGGTCAACACTCTGTCCGATCCACGTGACGTCGTGGTGTGCGCTGCCGGGTCCATGCCGGGTGACCTCCACAAGCTGTGGCGAACCCGTGATCCCAAGGGGTATCACGTCGAATACGGGTACTCGTGCATGGGATACGAAGTTGCCGGCGGCCTAGGCGTCCGCATGGCGTGCCCCGATCGCGACGTGTTCGTGATGGTCGGCGACGGTTCCTATCTGATGATGGCCACCGAATTGGTCACCGCCGTACAGGAACGCCTCAAGGTCATCGTCGTCCTGGTGCAGAATCACGGATTTGCCTCCATCGGTTCGCTGTCCGAGTCGCTGGGTTCCCAGCGCTTCGGCACGCAGTACCGCTACCGCTCGAATGACGGACGTCTCGACGGAGGTGTTCTCCCGGTCGATCTGGCCGCGAACGCCGCCAGCCTCGGTGTCGACGTCATCCGCGCCAACACCGCCGCCGAGTTCGCCGACGCAATCAAAGTCGCCAAAGCAAGCGACACCAGCACGGTCATCCACGTCGAAACCGATCCGCTGATCGGCGCCCCGGACAGCGAATCCTGGTGGGATGTACCGGTATCGGCTACCTCCGAACTGGAATCGACCAAGAACGCCCGGACAACCTACGAGTCCTGGAAGAAGATCCAGCGACCGTATCTACGTCCATCCGAATGAAAATTCCGCACAGACACACCCCAAAAAGCTTGCCCGCGAAAGGAATCTAGACATGAGCGCGATTCGCGTCGGATCAGCCCCCGACTCCTGGGGTGTGTGGTTTCCGGACGACCCTCAGCAGACCCCATACACACGATTCCTCGACGAGGTGTCCGCGTCGGGATACGAATGGATCGAACTCGGCCCGTTCGGATACCTTCCGACCGATCCAGCCAAGCTGACTGACGAACTCGGAGCACGCGGCCTCAAGCTTTCGGCCGGTACCGTTTTCGAACACCTGCACCAGGACGATTCCTGGGATGCCGTCTGGAATCAGATCAAGGACGTCGCCAAGTTGACCGCAGCCGTCGGCGGCAAGCACGTAGTGGTCATCCCCGAGATGTGGCGCGATCCTTCCACCGGAGAAGTACTCGAAGATCGCAATCTGACTCCCGAGCAGTGGCGCAAGAAAACCGACGGCATGAACGCTCTCGGCAAGACGATGCTCGAGGAGTACGGCGTCATGGCGCAGTACCACCCTCATGCCGACAGCCACGTCGACATCGAGGACAACGTCTACAAGTTCCTCGAAGGTACAGACGAGCGTTTCGTGAACCTGTGCCTCGATACCGGCCACATCAGCTACTGCGGCGGCGACAATCTCGCCATCATCAACAAGCATCCGGAGCGCATCGGGTACCTGCACCTCAAGCAGGTGGATCCGGCGATCGTCGCCAAGGTGGAGGCGGAGGACCTGCCGTTCGGCGAAGCCGTCAAACTCGGCGCGATGATCGAACCACCGCGCGGAATACCGGACATGCCACCGCTTCTGGAGGCCATCGAGAAGCTCGGCATCGACGTGTTCGCGATCGTCGAGCAGGACATGTATCCCTGCCATCCCGACACACCGCTGCCCATCGCACAGCGCACTCAGAAATACCTGTCCACCTGTGGCGTCCCCGCCGTCCGTTTCAGCTGAGCAACACAATCGAGGAGTACCACCGCATGTCTGACAACCAGGATCTCCGGATTGCAGTGCTCGGCGTCGGCATCATGGGGGCCGATCACGTCGACCGCATCACCAACAAAATCGGCGGTGCCCGAGTCACCGTCGTCAACGACTACTCTCTTGCCCGCGCCGAGGAAATCGCAGCATTGACGCCGGGGTCACGCGTCGTCGTCGATCCGTTCGATGCCATCGCAGCCGAGGACGTCGACGCCGTTGTGCTCGCAACCCCAGGCCCGACCCATGAGAAGCAGGTACTTGCCTGCCTCGAAGCAGGCAAGCCGGTTCTCTGCGAGAAGCCGCTGACCACCGACGCGGACAGTTCGCTGGCGATCGTCAAAGCCGAAGCAGCGCTGGGAAAGAAACTGATCCAGGTTGGTTTCATGCGCCGGTTCGACCACGAATACACCCAGCTCAAGGATTTGATCGACAGCGGCGATCTCGGTCGCCCTCTCGTTGTGCACTGCGCGCACCGCAATCCTGCGGTTCCGAACGGCTTCGACAGCGCGATGATCGTCAAGGACTCGCTCGTCCACGAGGTCGACGTGACGCGATTCCTGCTCGACGAAGAGATCACCTCGGTGCAGATAATTCGGCCGTCTGCGAATTCGCTTGCTCCCGAGGGCATTCAAGACCCACAGATCGCGATATTCGAGACCGAGTCCGGTAGACACGTCGACGCCGAGGTGTTTGTCACCACCGGAGTTGCCTACGAAGTGCGCACCGAAGTTGTCGGCGAACTCGGAAGCGCGATGATCGGACTCGACGTGGGACTGATCCGAAAGACCAAGCCCGGCAACTGGGGTGGGCAGATCACCCCAGGATTCCGCGAACGCTTCGGGCAGGCATACGACACCGAGTTCGCCCGGTGGATCAAGGCAGTGAAGACGGGCGCCGGCACCGGCAACTACATCGACGGACCAGGCGCCTGGGACGGGTACGCCGCGGCCGCTGTCTGCGCCGCTGGCGTGAAGTCTCTGGAGACGGGTCAACGCGTCGTCGTGGACATGGTTGCGCGCGATTCTGTGGCCGGAGCGTAGCGATGAAGGTCGCTCTCGATCCCACACCGTTCCATCACGATTACTCGCTGCTGGAGCTTCCCCGAGTTGTTGCCGATCTCGGGTACGAGTATCTGCAGCTCACACCGCACGTCGACATGATCCCGTTCTTCAATCACCCGAAAGCCGACGACGCGCTCGTCACCGAGTTCCGGAAGGCCTGCGCGAGTGCGGGAGTCGGCATCGCGTCGGTGCTCCCGGTCCTTCGGTGGTCCGGCCCGGACGAGGACGCTCGCGAAGCAGCAGTGCGTTACTGGAAGCGGGCCATCCAGATCACGGTCGATCTCGGTGTCAACGTCATGAACACCGAATTCTCCGGCCGCCCCGAGAAAGCCGAAGAGTCCGAGCGTGCGTTCTATCGTTCGATGGAGGAACTGCTTCCGATCATCGAACGCGAGGGGATCGACGTCCTGATCGACCCGCACCCGGACGATTTTGTCGAAGACGGACTTGCCGCGATCCGCACGATCCGTGGCGTGAACTCCAAGAACCTCGGCATGGTGATCGTGGCGTGCCACCAATTCCACATGGGTGGGGACCTTCCCGCCATCATGGAGGCCGCCGGCGACATGGTCCGTCTCGTACATGTGGCAGACACCATGGATCATCACCGTTCCCACGGACTTCGCTACATCACCAATCCGCCAGGCAATGCCGTTCGAGTGCATCAACACCTCAAAATCGGGGACGGAGACGTCAACTGGGACGAATTCTTCGGCGGCCTCGGCAAACTCGGCTTCTACGATCGTGACAACACCGTGATGGTGTCGAGCGTCTTCGCCGAGAACGAAAACGCACACGAGGTTTCCCGGTACCAGCGCGAGACGATGAACGACTATGTCGCCAAGTACACCTCCCCGAACTCCTGAGCCACCAGACCACTAGGAAATACCATGACCAGCACTGATACTCGTGTCATCGCGCACTGGTTGGACGGCAAGTCGTTCGCCGGAACATCCGAGAACACCGCCCCCGTCACCAACCCCGCCACCGGACAGATCACCGGCCGACTCGCCCTGGCGAACCTCGAGGACGCTCGCACCGTCATCGACGCTGCTGCGGCGGCCTTCCCCGCCTGGCGTGACACCTCCCTGGCCCGGCGCACACAGATACTGTTCAGCTTCCGCGAACTCCTCAACGCTCGCAAAGGTGAACTCGCCGAGATCATCACAGCCGAGCACGGCAAGGTTCTCTCCGACGCCCTCGGCGAAATCAGCCGCGGACAAGAAGTAGTCGAATTCGCCTGCGGAATACCGCATCTCCTCAAGGGCGGATACACCGAGAATGCATCGACCAAGGTCGACGTCTACTCCATCCGCCAACCTCTCGGCCCCGTAGGCATCATCTCCCCCTTCAACTTTCCCGCGATGGTCCCGATGTGGTTCTTCCCGGTCGCCATCGCCGCCGGGAACACCGTGATTCTCAAACCCTCGGAGAAGGACCCCACCGCGGCGATCTGGCTCGCCGAACTCTGGGCCGAAGCCGGTCTGCCCCCCGGCGTCTTCAACGTCCTCCAAGGTGACAAGCTCGCCGTCGACGAACTTCTGGAAAACAAAGCAGTCAAAGCGATTTCGTTTGTCGGATCCACCCCCATCGCCCAGTACGTCTATGCCACCGGCACCGCCAATGGCAAACGCGTGCAAGCACTCGGCGGCGCCAAGAACCACGCCATCGTTCTGCCGGACGCCGACCTCGACCTCGCCGCCGACGCAATGGTCAACGCGGGATTCGGCTCCGCGGGCGAACGATGCATGGCGATCTCCGCCCTGGTCGCAGTCGGCGACATCGCCGACGAACTGGTCGCCAAGATCGTCGAGCGCACCACTCCCCTCGTCACCGGTGACGGCACCAAGAACTCCGACATGGGTCCGCTCGTCACCAAGGCCCACCGCGACAAGGTCGCCTCATACGTCGATGCAGGCGAGAAGGACGGCGCCACCATCGTGGTCGACGGACGTACAGTCCAGGCCGATGGTGGACCGGACGGCTTCTGGCTTGGACCCACCCTCATCGACCACGTCACCACCGACATGTCGATCTACACCGACGAAATCTTCGGGCCTGTTCTCTCCGTCGTGCGCGTCGATACCTACGACCAAGCCCTCGAACTGATCAATAACAACCCGTACGGAAACGGCACCGCCATCTTCACCAACGACGGCGGCGCTGCCCGACGCTTCCAGAACGAGGTGGAGGTCGGCATGATCGGCATCAACGTCCCCATCCCGGTTCCCATGGCCTACTACAGCTTCGGCGGCTGGAAGAACAGCCTCTTCGGTGACACCCACGCTCACGGGACAGAAGGTGTTCATTTCTTCACGCGGGGTAAAGCCGTCACCAGTCGCTGGCTCGACCCCAGCCACGGCGGCATCAACCTCGGCTTCCCCGAAAACAGTTAGCCGGCAAGACATCTGTGGCCGAGACTCTCGAAGAGGCTCGGCCACAGATGTTTTCGAGAGGTCTACGCGACCGTGGGGTGATACGTCAGCACCTGAACTCCGGATTCGTACCGACGATCGTCCTTCAACTCGAGGTCGATCTTGTCGGCCGATTCGGGGAACACTCTCCCGCCGGACCCGAGAATGACCGGGAAGACCATCAGCCGTAACTCGTCGACCAGACCGGCCAGCAACAACGCGTGGACGAGCGTCCGACTTCCCGCGACCAGGATTTCGCCGTCGATCTGTTCCTTCAGCTTCGGAACGGATTCCTCGATGGGATCGGTGAGCGCCGTCGAGTTGTTCCATTCGAGCGGCTCCGTCGAACTCGTGACGACGTACTTGGGCATCTCGTTCATCTTGTCCGCAAAGCCTTGGTCGTCTTCGCGCTCAGGCCAGGCACCGGCGAAGCTCTCGTAGGTCCGTCGACCGAGTAGAAGCACGTCCGCGGCGAGGGTTTCGTCGAGTTTGAACTTCATCTGATCGCCCTCCTGGTACGGAAAGACCCATCCAGTGTGCGCATAACCCGGTTCGCCACCGGGCGCTTCCATGACCATGTCCAAAGACACGAATTCTGTCACCACGATCTTGCCCATACCGATCCCCTGTCGTCAGTGCGTGTGCGCCATTCGAGTAGTCGACTACCCCACTGTTACAGACTCTGCGTGGTGGTGGAACTCATCAGCGGCGATCGTCCACTATGACCGATGTACAAACCGAATCGCCTGTTTTCGATCCCTCTGCTTGCGTGGCGATTCGGACGTTCCCTCACGTTCGCATACCCTCGTATATCGATGATGTGGCGTCGAAAGTGTGCAGTGGCAGTGGCCGGAACAGTGCTCTCAGGGAGCATTGCGTTTACCGGTGTCGTAGGGACCTCGGGAGTGGCCGGCGCCCAACCGGCCCCGCCGCCGCCCACCACCACCACCGAGGCACCGTTCACAACACCCAACACCGACAGCTGCCCGTTCACGAGTAGCCCGGCGCCGGCGATCGATCTCTCCGAAGCACCTGCGCCCGGATCCACGGCCCCGACTGCTGTCCCGATTCCGGAAAGCCCCGTCGGTGGAGACAAGCTCGGCGAGTGTGGCGTCGTACTTCCTGACGGCGCTCCCCCGCTCCCGGCCGACATCGCGGCATCCGGATGGGTACTCGCGGACGCCGAAACCGGTGAGGTCCTCGCCGCGAAAGATCCGCACGGTCGCTACCGACCGGCCAGCACCATCAAGATGCTGTTGGCTCTCGTCGCTCTCGACGAACTCGATCTCGACACCGAAATCACCGCAACTGCCGAAGATGCGGACGCTGAAGGTAGCGCTGTCGGCATCGGCAAGGGCGGCAAGTACACCAACCGGCAACTGATGCAGGGTCTGGTCATGGCGTCGGGAAACGATGCCGCGCACGCTCTTGCCCGCCAACTCGGCGGTGACGCTGCAGCCGTGTCGAAGATGAACGCGCTCGCGGCCGAACTCGGCGCCCTCGACACTCGCACGGCAACTCCATCCGGACTCGACGGCCCGGGGATGAGCAGCTCACCGTACGACCTGGCCGTAATCTTCCATACAGCCCTCCAGAATCCGACGTTTGCCGGACTGATCCATACCGAAACCGTCGAGTTTCCCGGCTTCCCGAAAGATCCGACGATTCCTGACGATCAGGACCGCCCCGGATTCACTCTCGCGAACGACAATCAGTTGCTCTACAACTACGACGGCGCATTGGGCGGCAAGACCGGCTTCACCGACGACGCCCGCCACACGTACGTCGGTGCTGCGGAGCGCAACGGCCGGAAACTACTGGTGACATTGATGGGCGGCGAAGCCAAGCCGATCCGTCCGTGGGAGCAGGCTGCCCGTCTACTCGACTACGGATATGCACTCCCCGCCAGCACAACCGTCGGCTCGTTGACGGACCGATCGACCGACGATGCCACGCCCGATGTCACTCGCACACCGTCTGCCGCTGCACCAGGCTCGATCTCGGCAGCACCCACCGCTACCGACACCGAGTCGGACACCACTGACCGCATCCTCATCGGTGCTGTCGGCGGAGTTGTGGTGATCGCGCTGGTGGCGGGAGCCGTTGCCCTGAACCATCGAAGGCGCTAGCGCGGCCGACGGCGCATGAAGCCCGAAAGACCCAGGCCGGCAACCGCACCCGTGGCGATCAACGCAGCCACGCGAGACGGTGAAGCTCCGTCACTGACAACGATTCGCGGCGAGATCACGGCCGGATCCGGCGGCGGAACGAAGGCGAGAGCCATACTTTCCTTTGTCGTCGCCGCCCACGCCGTGCAGAACAGCAGCATCCTCGACGCAGTGAACACGAACACGAGCAAACCGATGATCGGGCCGAATGCCACGCCCGCCGGGCCACTGGTGACGGCCGCGAGGTAGATCGCACCTACCTGCTTGAAGATTTCGAACACGACCGCGGCGATAAGCGCTGCCTGCGCGGCGCTGCGCAGCGTGACAGGCTCGCGCGGTAGCCGGGCAATCACCCACAGGAACACCGCCCACGTCGCCAGGAGTGAGAGCAACAGTGAAACGACTCTGAGCCCCACGCCGACACCGGTGATGTTCTCGAGGTTGAGCCATTTCACGATCTGAGTCGCAACCGGCCCGCTGCTCAGCGCCGACATTCCCAGTGAGACGACCATGGCGAGAGCCAGACCGATGAGGGCCCCTGCGTCACCGAGTTTGGTACGAACGAAACCCTTCGGCTCGCGCTTGCTCTCCCACATCGCCGTCAGCGCGTCGCGAACATTTGCCATCCAACCGAGACCCGCGTACGCGGCACCCAGGAGACCGAAGATTCCGACGCTCGCGCGCGAGTCGATAGCCGAATCGATCAGCGTGTTGATGGTGTCACCCAAGCTGCCCGGAATGCTCTTGGTGATCTGCTCCTGAATCGACTCCAGGTACTCGGGATGCCCGGCCAATACGAAACCGGCCACTGCAAACGCGACCATCATGATCGGAATCAATGCGAGAACACTGAAGTACGTGATTCCCGCAGCGTAGTAATCGCCCTTTTGCTCTTGGAAACGTCCTGCGGCGCGAACCAGATGATCGAGCCAGGGTCGCGCTGCTCGTTGCTTCTCGAGAAAGCTCGGTGCGTCGTCGTCCGTGTCAGCCATTGCCGTCCCCCTCATGTTCGGTCAGGCGTCGTGAGTCCGAATTCGCGTAAGTCAGCCCTTCGGTGCCAGGAATCCGACCTTGTCATAGACAGCGGCGAGAGTGCGTGAAGACACCTCACGGGCGCGGTGCGCTCCAGCCGCGATGATGCGATCCAGCTCTGCCTCGTCGGCAAGGTAACCGTCGACCTTCGCCTTGAGTGGGGTGACGAACTCGGTCAGCACGTCAGCGGTATCGGTCTTGAGGTCGCCGTACCCCTTGCCCTCGTAACCGGCCACCAGAGTCTCGATCGGCACTCCCGAGAGAGCCGACTGAATGGTGAGCAGGTTGCTGACGCCCGGCTTGGCCTGCGGGTCGAAACGAATCTCGCGCTCGTTGTCGGTGACGGCCGACTTGATCTTCTTTGCCGACACCTTCGGATCGTCGAGCAGATTGATCAGTCCGGCCGCACTGGCGGCGGACTTGCTCATCTTGGCGGTCGGATCCTGCAGGTCGTAGATCTTTGCCGTGCCCTTGATGATCTGCGGCTCGGGAACAACGAACGCCTTGCCGTAGCGGGTGTTGAACCGGCCGGCCAGATCGCGTGCGAGTTCGAGGTGCTGACGCTGATCCTCACCCACCGGAACTCGCTGCGGGCGGTACAGAAGGATGTCCGCGGCCATCAGAACCGGATACGTGAACAAACCGACACTGGCGTTGTCGCTGCCTTGCTTGGCGGACTTGTCCTTGAACTGCGTCATACGGCTGGCTTCACCGAAACCGGTGATGCAGTTCAGGACCCACGCCAACTGTGCGTGCTCGGGAACCTGACTCTGTACGAACAGCGTCGCCCGATCCGGATCGATCCCCACCGCAAGGAGCTGAGCCACCGCAACCTTGGTGCGACGACGCAATTCCTTCGGGTCCTGCGTCACCGTGATGGCGTGAAGATCCGGAATGAAGTAGAAAGCGTCGAAATCGTCCTGCAACGGAACCCACTGCTGCAGCGCACCCAGGTAGTTGCCGAGGTGGAAAGAATCCGACGTCGGCTGGATTCCGGAAAGCACGCGAGGCTTTGCGGTGGGCTTCTGTTCTGCAGGGGTCGACATGGTTCCGATCTTTTCACGAGTGGAAATCAGTGCAGTGGCGTGGTGCCCGGGTAGTCGAGTTCGACGAGGTCTTCACCGTGGGCGGTGAGGTCCTCCGCACCGAACTGGTAGACGGTCCGGAAAACGACGGGTTCCCATTCTTCGGTGTAGAAGTCCATCGTTTCGCGGAACCACTCCAACTGATCCTGTTGCTCGGACAGTAGAGAACCCGCACCTCGGATCACAACTACATATCCGGCGCCGAGTCCGAGTACGTCGTCGAGATCGCGCATGACATCGTCGAAAGCGTCTTTGTTGCGCCCGAAGTGGGACGGAAACTGGAAGGCTGCCGCGAACTCGTCGAAGACCTGCGCCGTTGTTCGCATGTTCTCTCCGCGAACCACCCGAACGACAAAATTCTCGCCACGAAGTTCACGTGCAAGATCATCCGCAACGGCCGGGTCGCTCTGCAGGGCCACCGAAGCCACATCCGAAGACGGATCCAGCCACTGCGCCACGCTGACCGTAGACGAGTCCGACATCAGCGAATCCTCACAAACGTGTCGTAGTGATCGAGGGTGTACCACGCCGAACCGTCGTTACCGGTGACGATTCGCTCGGCATCACGACCTTGGCCGTTTTTCTTCGCGTTGACGTCCCATTCCTGATAGACGACACGTCCGCCACCGGCACCGACAGCGGGCAGACGCCCTTCGCTGTTGCGGAAGGTGATGCCGCCCTTGGTGCCCGGCGCATTGGCGGAATCCGGCCACCGCCCGGCGTCGATCTCCACGAGCGTGGCGAGAACGCGCGTCGGCGCATCGCTGTTCGTCTGCTGCGTTGTCTTGACGGCGGAGCTGGAGGGCGCGGAGCTCGAGGGCACGGAACTCGACGGCGCGGCCTTGGTGGTAGCACCCGGCTTGGCTTGAACAGTCGAGGACTGGGCACTCGAGGACTTCGCAACCGACGACGCCGAACCGTCGGAGTCACGTGAAGAAAGGGTGACCGCCAGTACGAGCGCCACCACCGCCACCACGACGGTGATGATGGCGTTGCGCGTCTTTGCGCTCGGCATTTTCAGTCCTTCAGGCACGAGCGCTCCTACCGGTACGAGACGGTGACAGGCGCATGATCCGACCAACGGAGGTCGTAGGACTCAGCGCGTTCCACGATGGCAACCTTGGCCCGTTCGGCGTATCCGCGGGTGGCAACCTGGTAGTCGATACGCCAACCCGAATCGTTGTCGAATGCCTTGCCGCGGTACGACCACCACGAGTACGGACCGTCGACACCCGGATGGAGGGTGCGGAAGACATCGACCCACGCGGAATCTTCGGCGAACAGCAGATCCATCCAGGCGCGCTCCTCGGGGAGGAATCCCGAAGACTTCTTGTTGGTCTTCCAGTTCTTGAGGTCGAGTTCGGTGTGCGCGATGTTCCAATCGCCGCTGACCACCACGTGACGATCGGCAGCCTCGGCCGCCGCAGCGGTGGAGGCGAGGTGAACTGCGAAGGACGCCATGAACCGCTCCTTCTCCTCCTGCTTCGGCGTGAGCGCCTCACCGGAGGGCAGGTACAGGCTCGCGACGGTCAGATCCGCGAAGTCGGCTTCGATGTATCGACCGGCGTCGAGAAACTCGTCGTCGCCGTGACCGATCCGCACCGCGTCAGGTTCCGTGCGTGAAAGCACAGCGACTCCGTTGCGTCCCTTCGCGGACGGCTCGGCGGAGACGAGGAACCATCCGTTGCCGAGCGCTGGTTCGAGAGTCTCGCGAAGCTGATCGTCCGACGCACGCGTTTCCTGAAGGCAGATGAAATCCGCCGACGTCTTCTCCAGCCAATCGAGCATGCCCTTGCGGGCAGCTGCTCGAACGCCGTTGACGTTCACGGACGTGATGGTGTGGGGCGCAAGAATGTGGGAGTCAGCAGTTTGTGGCACGGCAAGCACCGTAGCCGATTCCACCGACGCGGATGGGCGCCCAGGTCAGCGCACGGCCCTACGCTGCAGAATCACCGCAACCGCCAGCACGACGAGACCCGCGACGGCCAGCAACGACCCAACCGCTGCCGGTGCGGTATACCCGTAACCGGCAGCGATGACGACGCCGCCGATCCATGCTCCGAAGGCATTGGCGATGTTCAGCGCGGCGTGATTGAGAGACGCAGCCAAGGTCTGAGCGTCCTCGGCGACATCCATCAACCGTGTTTGAAGGCCAGGAACCATCGAAGACCCGGCAAGCCCGATGAGGAAGACGAAGACAAGCGCCGTGTACGGATTGCGCACGGCGATCACGAAGACCGCGAGGATCACCACGAGGGATCCCATCGACAGGAACAAACCCTTCATCAGTGCGCGATCCGCGAGGTATCCACCGACGAAGTTGCCGGCGACCATGCCCAGTCCGTACAGCATGAGCGCCAGAGGAATGAACGAAGCACCGAGACCGGACACGTCGGTGAGCGTCGTACTGATGTAGGTGTAGACGGCAAACATCCCGCCGAATCCGACCATTCCCACGATCAGGGTCATCCACACCTGAACGCGGCCCAGCGCCCCGAGTTCGGTGATCGGATTCGTCACCGGCATACCGTCCAACCGCGGAATCCAGACGAACAGCGAAGCAACGGTTGCCACCCCGATCACGGCGACCAAGGCGAAGGCGCTGCGCCAGCCGAGTGCCTGGCCGATCCAGGCCGCGACCGGCACCCCGATCACATTGGCCACGGACAGACCCATCATCACCATCGCCACGGCCTTCGCGCGTTTACCTGGTTCGGCCAAATGAGCGGCGACCAGTGCGGCGACTCCGAAGTACGCGCCGTGCGGCAATCCAGCGACGAATCGAGCCATCATCAGCGTCGTGTACGAGGGCGCAAAGACCGAAGCGGCATTGCCGACGGTGAATGCGACCATGAGTGCGATCAACAGGGTGCGGCGCGGTACCCGTGCGGTGAGAGCAGCGATCAGCGGAGCACCGACGACAACCCCGAGCGCGTACGCCGAGATCACGTGACCAGCGATGGGTTCCGAGACGCCGAGCCCGGATGCCATTTCCGGGAGCAATCCCATGGCGACGAACTCGGTTGTGCCGATACCGAAACCGCCGAGGGCAAGAGCGAGCATCGCTGGACCTCTGGCGGAACGAACCCCGGGTGTCGAGGTGTCAGAACGGGAGAGGGTAGACGAAGTCACTGATCAATTGTGGTCTCACACCTGGTTGAACTTCCAAGTGAGAGCGGGTGAGTTCACTCACGTGAGACCGCGAACACAAATGGGACGCCCGGTTTCCCGGACGTCCCATCAGAAGGTGAAACAGTGAATCTACTTCGCGGCCATGGCCTTCTGCAGGTTCACGTCGAGTGCGCCGAGGAACTCCTCGGTGGTCAGGTAGCCCTGATCGCCGCCGACCAGCATCGAGAGGTCCTTGGTCATCTGGCCGCTTTCGACGGTCTTGATGACAACGTCTTCGAGCGCCTGCGCGAAGCCGATGACCTCAGGGGTGCTGTCGAGCTTGCCACGATGCTCGAGCCCGCGGGTCCACGCGAAGATGGACGCGATCGGGTTGGTCGAGGTGGGCTTGCCCTGCTGGTGCTGACGGTAGTGACGCGTCACGGTGCCGTGAGCAGCCTCTGCCTCACAGGTCCTTCCGTCCGGTGTCAGCAGAACCGACGTCATGAGGCCGAGCGAGCCGAAGCCCTGGGCCACGGTGTCGGACTGGACGTCGCCGTCGTAGTTCTTGCATGCCCAGACGTATCCACCCTCCCACTTGAGTGCGGAAGCGACCATGTCGTCGATGAGGCGGTGCTCGTAGGTCAGACCTGCGGCATCGAACTCAGCCTTGAACTCGGTCTCGTAGACGTGCTGGAAGATGTCCTTGAAGGCACCGTCGTACGCCTTGAGAATGGTGTTCTTGGTGGACAGGTACACCGGGTAGTTCTGCTGCAGTCCGTAGGTGAGCGACGCGCGAGCGAAGTCACGGATGGACGTGGTGAAGTTGTACTGCCCCTGGACGACGCCGCCCTCTTCGGGGAAGTTGACCAGTTCGTGCTCGATCGGTGCGCTGCCGTCCTCAGGCGTGTAGGTGATCATCACCTTGCCGGGGCCGGGGACCTTGAAGTCTGTGGCGCGGTACTGGTCGCCGAATGCGTGACGGCCGATGATGATCGGCTTGGTCCAGCCCGGAACGAGTCGCGGAACGTTGGAGATGATGATCGGTGCGCGGAAGATCGTGCCGCCGAGAATGTTGCGGATCGTTCCGTTCGGGGAACGCCACATCTTCTTGAGACCGAATTCCTCGACACGTGCCTCGTCCGGCGTGATCGTGGCGCATTTGACGCCGACGCCGTGCTTCTGGATCGCGTGCGCTGCGTCGATGGTGACCTGGTCGTCGGTCTCGTCGCGGTACTCGATACCGAGGTCGTAGTACTCGAGGTTCACATCGAGATACGGATGGATCAACTTGTCTTTGATGAACTGCCAGATAATGCGCGTCATCTCATCGCCGTCGAGTTCGACGACGGTGCCCTCAACCTTGATTTTGGACATGGGTGCTTCGCGTCCTCCTAGGAAGTTTCCCTGGTTACACGGTTGCGGTCACACTTTGTGAGTGGGTCCGCGAACGGTTCGATTATCAAACCTAGACGGTGTGGACTGATCTCGGGAGATGAGTCCCAAACAAGACAAGCGTACTGCTAACCCGTGAGGCCGCAACCGGCAGGTCCACCCATCGGTCTCTACTCGCGAGTAACTTTTGCCTGCTAGTGGGCTGCGTCGCTCTGTCTCGCGTGCGGTTGCGGCTCACAATTCGCCCCGCGTCAGGACTGCGCTCACTTCCCGGTAGAATCCGACTTGGTCATGAGTGCCAGCGTCAAGCCCCGGCTCGCTGGACGGCAACCCTCCAACCGCGGTGGGGTGCCCCGGGTGATGACCAGGTTTCCCGACGTGGATCTGCTCACGCAGTTCCACCGCAATTCGGGTGACAAGCGCGGGTCCGACAGGGACGGACCCCAGACCGGGCCGAGCCCCACGGAGGTAACTCAGTATGTGTCGCACTTGTAGATAGACCCCAGCACGGGGCGGCGATCCTTCGCCCCCGTCCGACATCTATCCGTCAGACCACTGGAGTGAACAAATCATGACCGACAACACAGCCGACGCCGCAGCAACTTCTGATCCGACCGCGAACTGGTCGTTCGAGACCAAGCAGGTGCACGCCGGGCAGACAGCGGACACCGCCACCAATGCGCGCGCTCTGCCGATCTACCAGACCACCAGCTACGTCTTCGACAGCACCGATCACGCTGCGGCACTGTTCGGCCTCGCCGAGCCTGGCAACATCTACACGCGGATCATGAATCCCACACAGGACGCCGTCGAGCAGCGCATCGCCGCCCTCGAAGGCGGAGTCGCCGCACTCCTCCTCTCCTCGGGTCAGGCTGCCGAAACCATCGCGATCCTCAACATTGCCGAAGCCGGCGACCACATCGTCTCGAGCCCGTACCTGTACGGCGGCACGTACAACCTCTTGCATTACACCCTTCGCAAGCTGGGCATCGAAGTCACCTTCGTCGAGGATCCCGACGATCTCGAGCAGTGGCGCGAAGCCATTCGCCCGAACACGAAGGCGTTCTACGGCGAGACGATCGCTAATCCCAAGAACCACATCCTCGACCTGCCCGGCATCTCGTCGCTGGCCCACGAGAACGGTCTTCCGTTGATCGTGGACAACACAGTCGCGACGCCGTACCTGCTCCGCCCACTCGAACACGGCGCCGACATCGTCGTTCACTCGGCCACCAAATACCTTGGCGGACACGGCACCGCGATCGCCGGCGTGATCGTCGACGGCGGCACCTTCGATTGGACGCAGGGTCGCCACACGAACTTCACGACGCCTGATCCCAGCTACCACGGCGTCACCTTCGCAGACCTCGGCGCGCCGGCGTTTGCACTCAAGGCGCGCGTCCAACTGCTGCGCGATCTCGGCTCCGCCGTGGCGCCGTTCAACGCGTTCCTCATCGCGCAGGGCATCGAAACCTTGAGCCTGCGCATCGAGCGTCACGTGTCCAATGCACAGAAGGTCGCCGAATTCCTCGACGGCCACGGCGAGGTGGCCTCCGTTTCCTACGCGGGACTCCCCTCCTCGCCATGGTTCGAACGCGGAAAGCAGCTGACGCCCAAGGGAACCGGCGCCATCGTCACCTTCGAGCTGCCCGGAGGTATCGATGCGGGCAAGACGTTCGTCAACGCTCTGACGCTGCACAGCCACGTCGCCAACATCGGCGACGTTCGCTCACTCGTCATCCACCCCGCCTCGACGACACACTCGCAGCTCACCCCCGAAGAGCAGCTCGCCTCCGGTGTCACACCCGGACTCGTTCGCCTCGCGGTCGGTATCGAAGGAATCGACGACATCATCGCCGATATCACCGTCGGCCTGGCTGCGGTGGCAAACTCGTGACCGTGAACGAATTGGAGCCCAGGATCGACCTCCTTCCCCCGCCCGACGGCCAGGTGGGGTTCGTCGACATCGGCGCCCTGGAACTCGAGAGCGGCGCGGTACTCCCCTCGGTTTCGCTCGCCGTTCAGCGGTGGGGTGAGCTGTCCCCGAACCGCGACAACGTCGTACTCGTCGAGCACGCACTGACCGGAGACTCACACGTCACCGGACCGATCTCCGCAAATCAGCCCTCCCCCGGTTGGTGGAACGGGATGGTCGGCGCCGGCGAACCGATCGACACCGGCGAATGGTGCGTCATCGCAACCAATGTCCTCGGTGGTTGTCGCGGCACGACCGGTCCCAGTTCGCTGGCCGACGACGGCAAGCCGTGGGGCAGCAGGTTCCCGGAGATCTCCATCCGGGATCAGATCGCGGCGGAGAAGAAGCTCGTCGATCTCCTCGGGATAGACCAGTTGGCCTCGGTAGTCGGCGGATCCATGGGCGGCATGCGCACCCTCGAATGGGCAGTTACCTACCCGGACAGCATTCGCTCCGCGTTGGTTCTCGCAACCGGTTCACGGGCCACCGCAGATCAGATCGGCACCCAGACGACGCAGATCGCTGCCATCGTCTCCGATCCGGATTGGCAGGGCGGTGACTACCACGGAACGGGGCGGGTACCTCGCGCCGGACTCGGCATCGCCCGTCGCATCGCGCACCTGACGTACCGCACCGAGTCCGAACTGGATGCGCGCTTCGAGAACTCCGCTCAGAACGACGAAAATCCTTGGAACGGTGGACGATACGCCGTCCAGAGTTACCTGGAACATCAGGCAGACAAGCTGGTCGACCGCTTCGACCCGAGCACGTACGTCCTCCTGACCGAGGCCATGAACCGGCACGACATCGGTCGTGGACGCGGCGGCGTTGTAGCGGCGTTGGCATCGATCACGGCGCCGGTCGTCGTGGGCGGCGTGGACTCGGATCGGCTGTATCCCCTTCGTTTGCAGGAGGAGATCGCGGACGGCATTTCGACGTGCACTGGCCTCGAGATTCTCAAGTCCAGAGACGGCCATGACGGCTTCCTGACGGAGGCGGACGCTGTCGCCGGACTGCTTCGCCGAACGATGGAGTTCGCACGCACGGCCCGCTGATCCGGCACAGAGGCACAATTTCAGGATCCGTCAATGTCGGGAAAACCACAGCTGATCTGCAGGTTTTCCCGACATTTTCATTGGCGTCCCTGAGCCGGCGCGGCTAGCATCGGCGAACGTGAATCAGCCATGCTCGACGCGCCTGCAGGCTACGTACATTCCCGAGCACATGTCCTTCGCGTTCTGGGGTGACACAGATCCGGCAGCGCGTCTGTCGGCGCTGGGGATGCCGACGGGATCGCCGGGCATCTGCCGGCTGGCGATCCCGGTCGACGAGTCGATCACAGCGACCGATGTCGAAGCGCAACTGCTCGACCTCGCCACCGCGATCGACGCCTTGCACACCCTCGATGCACGTCGCGACGACCTCGGACCGTCGTTGCTCGCATGGAAGCGCGTCATCGACACCGGCGCACATGACATTCCGACTGCAGCGCATGCCGCGATCGAGCGCGACGACACGAGAATCAGAAGCGCCCGGTCGACGGTGCAATTGTTCACGGAAGCGCGCGCGGCCATCGAGAGTCTTCGCCGAGCAAAGATTCAGGCGACATTGCGCCCGTATCAAGTGCACGGAGTTGCCTGGCTGACTGCACTGTCGGGTTCGGGCGGTGGAATCCTCGCCGACGAGATGGGTTTGGGCAAGACACTGCAAGCGATTTCGATGATCGCGATCCGCGCCGACGACGGTCCGCACCTGGTTGTGTGTCCCACCTCGGTGATAGGAAACTGGCGCCGCGAGATCGAGCGATTCGCTCCGCATCTGCCACTACACGTTCATCACGGGACTGCTCGCACACTTCCCACTCGTGTTCCTGCCGGCACCACGGTTCTGACCAGCTACAGCGTCTTGCGTTCCGACGCAGCACAATTGGCCCCGATCCATTGGAGTTCAGTGGTCTTCGACGAGGCACAACAGATCAAGAACCCCTCTTCGCTGGCAGCGAAAGCAGCAATGCAGTTGTCGGCCGACGTCAAGGTAGCGATGACCGGCACGCCGGTGGAGAACCGCCTCGAAGAATTGTGGTCGCTCTTTCGCGTCGCCAATCCCGAAGTCCTCGGAACTCGCGCACGGTTTCGTCAACGCTTTGCCGTACCGATCGAATCCGGTCGATCGGCCACCGCGGCGACCAGGCTTGCCGCGGTCATCGATCCGTTCATTCTGCGCAGAACCAAAGACACAGTGGCCAAGGATCTTCCGCCCAAGCAATTTTCCACCGTCTCGTGCACTCTGACGTCGGAACAGGCGCGCATCTATCGGTCTGCAGTTGCAGATGCTTTCGACACCGGTTTGGGTACGGGAATTGCCCGGCGCGGCAATATCCTTGCACTGCTGACCACCCTCAAGCAGGTATGCAATCATCCGGCGCAGGTCACCGGCGATACGGATGACCTCTACGGAAGATCCGGAAAGCTCGACCGCGCAACGGAAATGATCGCCGAGATCGTCGACGACGGCGATCGCGCGCTGATATTCACGCAGTACCGGACGATGGGCGAGATGCTCTCGCGGCACCTGGGCTCCGAGTTGGGAATCGGCGCAATCCCGTTCCTTCACGGCGGCCTGAACACCGACAAGCGCGACGCGATGGTCGACGCATTCCAGAACGACACGGATTCACCACCGGTTCTGATTCTGAGCTTGCGCGCCGCCGGCTTCGGCCTCAACCTCACGCGCGCAAGTCACGTCGTGCACTACGACCGGTGGTGGAACCCAGCCGTCGAGGATCAAGCAACCGACCGGGCACACCGCATCGGCCAGAAGCGCACCGTCAACGTCCACACCTTGGTGACGGGCGGTACCGTCGAGGATCACATCGCAGCGATGCACGAGTCCAAACGAGCTGTGGCCGATGCTGTTTCCGGGAACGTCGAGGCCGCCCTGGCTGATCTACCCGACACCGAACTGCGTGAACTCCTCGAACTCGACGGCGCGGTGATCATCTGATGGCCAACGAATTCGGTGTCACCGCTTGGGGTCGAGCATGGCTGCGCACAGTGGAGCGGACCGCGGCATCCGGTCCGAACCCGTCCCTGCCGACGGCTCGTACCCTCGCACGCAACGGTTCCGTGGAGTTCACCGTGGTCTCATCGGGGACCGTCGTCGCGGAGGTGAGCACCAAAGCAAAAACCTCGTCGGTGACAATTTCTGTCCCGCTCTGGACCAAATCCGAAATCGCCGCAGTGAAGAGCCTTCTCCGTTCGGCGGGAAAGGCCAACAGATCCGTCTCCACCGGCGAACTGCCGGACAGCATCGTCACCGAACTGCAGGCTCGAAATATCGCAGTAGCCGTTGATCTTTCGGAGTGCACTGCCAGCTGCGACTGCTCAGGTCGACGCTCGCCGTGCGTTCACCATCTCGCCGCGATCTACGCCCTGGCCGGGCGAATCGACGAGGAACCTGCACTTGCGGTGACGCTGCGAAGTGCACCGGTCAAGGCTGGAAAGAAGTCGACATCCACAGATTCACCGGAGTGGATCCCCTTGAGTGATATCGACATTCGCTCGTTCTACGGAGACTGATCTTCTCAGTCGGTGCCGAGCGGATCGATGGTCAGGGCGAGCGTCGCGATCAACACACCCATCACACCCATCGCCGCAGTGTCGAAGACCCTTCCACGCACCGCGAGCAACCCCACACGATTCTCGGGAACGAACCACCGAGCGGCAGCTCCGATGATGACGGCAACACCGAAGACGAGGGCGCCGCGACGCCACCGGTCGGCCAGCACGAGAACCACGGCCGCCGCGATCACGGCGAGGACCGCGAGCATGGGCAGATTCTTCTTCGCGAGGCCGACCAGTGAGGACATCGGACTCAGACTCCGGCCAGAACCCGCTCGGCGCGCTCGACCACGTTGGTGATCAGGAACGCGCGGGTCAGCGGTCCGACACCACCGGGATTGGGTGAGACGAAGCCGGCGACCTCGTTCACGTCGGCTGCCACGTCGCCGCGCAGGCCGTCGTCGGTGCGACTGACGCCGACGTCGAGGACCGCTGCCCCGGGCTTGACCATGTCTGCGGTGATGAGGCCGGGAACGCCGGCGGCAGCGACGATGATGTCGGCGCGGCGAACCTCGGCCGCGAGATCGCGGGTACCGGTGTGGCAGAGCGTGACCGTCGCGTTCTCGCTACGACGCGTCAGCAGCAATCCGATCGGACGACCGACCGTGACGCCGCGTCCGACAACCACCACGTGTGCACCGGCAATCGGGACCTCGTAGCGACGCAGAAGGTGGAGGATTCCACGTGGGGTGCACGGCAGCGGGGCTTCCTTGCCCAACACCAGTCGACCGAGGTTGACCGGATGCAAGCCGTCGGCATCCTTGTCGGGGTCGATACGCTCGAGGGCCGCGTTCTCGTCGAGGTGCTTGGGGAGCGGCAACTGCACGATGTAGCCCGTGCACTCGGGATTGGCATTGAGCTCGTCGATCGTCGCGTTGAGCTGTTCCTGCGTGATGTCGGCAGGCAGATCGCGTCGCAAAGAATTGATACCGACCTTGGCGCAGTCGTTGTGCTTGCCGCGCACGTAAGCCGCGGATCCCGGGTCGTCGCCCACCAGGATGGTGCCCAAGCCGGGTGTGATGCCCTCTGCCTTCAGAGCGCTCACCCGCACCTTCAGGTCTTCGAAGATTTCGTCGCGGGTAGCTTTGCCGTCGAGGATCGTTGCAGTCACGGCGACCATTGTTCCAGGTTAGGGTCGATGAGTGACAACGGCTCCGGAACTACGCGGCCCGAGGGTGCTCCTCTCCCCCGTCGCGCCCGATCATCACGCCCGTCTGCGGGCAATTCACCTGCACCCGGACGTCGTGCAGTGGTGGCAAAATCCCGACGACGACTGGCCTGCAGCGCCGGAGGCCGGCACCACGCGCTACAGCATCTTCTACGGCGACCGCCTGATCGGCTTCATCCAGTGGTACGAGGCGGAGGACAACCCCGACTTCCGCCACGCCGGGCTCGACTTGTTCCTCGATCCCGACTTTCACAGCCAAGGGTTCGGTCGCGAATCGATTCGGGTGCTGTGTGCCCACCTGATCGACGACCTCGCATTCCACCGTCTGGTCATCGACCCGGAAGTCGACAACTCCGTCGCCATCGCTTGCTACCGATCGGTGGGGTTCAAAGACGTCGGGGTGATGCGCGAGTACTCGCGAGATCGCCATGGTGTGTGGAAGGACGGACTGCTGATGGATCTGCTCGCACGGGAATTCATCCGCTGATCACAAGGTACGACCCGAAGGGACAGTCATCATGTTGCTGGACAAGGAATTCACGGCCACCTTGCAGAAGAGTGACGCCAAGGGTGGGTGGACCTACGTGATCTGGCCGGAGTCCGCCGAGTTCTTCGGCACCCGCGGCCTGGTCAAGGTACGCGGGACGATCGACGGACATCCGTTCCAGAGTTCGTTCATGGCGCTGGGAGACGGCAACCACAAGCTGCCGGTCAAAGCCGATCTTCGCAAGGCCATCGGCAAGGAGACCGGCGAGATGGTGACAGTGCGCCTCGAGGAGCGCGTGGAGAGCTAGGCGCCTCTACTTCATGTCTACGACAAGACCGTGCGCCGACGCATAAGCCACCGCCTGCATCAACTCGATCTGCGCGTTTCCGACGGATGCGGACGTCCACAGGCTCGGATCGATCCGCGCGCCGCGCAGATCTGCACCTTCGAGTTTGAGTCCACCCGTACGAGCACCGGACAGATCCGCCGACGCCAGCACCGCGCCCCGCATGTCGGCCCGAACCAGGTTCGCTTCACGGAATCGGCATGAGGTGAAGTCGATCTTCCTCAGGTCCGCCCCACCGAGTGAGGTCAACGAGAAGTCGACTTCGTCGAGCGTCAACGGCCGGATACGGCAACCGTCGAACGTCGACCCGAGCAGACTGCAGTTTCGGAACGTACTGTGCCACAGGCTGGTCCGAGCAAAATTGCAGGAGCGAAACGCCGTTCCCGTGTGCACGGACTCCCCCAGATCGGTGCCGGTGAAATCACAATCCGTGAACACCACCGACTCCGTCGTGAGTCCGGTGAGGTCGGCATCTCGGAAATTGCAATTGGTGAAAGTGCGCTGACGCCACTTCTGCCCGGCCAGCCGCGCGTCTGAATAGTCTTCGCCGACGACGTCGTCGGATTCTTCGGGGAGCATGCCGTCCATACTGCCCCGCCGCACCGACACCGCTTCGATCGCCTAGGTCTCGCAGGCCACGCCGTCACCGTCACGATCAAGCTTGGACGAATAGCCGGGATCGCCGCGGTAGATCGGGGCAGCACCAGCCGCTCGCACCGCTGAGCAGTTGGCGTAATACACCCCTGCATCAGGCACCTTTGCCGGCGGCGGAACGTACGCGGGTTCCGTTGTCTTCGGCGGGGTGTACGCCGGGGCGGGCGGAACGTACGGCGTAGTCGTGGTTACCGGAACCTGCGGAACCAGCGGCACGATTGCCACGGTTGTCGTCGTCGGTGGCGGCACGATCGTTGTCGTCGTCGGCAAGAGGGACGACGTCGTGGTCTTCGTCGTCGACGGGACCGTGCTTTTGGTTGTCGTCGCCGCCGCTGTCGTGGAAGAGGTCACAGCAGGCGTCGTTGATTCTTCCGACTTGCCCGCGCCCGTCGCCGCGGCGATGGCAACCAGCCCCACGACTGCTGCGCCGGCGATCCACGGCCACTTACGCCGCGTCTTGCCTTCCTCGGCGTTTGCGTCCGGCACCGGCGAACCGGGAGCACCGAAGACCTGGGTGGGAGTGCCGAAGGCTTGAGTGGGTGCGTCGACGCCCTTGGGCCGTGTCTGTGCAGTCCACTGCTGACCGTCCCAGTAACGGTCGATCGTGGGGTCGAAGGGGTCGGGGTTCCAACCGGCGGGAGGGTTCATCAAAATGTCCGTTCTGCGAAGAGTGCCGGAAATAGATTCGCACGGACTGGCCGGTTTGTTACCAATTCGCCCACACTTCCCGACCGGTCTTCTCACGGACGCGGGCACCGATACGACGCCCGGTACAGTTCCTCGAGTGTTCCGAGTGATGTTCCACGAGCCCCGCATCCCACCCAACACCGGAAACGCGATCCGCATGGTCGCGGGCACCGGTTGCGAACTCCACCTGGTCGGGCCTCTCGGGTTCGACTTGTCGGAGCCGAAACTCAAGCGCGCAGGCTTGGATTACCACGATCTGGCGACTGTCACGGTCCACGAGAACCTTGCTGCGGCGTGGGAAGCCGTCACGCCCGCGCGCGTGTTCGCCTTCACCGCGCACGCGACCACGTCCTATGCCGATATCGCCTACCAACCCGGCGACGTCCTGCTGTTCGGGCCCGAGCCCACCGGACTGTCCGAAGAGGTATTGGCGGACGAACACATCACCGAGCGCCTGCGTATCCCGATGCTTCCCGGACGCCGGTCCCTCAACCTGTCCAACGCTGCCGCCCTCGTGACGTACGAGGCGTGGCGTCAGCACGGGTTCAAGGGCGCCGTCTGATCGACGTCAGTAGACGTCTCGGACGTACCGCTTCTCGGCCGAGAGTGCCTTCACGTACGCCTCCGCACTACGAGGTGCCAGTTTTCCGTGTTGAGCGACCACCCCGTTGAGGGCACTGTCGACGTCCTTGGCCATCCGGTTGGCATCGCCGCAGACGTAGAAGTGGGCGCCCTTCTGCAACCACTCCCACAGCAGCGCACCGCGCTCACGCATCCGGTCCTGCACGTAGACCTTGTCGGCTTGATCCCGGGAAAATGCGAGGTCGAGTTCGGTGAGGAATCCGTCTTTCCGCAATTCTTCGATTTCTTCGCGGTAGTAGAAGTCGGTCGCGGCGTGCTGTTCCCCGAAGAACAGCCAGTTCGGGCCCGTGTGCCCCAATGCCCGACGCTCATGCAGGAAAGCACGGAACGGCGCGATGCCGGTTCCCGGACCGACCATGATCATCGGGGTTTCGGGATCGGACGGTGGCCGGAAATGGGTCGACTTCTGCACGAAGATGCCGATGTCATCATCGTGGGCGTGGTCTGCGAGGTAGGTCGAGCACACCCCACGCCGTGGGACACCCGCGACGTTGTAGCGCACCGCGGACACCGTCAGCTGCACTTCGCGTGGGTTCTCCTTCGGACTGGAAGATATCGAATACAGCCGCGGCTGAAGCGGTTTGAGGAGGGAGAGCCATTCGTCCGTCGAGGCACGAACGGGTGACTGCGCAAGTACGTCGACGGACTGTCGTCCCCACGACCAGTCTTTGAGCGTGGAGATGTTCTCCGGCTTCATCAACTCGGCGAGGTCCGCGTCGCGAGTTCGTTGATGCACGAACCGAATCATCTCGCTCGAGATTCGAGTGATCTCCAGGCGTTCGGTGAGCGCGGCACGCAGGGTCATATCGCCGTACTGCCCCAGTTCGACGACCTCCTCACCGTCGAGGCCGGTGAGGGTGAGCCACTCGTCGACAAACGGAGAGCTGTTTCGGGGCCAGACTCCGAGAGCGTCGCCAGCTTCGTAACTGACCGTGTCGTCCGGAAGGTGAAAGCCCAACTGCCGCACGTCTTTGGAAGAGCCTGGCCGGTTGAGCACGACATTGCGCGTCAAGGCTGTGGTCAGCGGCGCCTTCTTGTTGTACTGCAGCGGCGCCGACATCGCCGGTGAAATCGGCGTGGCCGCAACGGTTGTCCCAGAATTCTTCTTTGCAACGACGACGTCGGCCGTCTCACCAGCCGCCGAGCGCTGAAGTTCAGCCGTGACAGAGTCCAGCCAACCAGCAGCGGTGTCCTCGAAATCGGGCTCGCAGTCGGCGCGATCGACGATACGACTGGCCCCCAGTTCACCAAGGCGGGCGTCAAGCTTTCGTCCATGCCCACAGAAGTCGTCATAGTTCGAGTCACCGAAAGCGATGACTGCATACCGTGTCTCGGCCATGCGGGGCGCCGTGTCAGCAGCCAACGCATCCCAGAAACCGCTGCCGTTGTCCGGGGATTCGCCGTCACCGGAGGTACTGGTGATCAACAGGACCTCTCGGGTGGCCGCCAGGTCGGCGGCCGGGAACTCGTCCATTGCATGCATCACCACGGGCAAGCCAACTTCCCCAAGGCGAGCAGCGCAGGCGGCGGCAAATTCTTCCGCGTTTCCGGTCTGCGATGCCCAGAGCACCACGATCGGCGCGCGTTCTGTCGCAATGCTCGGAGCCGAGGACAACGCGGGCCCGTCGGTGTCAGGGAGCGAGGTTCGCGAGTACAGGCCGGCCAATACCCCGTCGACCCACATCCGCTTTTCGGCATCGAACGGCGCCGTCGACGGCAACGTCGGTACCCCGGCAGTGCGATCGGCGTCCGCACGCAACGCGGCGAGAAGACCGGCCAGGTAGCTCTGCTGGAGCGCATCGAATACCACTGCAGGTGTTCCTGTTTGACCGATGACATCCGCGAGGACATCGGTTCGCGACAAAGCCCGATCAGCTGGCGCGGAAGCCACCAGCGGCGCCTCGGCGAGCACTGTTTCAGGTGTGTTCACGGCGACCTTCGTCATAGTGACAGCACAGGCTTTGAACTCCGGTTGCTGCGAGGCTGGATCGATGGCGTCGTTGGTGACAGCGTTGATGGACAGATATTCGCCGAAGGCGTCGTTCCAGTGAAATGGGGCAAAGCAGTTCCCCGGACGCACTCGGTCGGTGATGACGGCGGGAAGCACAGCGCGACCGCGGCGTGAGGCAACCTCGATCGCATCCTGGTCGACGACGCCGAGCCTGGCGGCGTCGTCGGGATGGATCTCGACGAAGGGACCTGGGTTGAGTTTGTTCAGCTTGGCGACCTTGCCCGTCTTGGTCATGGTGTGCCACTGGTGCGCGAGACGACCGGTGTTGAGCAGGAATGGATAGTCGTCGTCGGGCATTTCGGCGGGAAGCATGTGCGGCCGTGCGAAGAACATCGCACGGCCAGTGGCGGTGGGAAATGCGAGCCGCGGAGTGCTGCCGTCCTCGCGGATCAGGAGCCTTTGACTGACACCGTTATTGACGTATCGGATGGGATGACGGTCCTGATCACTGTCTGGCGGGCACGGCCACTGGATTGATGTCTTGCGGAGGCGCTCGTAGGTGACGCCGCGTAAGTCGTAGCCGGTCTTCGGATTCCAGAACTGCTTGATCTCTTCGAACACCTCTTCGGCACAGGTGTAGGTGAACGCCTCGACATACCCCATCTCGCAGGCGATCCGGGCGATGATCTGCCAATCAGGCAGCGCCTGCCCGACCGGATCCAGTGCCTGCTGAAAGAGCGTCAGGTTGCGTTCGGAATTGATCATCACTCCGTCGGACTCTGTCCACAGTGAGGCGGGCAGCAGAACATCGGCGTATTCGTTGGTCTCGGTGCCCAGGAACGCATCCTGGGTGATGACGAGGTCAGCCTTCTCCAAGCCGTCGATAACGGTCTTTCGGTTGGCTACCGTTGCAACGGGATTGGTGCAGATGATCCAGCATGCCTTGATGTCACCCGCCGCCATGCGGGAGAACATGTCGATGGTGCCACCGCCGATGTCGGTGCGCAGCGAGCCTTGCGGGATCCCCCACCTCTCCTCTACGAATTCGCGATCGGCGTCGACCATCACTGCACGCTGGCCGGGCAAACCTGGACCCATGTAGCCCATTTCACGCCCACCCATGGCGTTCGGCTGCCCGGTCAGCGAGAACGGACCGCTGCCGGGCTTGCAGATCGCACCGGTCGCAAGGTGAAGGTTGCAGATGGCGTTGGTGTTCCACGTGCCGTGGGTGCTCTGGTTCAAACCCATTGTCCAACAGCTCATCCAGTTTGCAGCCTCACCGATCCACTGCGCTGCAGTGCGGATGTCGGCTTCGGGGATACCGGTGATCTCACTGACCTTCTCCGGGGTGTACTCCGCGAGGAAACTGGGCATCACCTCCCAGCCTTCGGTGAAGTCGGCGATGAAGTCAGGGTCGGTGTGGCCGTTCACGACGAGCAGGTGGAGTAGTCCGTTGAGTAGCGCGAGATCGGTGCCGGGAGCGATCTGCAGGAACAAGTTCGCCTTGTCGGCGGTGGCACTGCGTCGAGGGTCGACGACGATCAACTTCGCGCCTGCCTTGATCCGCTCCTGCATCCGCAGAAAGAGGATCGGATGGCAGTCCGCCATGTTCGCGCCGGTCACGAAGAACACGTCGGCGTGTTCGAAGTCCTGATAGGAACCGGGCGGTCCGTCGGCCCCGAGAGACTGTTTGTAGCCGGTGCCGGCACTCGCCATGCACAACCGGGAATTCGATTCGATCTGATTGGTCCCGATGAATCCCTTGGCCAGCTTGTTCGACAAGTACTGGGCTTCGAGAGACATCTGCCCGGACACGTACAACGCAAATGCGTCGGGGCCGTGCTCGTCGATGATTGCCCGTAGACGCTGGGCGGTGTCAGTGATGACGGCGTCCATGTCCGCGGCTTCGATCGCATCCCCTCGGCGCGGACGGCGATATGCAGAGTCCATTCGCCCTGGACCTGCGAGCATGTCTGCGGTCGTGGCCCCTTTGGTGCACAGACGCCCGAAGTTGGTGGGATGTGTCTTCAGACCGGAAGACTTCGCAGCCTTCCGGCGTCCCGTCTCCGGATCGGTGATGATGTCGAGGACAAGACCACAGCCGACCCCGCAGTACGCGCAGAGTGTGTCGACACTGGTGGTGGTGAGTTGAGCGCCCATCGATTCATGCATCCCTTCGACCGAGGATCAAGGTCGACTTCTATCTTCGGATGCAGTTGTTTCGGGAGTTCATGCTCGATGTTGCGTATCAATCACTCTTTCCTCACCGCGCCCTTCGGACCGATGTGCGGTCCCGGAACCGGCGGTCGTCGACGGGCAGCGATACGCGAATGCCCAGTTCTACGCCCTGCCGCCGAATCGAGCAATGTAGTGCCAGACCTTTTTGACGTCCTGCGGATCGAAGGACGCGCTCCGTGCGAGCCCCAGTACGGCAGGCGTCAGTCGCCTGCCGCGGGCAATTTCTCGGGCAAGGTCGACGACGGTCGCTCCCCGGTATTCGGGATGTTCGGCTATCTCTTCGACATCGACCGCGTAACCGTCGTGCCACAGCACCGGGCACGTGAGTGAGTGGGCGATCTCTTCGATCCGTGTGCCGCGGTAACTCGGGTCCAGGACGAGTGCCTCGACGTCCGTTCCGATGTCGACGACGCCGTGGACGTGCGCCTCGATGTAGTGGTCGAGCGGATCGTCGAACTCGGCGGCTCCGGCGGCGCCGACCAAGCTCATCGCTTCGGCCGTTCCGAAGAGATCAGGCTCGAAGACGCTGTCCGGAAAGCAGAAGGTGGTGCGGTCGAGTGTGTGCTCGGCAAGCCGGAAGTAGGACGAGCCGAACCGAGGGGATGCCCCGTACGGATCGGCGGAGAAGTTCAACGATCCGTATTTCGGCCGTTCCGACGGCTCTCGCTCGTCGTAAGCCCCGCCGAATATCCGACTCTCCCAACGCCAACGGTCGCCGCCGTGATGCGCTGTCAGTCCGCCGTTGCTGGTACGAGTCTCGAACTGGGTCACGTAGGTGCCTTGACGTGCGATCGAGGCCAGTGTCAGACCACGTTCAGACGGGAGGTCTGGATGAAAGTGCAACGTCACCCGGTGATTTCGATCCACCTGGTCACCCTTCGAGAGACCGCGCACGTGCGCAATCGCGGCAGACGAGGGAGTGGAATCAACAGGCATTCGTCCATTATCCGGACACGGAAGCAGCGCCGGTGAAGAAGTCGACCAGTGAATACGGTGCGCCTTCACCGAGGCAGAGATCAAGGATCACGTGCGAGTCAGCGGCCTCGGATGCACTGCGCACGAACATCGCTTCCTCGTAACCGCTCAGTGCCGCTTCGATGTCGTCCGGGTGCGCGGCGATCGCCCTTCCCAGTTCGGCGCCGTCGAACATGGCCAAGTTCGCACCCTCACCGGACGGAGCCATCAGATGTGCCGCGTCACCGAGGAGTGTGACCCCAGGCACGCGATCCCATCGGTGCTCGTCGGGAAGTGCATGGATCGCGCGCGGAATCGGCGCGGTTTCGCCGTCTGTGATCAGCGCAGTGAGTTCCGTTGCCCAACCGTCGAACTCGGCCGCGACCCGCGCTGTCGCAGCAGCGGCGTCGGTGAAATCGATACCGGCAAACCACTCCGCCGTATGGTTCAGCTGGACGTAGGTGTGCACGATGTCCCCCGCCTCTCGATGCGCGGCGATCGCTTTTCCGGGTGCGGGCGCGTACATCGCCCCGCCACCGACTGCCTCGGCTGCAGCCGAATGCTTTTCGTCGACGTCGTACAGATACGTCTCGATGAACGTCGTGCCGACGTATTCGGGCTTCGCATCGGAGAGCAACGGGCGAATCTTCGACCAGGCACCGTCGGCGCCGACGAGGAGGTCGGTAGTCACCGTCGAACCGTCGGCAAAGGTCAGTTCGTGTCGGCCGTCAGCGCGCTCGTCGGCAGTGTTCCGTGAGCCGAGCGAGCGGACACTGTCGACCTTGCGTCCCCATTCGATCGTGCCGTCCGGAAGGGATTCGAGCAGGATCCGTCGGAGGTCTCCGCGCAGCACTTCAGGACGGACTCCCGTGCCGTCATCGGGTTCGTCGAGGAGTACAGCGGCGTGTTGATCGAGTACGCGCGACGCGGCACCGCCCTCGTGGATGACCGCGCGGAACTCGTCGATGAGGCCGGCAGCGTCGAGCGCCGCCTGACCGTTGTGTTCATGGATGTCGAGTTGGCCGCCCTGCGTGCGAGCTTCTGCCGACGGTTCCGCCTCGTAGATCTTCGACGGAATTCCGTGAACGTGGAGGACGCGCGCGAGGGTCAGACCGCCGAGGCCCGCCCCGATGATCGTTATCGAGTTGCTCATGTTCGTTTCCTTTCAGGCTTCTATTGGAACGTCGTTCCACTGACCATCTTGGAACGGCGTTCCAGATATGTCAAGATGGTGCGCATGGCAACCAGGAATCAGCGGACCGAGCGACGTACGGACGCGCTCTCGAAGGAGCGAATCGTCGAGGCTGCGATCGAGATCCTCGACGACGAGGGCGAAGCTGCGCTGACATTTCGCGCACTCTCCGCACGCCTGGCAACAGGTAGCGGGGCGATTTACTGGCACGTTGCCAACAAGAGCGAACTGCTCGCCGCGGCGACCGACGACGTCATCGCCCGCGTGACCACCGAAGGAACCGAAAGCGCAACCCCACGGGAGGCGATCCGGATCATCACTCTCGGTGTGTTCGACGCGATCGACGCGCACCCGTGGGTCGGCACCCAACTCTCTCGCGAGCCGTGGCAATCAGCGGTGATGCAGATCTTCGAGAGTCTGGGAGGGCAACTCCAAGCACTCGGCGTTCCCCAATCGGCACAGTTCGATTGTGCGTCCGCACTCCTGAACTACGTGCTCGGCCTCGCCGGACAGTATGCCGCGGGGGCCCGCCTCCTCCCCCGCGAGACAGATCGGTCCGCCTTCCTCGCCACCGTCGCGCAGCGGTGGGAAGAACTCGATTCCGCGGAGTACCCGTTCCTCAATCAGGTGACGGCGCAATTGCGCGACCACGACGACCGAGAACAGTTTCTGGCAGGCATCGATCTCATCCTCGCGGGGATCGACACCGTCCGATAGCAGCCGTTCCCGTCAACCGCAGCCGTCAACGCGAATGAACAGCGGTGTTGGAGCCGAGCGCTATGTCGAGGAAATCTCTTGCCGCACCGCGCAATCCGCGATCGGGATCCCAGACGGCTTGGAGTCGCCTCGGCATCCGCAAGCCGTCGACGTTGACCGCGACCAGTCGGCCGTCCGTCAGGTCGGCAGCAACGGCCAACGACGACAGAACGGCGGGCGCGTTGCCTGCCACCACCGCAGCCTTGACTGCGGTGCACGAGGTGAGCTCGAGCAACGGCGGCACACAATCGGGAACAGCATTCTCGAGCGTCAGACGCGTCCCTGACCCTGACTCGCGCTGAATCAGCGGCGTGCGTGCGAGGTCCGCAACCGGAACAGGCACACCATTGGCCCAGTCGTGTCCCGGCGGCACAACCACGACGAGGTGATCACGCGCCACCTCGCACGACGCGAGCGCCGACGGCACATCCGGACCTTCGACGAATCCGATATCGGCCTGGCCTGCCTGCACTTGAGCAGAGACATCCGAGGAATTGTGCAAGCTCACCGACGCCACGACGTTGGGGAACTTGTGCCGCATCGCGACCGTCCATCCGGGAACCAGATACTCGGCGATGGTCATGCTGGCGGCAACTGTGACGGCAGCGTCGCGTTCACCGCGAAGTGCGGCAACTCCCGATGCCATTTCCTCGGCACTGACGAGGATGTGACTTGCCCACTCGAGAATCAGACCGCCCTCGGCGGTGGGACGAACACCGGTCGCCGCTCGATCGAAAACCTTGATTCCGAGCTGCCGTTCGACCGAACGCACCCGGGCGCTGACCGCTTGCTGACTGAGTCCGTGCTCCCGGCCGGCAGCGCCCATGCTGCCTAGACGCCCTACGGAAAGCAGGACGTCGAGGGCACTGAGTTCCGGCACCCGAGGAGACAACGACATAGACCAAGATTAGACCCACAAGGCGAGATTGTGGGCATTCAAGGACAACCGGCCTACCGGTACGAACCGGATGAGACGACAGTGAAATACATGACCACCACAACGAGTCCCACCTTCGCCCACATCACCCCGAACTGGTTCGCGGCAGCGATGGGAACGGGAATCGTCTCGGTGGCCGCAGCTTCGCTCGAACCGGAGATCGAAGGCTTGAAGCTGGTCTCGGAAATCTTCTGGGTTCTGGCGGTTCTCGTACTGTGCGCCTTGATCGGCGCATTTGCCACCCATTGGTCACAACATCGATGTCAGGCCCTCGCCTACCTGCACAGTCCCGCGATGTTCCCGTTCTACGGAGCCGTCGCCATGGCCCTACTGACCGTGGGATCGGCAACCGGCATCACCGGGCCGGACTTCCTCGGCCACGACGTGGCGATCACCGTCTCGCTGACTCTGTGGATACTCGGCACGGCACTCGGCCTGGTCACCTACGTCGTGATGATGATTCGTCTCGTTCGAGATGCTGGGATGGCGACGGCAATGCCGTTCTGGCTGATGCCCGTCGTACCACCGATGGTCTCGGCCACCACCGGCGCAGCGGTCAGCACCCACATGCCCGAAGGCGCTCCGCGCATCGCGGTACTGATCTTCTGCTACATCCTGTTCGCTCTGGCACTGACCGCCGCTATCGGCATTCTGATAGCCGTCGCGAGGCAGTTCGCACGCAACCGCTCGGCCGGCGTCGACGTGATCCCGTTCAATGCCATTCCCTCGCTGTGGATTCCGTTGGGCGTGATCGGACAGTCGATCGCAGCATCCAACCTGTTGGCCGCCGCCTCACGGCATGCACTCAGTACCGAGCACGCCGACACCCTGCACGAATTCGGAATCGCATACGGAACCGTCGTCGGAATCATCGGCGTCATCGCATTTGTCACCGTCACCACCGTGACCATCCACGCACTGCGCCGCGGCTTGGACTTCTCGCTCGGTTGGTGGAGCTTCACCTTCCCCATCGGAGCATGTGCAGTCGGAGCGAATGCCTTCGGAGTCGCCACCGGTTCGACACTGATTCTGGGAATCGCACTTGCCCTGCTGACCGTGCTGATCCCCATCTGGGCAACCGTCGCGGTGCGGACCGTCCGATCGATCCGCAGTGGAGCTCTTCCCGCGGCTGCATGAATTGGCACCGATGAGTTTTGCCTCGCCGTACGGTCTGTACTCACGTAGACCATTGTCGAGAGCGGGAGTACATGGTGAGTCAGTTATTACGAGTACAGAATTTCAGCGTTTCCAGTGACGGAATAGCCTGCGGTCCGGACCAAAGCTTCGAGAGCCCGTTCGGCCTGGACCACGGTGAAATGTTTGCGTGGGCGGGAGCTACAGCGAGCTGGCCCAATCGCACCGATCCCGGCGGCAGCCGAGGCATCGACGACTATTTCACGCGGGACTTCTCCAACAACATCGGTGCCGAAATCATGGGCCGCAACAAATTCGCACCATACCGCGGCCCTTGGGAGAATCTCGAGTGGCAGGGGTGGTGGGGCGACGAGCCACCGTTCCACACCCCGGTTTTTGTCTTGACCCACCACGTGCGGCCGTCGTTCACGCTATCGGACACGACATTCCACTTCGTCAACGCTGACCCGGCGACGGCCCTCGAGCAGGCACGTGAGGCAGCGCAGGGCAAGGACGTTCGACTCGGCGGCGGGGTCAGCACTATCCGTGAATTCCTCGACGCCGATCTGGTCGACACGATGCACATCGCTGTCTGCCCGATCGAATTCGGATCCGGTCTACGCCTGTGGGAGACACCTGATGAGTTGCGCGACCGCTTCAACCTCGAAATCGTGCCGAGCCCGAGCGGCGTGACGCATCACCTGTTCTGGCGAAAGTGACCGGTGGGGGGCGGCTCCCGAAACGGGAACTGCCCCCATCAGTTGTGTCTTAGGCTCCGGTCTCGACCTGGCGCCCCGACTGGTACCACGCCATTGTTCCACCGGCCACCGAAACGGCATTGATGCCACGGGCCTGCAGATACTCCGCGGCCTGCAGGCTACGGCCACCGACGGCGCAGATGATGTACACCGTTTCCGCGTCCGGAATTTCACCGACGCGAGAGACGAATTCGCTGAGCGGAATGAGCGCCGCACCGGGAACTCGGACCTGAGCGAACTCGTCGGGCTCACGGACGTCGATCAGCGGCTCACCTGCCGCCAATGCCGTGTCCAGTGCATTCAAGTCGACTTCCAACATGTCTTCTGCGTCCTGCCTTCGTGTTCGCTGCTGTCCGAATAGACGGTACCGCGTGATTTCGTGTGGTTGCCTTTACGATCTGACAATGACCAATACTGTTCCCGAAAAGTCGGGTTTTTGGAGTCGACCCACTTTGTGGAAGTTGCTCCTTCTCATCGTTGCCTATTTGGTCTTCTACCTTGCCGCCGGGCAGGTGATCTCGCGTGTTTTCGCCGACCAGATCGACACGGACAACGTGGTCTCGAGTGCCTCGAGCATCATCTTCGGCGTCATGTTGCCCATCGCGATCGGTGCAGTTGCGTTGCTGATCTTCACGGTCAAGGTCGGCTGGCTCAGCAGTATCTTCGGCCCTCAACCGGTACGCGGACGCGGCTGGATGTGGATCGGGCCGATTATCGTCGTTGCCGCCATCGCTGCCCACCTGGCCGGAACCGACTGGAGCGCGTGGTCGGCCGGCGAAATCGTCTCGTTGATCGCCCTCGGTGTATGTGTCGGTCTCGCAGAGGAATTGGTCACCCGAGGTATTGCAGTGAAGATGCTTCGTGATGCCGGCCACCGAGAACGCTTCGTCGCTGTTGTGTCGTCCCTACTGTTCGCACTCATGCACACGGTGAACTTCATCGCGGGAATGGAACTGGCAACAGTCCTTGCCACCGTCGTCTACACCTTCGGATTCGGAATGTGCATGTACTTGACCATGCGCGTGACGGGCACGATCTGGGCCGCAATCGTGTTGCACGGCCTCACCGACCCCACCACCATCCTCTCGACCGGCGGACTCGACACCTCGGTGACGACGGGTGCCAGCGGAGCCACCACGATCGCCACACTGCTCACTGTCGTGCTGGTCGCCTTCGGCGTAGTTGCCATCTTCTTCATCCGCGGCCGGGTCGGCGAAGAACAGCCCACGCGCGTCTCGGCCTGACTGATCGCATGGGTACAAGACATACTTGTACCCATGCCTTCTCGGACCACACATTCGATCGCCGTCGTGACCGCATCATTTGTTCTGGCACTATCGGGTGCCGTCACACACGCCGCTGCGGGGGTTCCGGCCGCTCCCGAAGCCGCGACTACCGAATCCATCGCATCGGAGTCGATCAGCGATCTGTACGCAGCCCAGGGTGCGCACGAGGTGGCTGCCGATTCGGTTCCCGGATACCAATTGTTCTACCCAGCCGACTTGTCCGCTGATGGCAAGCGGCATCCCGTCATCACGTTCGGCAACGGTAGCTACGCGACGTTCGAAGAGTACGAGGCCCTCCTCCGACACTTTGCGTCGTGGGGTTTTGTTGTTGTGGTGGCCGACAGCAGTGTGACCGGCGACGGTACTGAAATCTTGGGTGCCGCTCAGTACCTCGTCGATCAGAACACCAACGCTGAGAGCATTTTTCACCAGAGGATCGATACCGACAACATCGCCTCGGTCGGGCACTCCCAGGGGGCAGGCGGCGCGATCAACGCTGCAACTCAGTCGGCGAATCTGATCACCGCCACTGCGGTGCTCGACCTGCCGGACCCGTGGTGGGCTTCGCGACCTGTCGATGTCATCGACGTGGCGAAGTTGACCGGGCCGACGTTCTTCATGACCGGCGCCGACGATCCGGTCTCCACCGCCGATCCACAAGCTGAGTACTTCGACAAAACCGCAGCACCGGCGGTCCGGGGCAGACTACTTGGCGTCGGCCACAATTGGGCCGCCGACGGCGAAGGATTCCGGGGTTACCTGACCGCGTGGCTGAGGTTCGCCCTCAGCGGCGACCAGACTGCCGGACGTGCGTTTGTCGGCGACTCGGCGGAAATCCTCACCGATCCCCACTGGGACCGGCAAGCGATCAAGGGTTTGTGATGACGATCTTGCCGTAGGCCTGCCCGGATTTCTGCTGCTCGAACGCCTCGGCAAGATTGTCCAGACGGTACGACGAATCGATGACGGGACGAAGCGCGAGGCTCTCCAGCCCTGCAACCATCTCCTCCTGATGTGCACGACTGCCCACCAGAACACCTTCGATGGTGACCTGTTTGGTCAGTAGCGAAGTCAGGTCGATCGACGACGACGGGCCGTTCATGATGCCCAGCGCGCAGATCCGGCCGCCTGGTCGGACTGCCGCCAGAGATTGACCGAGGGTGGACGGCCCGCCCACGTCGAGCACAAGGTCGATCCCGCCGCTGAGCCGCATCGCTTCCGATCCCCAGTCCGGGCGCTCACGGTAGTTGACCACGTGATCGGCACCGAGCTCGGTCAATCGAGCCATCTTGTCGGGAGCCGACGAGGTTGCGATCACCTGAGCTCCAGCAGCTTTGGCAAGCTGGACGGCAAACAGCGCTACCGTGCTGGTCCCGGGAATCAACACCGACGAACCTGGGATGATCGGGACGCCGGCAAACAATGCACGCCACGCGGACAAGCCCGCAGTGGGCAAGGTAGCGGCTTCTTCGTACGTGTAGTTTCGCGGCATCGACGTCACTGCCGATACCGGCACGGTGACGGTGTCACGGGCGAACCCGTCGACGCCGTCACCGGGTGAATTTCCGAATCCGTCGAAATCCGGTGCACCGCTGCGCCAATGCGGCAGATAGGTGCTCATCACACGGTCCCCGACCCCGAACTGTGTGAGGCCGTCGCCGACGGCAACTACCTCACCCGCTGCGTCGGACAACAGAATGCGAGGGCCGTCGGTCGGTATCTCGCCGGTCGCCACGAGGTAGTCGTGGTGGTTGAGCGAATTCGCGCGGATCGCGATCGTCACCTCACCCTCACCTGGCCCTGGCGTCTCGATCGTCCTCGATTCGAGGTTGTTCAACCCTCCAGGCGGAAGTACGTATACAGCGCGGTTGGTCATGGTGTGGATCCTCGCACGATTGACGATTTCGGGTGACGTTCGGAAAGGGTTCCGCTGCTCAGAGGAGAGAAGCGGTGAACCCTCCGTCGAGAACCAGGCTGCTGCCGTTGCACCACGACGACTGGTCGCTCGCAAAGAACACTGCGGCGGCGGCGACTTCCTCGGTCCGGCCGTAGCGGGTTTGCTTCGTGACCATCAGGTCGTCGAAGCCGCCGGACTCGAGGCCGAGTGCGTTCTCGAAATCCTGTTGGTGACTCTTGACCAGGTCTGTGTCGATGAATCCGGGTAGCAGGGCATTGGCTCGGATTCCGTGGAAGCGAAGTTCGGCTGACAGGGTTTCGGTGAGATTGCGAACTGCTGCTTTGGCGGCGGCATAGCTACCGATCAAGGGCGACCCGGTGGTCGACGAGATCGACGAGATGTTCACGATCGAACCGCCTCCGGATGCGACGAGCGCGGGTAGCGAATGACGGACGGTCAAGAACACTCCATCGAGGTTGACCGACATGACTTTCCGCCAGTCCTCGAACGAGGTCTCGATCAGCGGAGTCGTGGTGGCGATGCCGGCGTTGGGTACTACGACGTTCAGTCCGCCGAACTCTTCGACCGCCCTGGCGACGAGATCCTTGACCTGCTGTTCGTCGGTGACATCAGTGGTGACAGCGATAGCTCCGTCGATCGAGTCCGCCACTGCCTGTGCTGCGTCACCGTTGATGTCGGAGACTACGACGCTCGCGCCCTCCGCCCCGAATGCCCGGGCAATGGCGGCGCCGATTCCGGCACCTGCGCCGGTGACAATTGCAACTTTGTTCGCGAGAAGATCGGACATGTCAGCGTTCCCCTTCAGTTCTCGGTCGGGACGTAGAAAAGCAATTCGGGTCCGGTGTCGCCGGTAGTCGCGATGGCCTCGGACATGTCGAGAGTCCCGTCGCCCAAAGCACTTCCCAACGCCTGCGCCGTGCCCGCGAGATCTTCCGTGTCGAGTTGATAGATGCTCAGGTAGCGGCGCGCGGGCAATGCATCCTCGGGCAGCAACTGCACATCCGCCAGGAAGAATCGGGAGGCGGAGACAACTCCAGGCACTCGTTCGACGACCTGCGGAATATGCACGTCGTCGTACCAGCGGTTGAACGCGTCCTCCGAAGACGGATCGGCAGGGTGTACGTGTGCGACGAGAATCGCTGTGCTCATGGAGTTCCTCTTCAACTCGAAGTGCTTTGGATTCAGCATGTTTGGAAGGCGACAATATTCACCAGCGAGGCCACTGGTCGTGGCCGTGCCAGGCGATTCGATGGCCGCTCAAGCGACAACCCTAGGTAGGGATTGTGACCCGCGCCATATGCTCGGAGGTCAGAGTTGAGCTCCACATTTGTCCTCTCGGCACAAAACTCCGAGCAGAATCGGGCATTAGCGAAAGTCTCGCGACTTGGCTGTGACTCGCAGATCCATCAGCTGCATCCGGTCTGCCACGACAGTGACAGCGCCTTCCGCATTTTGCACCTTTCCTCGAATAAGCAACGCCGGCGCCGTATTTGCCAGTTTTCGGTACTTTGCACACAACCCCACCGAACACACGACATTGACCATGCCGGTTTCGTCTTCGAGGTTGATGAACGTGACGCCCGCAGCTGTGGCCGGACGCTGCCGGTGTGTGACCGCTCCCCCTACCAGCACACGGTCGCCGTCCGGGATGTCGAGCAGCCTCGAAGCCGGCACCACGCCGAGCGCGTCGAGCTGTGGGCGAAGAAACTGTGTCGGATACGTGTCGGGAGATACTCCTGTCGCCCAGACATCCGCTGCCGCCAATTCGACGTCGCTCATGCCGGGAAGGGTGGGAGCTGTGACCGACGCACCGATACCGGGCAAGCGGTCCGGACGCTCCCCTGCCGCAGCGCCCGCGGCCCACAGCGCTTCTCTACGCGAGATGCCGAAGCTGGCAAGCGCGCCGGCAGTCGCCAACGATTCAGCTTGCGCGGTAGTCAGTTCCACCCGACCGGTCAGATCGAGAAACGACGTGAACGGTCCACCGAGGTCGCGCTGTTCGACAATTTTCTCGGCGAGCGCATCGCCGATGTTGCGCACTTCCCCCAGTCCCAGCCGAACCTCGAATCCACCTGCCTCGACGGTGGCATGCGCGAGGCTGACATTGATGTCTGCACCGTGTACCTGCACTCCGTGCCGGCGCGCATCGGCGACCAGGGACTGTGGTGAGTAGAAACCCATCGGCTGCGCTCGCAGAAGTCCGGCACAGAACGCGGCGGGGTGATGAAGCTTGAACCACGAGGAGTAGAAGACCAGTGCGGCAAAACTCTGTGAATGACTTTCCGGAAAACCGAAATTAGCGAATGCGTACAGCTTTTCGTAGATTCGGTCGGCAACCTCGTCGCCGATGCCATGTAGGTCTCGCATGCCCTGGTACAGCCTCGCTCGCAGTTGCTCCATCTTCTCGGTGGAACGTTTCGATCCCATTGCCCGACGCAATTGATCGGCCTCGGACGGCGTGAAACCCGCAACGTCAACGGCCATCTGCATCAACTGTTCCTGAAACAACGGAACCCCCAATGTGCGTTCGAGTGCCTTCTCGAGCGACGGATGGTCATAGGACACAGGTTCGAGTTTGTTGCGCCGGCGGATGTACGGATGGACTGATCCGCCTTGAATCGGCCCGGGACGGATGAGCGCGACTTCGACCACCAGGTCGTAGAAATTTCGAGGCTTCAGACGCGGCAGTGTCGCCATCTGCGCACGTGATTCCACTTGGAACACCCCTACCGAATCTGCCCGCTGCAACATCTCGTACACCGCTGTTTCCGACAGATCGAGATGCGCCAAATCGACTGTGATGCCTTTGTGTTCGGCCACCAGATCCATCATGTAATGCAAAGCCGAGAGCATGCCGAGCCCGAGTAGATCGAACTTGACCAACCCAGCGGCAGCACAATCGTCCTTGTCCCACTGCAGGACACTGCGATTGGCCATCCGCGCCCACTCCACCGGGCAAACGTCGGCGATGGGACGATCACAGATGACCATTCCGCCGGAGTGGATACCGAGGTGCCGTGGATAGCCTTCGATCTGCGCCGCCAGTTCGAGTACCGGACGCGGAATATCGGTATCCGCATTCTTGTCGATACCACCCCACCGGCCGACCTGCTTACTCCACGCATCTTGCTGGCCCTGCGAAAAGCCAAGCGCGCGGGCCATGTCCCGCACCGACGACTTTCCTCGATAGGTGATGACATTGGCTACCTGCGCGGCATACGTACGCCCGTATTTCGCGTACACGTGCTGGATCGCCTCTTCCCGGCGATCCGACTCGATGTCCACGTCGATATCCGGTGGGCCGTCGCGCTCGGGCGCAAGAAACCGCTCGAACAGCAATTTGTTGCGAACCGGATCGACGTTGGTGATGCCGATCGCGTAACACACCGCAGAGTTCGCAGCGGAACCCCTTCCCTGACAGAGGATGTCGTTGTTCTTGCAGAACGACACGATGTCATGCACGACCAGGAAGTATCCGGGAAAGTTCAATCCCTCGATGATGGCAAGTTCATGTTCGAGCTGTTTGTATGCCTTCGGTGCACCTTCCGGGGGTCCGTAGCGTTCCAGCGCCCCGACCATGGTCAGCTCACGCAACCACGACGCCTCGGTATGCCCGGCAGGAACGTCGAACGGTGGCAATTTGGGCGCGATGAGCTTGAGATCGAAAGCGCACTCACGACCAAGATCGGCGGCACCACTGACAGCCTCGGGATAGAGCGAGAACAGCGTCGCCATCTCCGCGCCGGACCGCAGGTGTGCTCCGCCGGTCGGAGCCAACCATCCAGCTGCCTCATCCAAGCTTTGACGCGCCCGCACAGCTGCCATTGCCATGGCGAGGCGTCGACGCGGAGGAGCGGCGAAGTGTGCGGCGGTGGTCGCCACCGTACGTAGTCCACGTTCTCTCGCCAGTTCTGCAAGAACGGCATTGCGCTCGTCGTCCTCCGCCAACCCATGATGAGTGAGCTCCACCGACACTCGCTCCGCCCCGAAACGCTCGACCAGATCCTGCAAGGCCTCCGCCGCGGCTTCGCGACCACCCGACGTCAAGGCTTGCCGCACATGACCTTTGCGGCACCCGGTCAGGATCTGCCAGTGCCCACCGGCGGCTTCGGTCAGCGCGTCGTAGTTGTACTGCAGTTTGCCCTTCTCACCGCCCGCCAGATGTGCGGCGGCTATCTCCCGCGAAAGACGGCGATATCCTTCCTGCCCACGGGCAAGTACCAGAAGATGCGTTCCACCGGGATCTGCCGTCCCAGTTCTGGGTACCGAATCGAGCGACAACTCAGCCCCGAACACGGTCCGCATTCCCCATTCACGCGCAGCCTCCGCAAACCTCACCACGCCGTAGAACCCGTCGTGATCGGTGACGGCAATCGCCTCGAGCCCGAGACGCACAGCTTCCTCGACCAGCTCTTCCGGCGGTGATGCGCCGTCGAGGAAGCTGAAGGCCGAGTGAGCGTGCAGTTCTGCGTAAGGAACCACGCCGGTGCCACGAGTGAGTTCGCCTGCGTGATACTCGCCGCGCTTTCGTGACCAGGCGGGACTGTCACTTCCGTCGCCCGGGAACAAATCCTCGTGTTCCACGCGGCCTGGCCGTCCGGACAGCACCCGTTCCATCTCGGACCACGTCGGCGGCCCATTTCCCCAACCCACACTGACCTCGCACCTGATCGAGCCGGCCGTCACGGGACGACCGACTACTCGAGGATGCCGAAAGGGAAGACGCACCACATGCATCGAACTGATGTTCGATGCAGATTCAGTCTGACAGGTCACTCACCCGCAGTCAACAGAGCGAATCTCAACCCTCACCGTCTCGTCACATTCAGATGTACGCATGTCTGCACTCCGTTCACTTTGGCCCCAGATCATTAGCGGCGTTCATAATCTCCATCCATACTGTTTCCAGGAGTACTACTCGTATGTCGTTCTCGCGCAACACACGTAGGTTGACGGCCGTCGCCGGCGCCGTCGCCGTTCTGGCCGCCGCCGGCTGCAGCAGCAGTGCCGACGAGGCAACAGGTTCGAACGGCACGACCGTCGATCGCGCCGCGACCGGCGAACTGTCCTCGAACGGTGGTGCTCGCCGCATCGACGGTGATCAGTCGGCCGCAGTGCGTGACGCCGTCAACGCGTCCGGCGCGAAGAACGTCATCCTCCTGATCGGGGACGGCATGGGCGACTCGGAGATCACCGCCGCGCGCAACTACGCCGAGGGTGCTGCTGGCAGCTTCGCCGGCCTCGACGCCCTGCCGATCACCGGCCAGTACACGCACTACGCACTGACCAAGGACGGCAAGCCCGACTACGTCACCGACTCCGCTGCCAGTGGATCGGCATGGTCCACCGGCACCAAGACCTACAACGGCGCGATTTCCGTCGACATCAAGGGGCAGGCCCAGTCGACCGTCCTCGAGATCGCCAAGGCGAACGGCAAGGCCACCGGCAACGTCTCCACCGCCGAGGTGCAGGACGCCACCCCCGCAGTGCAGGTCGCGCACGTGAGCGGCCGCAAGTGCTACGGACCCGAGGCGACGTCCAAGTCCTGCCCGGAGAACGCCATCGAGAACGGCGGCAAGGGATCGATCAGCGAACAGCTCCTCGACACCCGCGCCGACGTCACCTTTGCCGGCGGCGCCAAGTCCTTCGCTGAAACCGCGAAAGCCGGTGACTGGCAGGGCAAGACCCTCAACGAGCAAGCTGCCGCTCGTGGCTACCAGCTGGTGAAGAATGCCGCCGAGATGAACGAGGTCGGCAAGGCCGATCAGGACGCACCCGTGCTCGGACTGTTCGCCGACGGCAACATGCCCGTCCGCTGGGAAGGCTCTGTCGCCACCCGCGACGGTTACCTGCAGCCCGCCGAGACCTGCATCGACAACCCCAAGCGAACCTCCGACGTACCGAAGCTCGCGGACATGACGCAGAAGGCAATCGACCTACTGAAGGTCAACGACAACGGATTCTTCCTCCAAGTCGAAGGTGCCTCGATCGACAAGCAAGATCACGCAGCCAACGCGTGCGGTCAGATCGGTGAAACCGTCGACCTCGACGAAGCTGTGCAGAAGGCACTCGAATTTGCGAAGACCGACGGAGAAACCCTGGTCATCGTCACAGCCGACCACGCTCACACCAGCCAGATCGTCACCAACGTCAGCGCAGACGACATCGCCACCATCGCCAAGGACCAGAACATCCCGGTCGAGCGCGCCCAGGAAATCGTCTACCCCGGTCTGACCCGCAAGCTGACCACGAAGGACGGCTCGGAGATGACGATCAGCTACGGAACGTCCGAAGATCCGGCCGTCGAATCCGAAGGGCATACCGGAACTCAGTTGCGCGTAGCAGCTTTCGGCCCGCACGCGGCCAATGTCAGCGGCCTCACGGACCAGACCGATCTGTTCTTCACGATGACCGACGCGCTGGGACTCGACCGTTCCAAGGTCGCAGCTCACTGACCTGACCAAACCCGACCCGGTAAAAGCCTGGGTCCAGTCACACCAGAGTAGCCAAGGCGCGCACCCGATCTTCGGGTGCGCGCTTCGGGCAACTGGTGCACTTGCCTTCACCGGGCACCTCGTAGATCAGGCAGCACGATGCCCGCTGCGTGAATCTGCGTCGCCCTGATGCCACCGGTGTCAACGGATTAGAAACGCGCACAACACTTTCATTGCGGTCGACATCGACGAAACGCGGGACGGGAATGCCCGGGTTCTCACCGCGGAGAACATCGATCAGACCAGCAGCAAATGCACTTCCGCGCTCCCTCGCGCTACCGGCGGCGTCGAGGCTGCGATTGGCGATGGAGTCCGTCGCGATCGCCCACAGCGCCTGCTGCCGAACGCCGGACACCTCGGCGAGTACCTCGATCACGGGACTGAGTGAGCGGAGCATCGCGTGGCCCAACTCCGCCACACTCTGCGAGATCGGAATGACCGATCCGGCAGCAAACCCGCCCAGATAGCCGTTGTCACGCAAGAAGATCCGCCCACCGTTCAACGATGGATCGGCCGCGAACCCGGTGACCATACCGGTTCCGATCGGAATGCCAGTCAGCGTGGAACTGGCCGAGTACCACCACAATGTGCCGTTCACTCGGCTGTCCGCACTCCCCCATCGCTCGGCCGTATCGGCGACACGTGCTGCCAACCACTGGGGGTCGGTCATCAACACCGCGGGCACCGTATCCGGATACGCGCTCAGGTTGTCGAAGAACGGCACCGCTAATGCCATACGGGCGTAGATCCCGGCTACCGATTCCGTCATGCCAGCCCCAATATCTCCATCCGCGGACGTACTCCGCGTTCGACTCGCGCCTTGATGCCGAAAACCTCGGCCAACAACGGCTCGTCCAACACCTCGACCGTAGACCCACACGCGCGGAGTTCACCTTCGGTGAGCACGGCAAGGTTGTCGCAGTACTCGACTGCCAACCGTAGATCGTGCATCGTGACCACAACCGCGAGCCCCGCCGACGCAAGTTCGGCGAGCAATTCCATCACGATCAACTGGTGACGAAGATCGAGATGATTGGTCGGCTCGTCCAACAACAGAACCTTGGGCTCCTGAGCCAATGCGCGCGCTATCGAGACACGTTGCCGCTCACCACCCGACAGGGTGGACACGTCGCGTCCGGCAAGCTCGACCAAACCAACCTGCTCGATGCACCGGTCCACGATGGCGGTATCTCGCTCAGTGCTTCGGTCCAACCAGCTACGGTGCGGAGTTCGTCCGAGCGCGATCGATTCACGAACCGAAAGTCCTGCCGAGACAGTAGGTTCCTGGACGCTCGCCGAGATGGTTTTGGCGATGTCCTTACGCGAGAGCGTAGTCGAGTCGGCTTGATCGATCAGAACTGCGCCACCTGTCGGAGTCAAAGCGTTGTAGCAGCAGCGCAGCGCCGTCGTCTTGCCACTGCCGTTGGGTCCGACCAAGCCCAATATTTCACCGGACGTCACCGCGAAAGTGATGCCGCGCAGGACTTCGCGGTTGCCAAGCCGCGCCCGGGTCTCGACGAGTTCGAGCAGAGGCGCAGCTTCGGCGTCCTTCGGGAGTGTCTCTGTTCTGGCCTGTGTCACTGTTCTGGTCTGCGTCACTGTTCGAGCCTCCGATACTGCCGGTAGAGCATCCAGACGAAGATCGGTGCACCCACGAGGGCGGTGATCACTCCGACCGGAACTTCGGTGGATTGTGCCACCGAGCGCGCAGCGGTATCCGCGGCAACCATCGCGACGGCGCCCAGAAGGGCTGCAGCAGGGAGCAGTCGAATTGCTCTGGTGCCGACGATGAAACCGGCCAGATGTGGGATCAGGAGGCCGATGAATCCGATTCCACCGGCAACGCTGACTGCCGCGCCCGCCAGTACGGAGACCGCAAGCAAGGACAACACTCGGAACCGTCGGACGTTCATACCGAGTGCTGCAGCCCCGTCGTCACCGGTCTGCAAGACGTCCATCCACCGCGAACTGAACAGAAGGGCCGTGCCGACGACGACCAGTGCGATCGTCGGGAAGATCAGCGTCGACCATCGCGCATCACCGAATCCGCCGGCAATCCAGTGCATCACCGACGTCACGTGCCGATCATCGGCCAACACCAGGATGCAAAAGGTGATGAGCGCCGAGAATATCTGGGCGAGCGCTACACCCACCAAAATGATCGCGGTCGGCTGCGGATACCGGCCGCCGATCAGCAGTGCGAGAAACAACGGGATCATCGCCCCGACGAATGCTGCGACCGGAATCGTGAAAACCCCGAGGAGGCCGGCGCCGAAACCCAGCACCGACACGAGCACCACCATGAATCCCGCACCCGACGAAACTCCGAGCAGATACGGGTCGGCAAGAGGATTCCGTGTGACAGCCTGAGCAACAGCACCCGACATCGCCAAGGAAGCACCCACGACCGCAGCCGTGAGTGCACGTGGCAGGCGGGAGTCGATCACGATCGACTCCCGCGCCGCGGTCCACCACGTTTCGAAAGTCCCTGGCGCCAAACGGGCTCCGACTATCGCCCAGACGTCACCGACGGGAATGCGAACCGATCCCAAGGAGACGGCCAACCCCAGGACGATCGCCAAGGCGACCGCCAAGCCGACAAGTAGGGCGCCGTACCCGTAACGCGTGCGGGTCACTTCGCCGCGTCAGCGCCCGGATGGAAGGCCGTCGCGATGGTCTGTGCCGAACGCACCAACCGTGAACTCTCGAACAGGTCCGCGAGAGGAACCACGACGAACCGGTTCTGCTGCATAGCAGGGGTGGTCGCCATCAACGGCTGGGCACGGAGGAAGTCGATCTTCTGGTCGGCCGTCTTGTCGCCGTAGTCGATGACCACGATCGCCTGGGGTGCACGCTCGGCAACAGCTTCCCACGATGCGTCGATGTAGGGCTTTGTCCCTTCGGCGAAGATGTTCGAGACACCGGAGTATTCCGCGACCAATTGACCGACGCCGACTCCGCCGATAGTCGTCGGAACCTGGTCACCACTGTCGTAGAAGAAGGTCGGTACCGGCGCCGCGTCCCCGACCGAAGCGCGGACGGTATCGAGACCATCGCTGATCTCCTCTGCGACCTCGCGGGCGGAATCTTCAACGCCCAGGACTCGACCGAGTTGCGTGTAGTCGTTCTCGAGCAATCCGATGTCGGGGAAACCGGTGCCACAGTATTCGGAGAACAAGAAGGTGTTGATTCCGCGCTCGCCGAAGGCGTCTCGGGAACGGCCCTGCTTCTCGTTGAAGGCACTGGTCATTCCTCCGACCACGAAGTCCGGGTCGACGTCGAGAACCTGCTCCATGCTGGGGAACGTATCGGAGAGGCTGGGAATCTTGTTGAATACATCGGCGGTCTCGGCAGTTGGCGGGTTGTCGCTGTACGCCCGACCGACGATCCGGTCACCCGCACCGATTTCGATGAGCGCCTCGGTGACATGCCCGTTCAAAGACACGATGCGCTGCGGCGGCGAGTCGAAGGTCATCTCTCGATCGCAGTTGGTCACGGACACAGGCTGTGCGAAGGATTCCGCAGCAGACGCGGACTCTGATTCCTGGCCTTTGGAACAACCTGCCGAAACCAAGGCGACCGCGATGAGAACAGCGGCGGCGCGGGACGGGGAGAACTGAAGTGACACGGGGACCTCGTAAGGGCTCTGAGCCACGAATGAGAATCCGACAGACAACTCCGCCCGCACACTGATACTCGGCCAGAGCTCCTGCTGGACTTCCTTTTCGTAGACCACGACGAATGGATGTCGCACACCGCGCGGTGGGTAATCGGGCTTGCCGACGCTCGGTGACTACCGAGAATCGACCTACCGTTGCGGGTCAGCGCCGGATTCGGACCGGCTTCCCCCACACGCGTGGCTTGCAAGTGCTTCGAGCAGTATGCATGACGTTTCCGATTCAAGACCAAACGCCCACTACAGTCGATCTGGCCAGACGCCCCCACACACCGGAGTTGATACATGACACGCTGGGCCCAAACCGTCGTCGCCCGGAAATGGTGGGTACTGAGCCTCGCGGTTCTGATAGTTCTCATCAGTGGGGTGTGGGGACTCGGAGTGTTCGGCAAGCTCAGCCAGGGCGGCTTCATCGATCCGGGCAGCGACTCCGCGAAGGTTGCGGACATCATCGAAGACAATCTCGGGCCGCAGACCCCGGACATCATCGCGATCTACTCACCCACCGACGGCAAGACCCTCGACGACATCGGGCCGGCAGTAACGGCCGCCGTCGACCAGTTCAAAACGGAAGTGCCGACCGCGTCGGTGAAGTCGTATTGGGGAACGGACGCCGCGGCCAAGGCCAGTCTGCTCTCGAACGACGGATCCATGGCGGCCGTTGCGATCACGTTGGCACCGGACTCGGGCGTCACACCGGCCACTTTCGCCGATCTCTTGCCGAAGCTCGAAGTTGAAGGTGCCGAGGCACAATTCGCGGGTAATACCGTTGTCGGCGTCGCGTTCAACACCAAGCTGGAGAAAGACCTGGTGGTCGCCGAAGCCATCGCCATTCCGATCACTCTGGTGCTGCTGGTCTTCATCTTCGGCGGCGTCGTCGCTGCGGCGGTTCCGGTGTTCGTGGGTGTACTCAGTGTCTTGAGCGCCTTGGCGGTTCTGCGAATCCTCACGCTGATCACCGATGTGTCCTCGTTCTCGATCAACGTTGCTTCTCTTCTCGGGTTGGGACTTGCAATCGACTACGGACTGTTCGTGGTCGGTCGGTTCCGTGAAGAACTGAATTCGGGCTCGGACCCGGGAGCGGCTGCGCAGCGGACAGTTCTGACCGCGGGTCGCACCGTCATGTTCTCGGGTCTGCTGCTGATCTGCGCGTTCAGCGGCATGCTCGTTTTCCCGCAGGCCGTCATCCGGTCTTTGGGTTTCGGTGCGATCGCAGCAGTACTGAGCGCGGCAGTTCTGTCGCTGACCGCTGTGCCTGCGCTGCTTGCCATTCTGGGGCATCGCATCAACGCCCTGACGTGGCGCAAGGATGCGGCGCAACGCGGGGAGGAACGCTCGCGCAAGTTCTGGGGCCGCGTCGTCACGTGGGTGATGAAGCGTCCGGTCGCGGTCTCGGTGACGATCGTGGCCGTGCTGCTCGTGATGGCCTCGCCGCTGCTCGGTGCCCGTTTGGGAGAACTCTCGTACACCGCACTCCCGGACAACGACCCTGCTCGCGTCGCAATGGACACGTTGGTCAAAGACTTCCCGCAGACCGGCAACGGCGCGACGATGATCCTTCAGGCCGAGGACGGGAACACTCTCACCCCGGCCGAAGGTGCAGCGATCGCCGAGTCCGCCGGTCAGGTCGAGGGCATCGGTCAGGCGACCGTCGTCGCGAGCACCAATCAACTCATCGCGGTTCAGGCTCTCTACAGCGAGGGCTCTACATCCCAATCACAGAGCACCGCAGTGACAGATCTGCGTGCGATCTCCGCTCCTGACGGAACAGTGCTGCTTGTCGGTGGCGGTCAAGCCATGGTCGACGACGGCAACAACGCCGTCCTGCACTGGTTGCCGGTGATGATCCTCATCATGGTCGGATCGACCTTGATCCTGTTGTTTCTCGCGTTCGGTTCGGTGGTCCTGCCCATCAAGGCGGTACTGATGGCCGCGCTGAGCCTCGCGACCACCTTCGGTGTCCTCACCTTCGTCTTCCAGGACGGTCACGGCGTCGAACTCCTCGGGGTCAGTCAAACTCCGCTGGAGGCGACGTTCGTCGTGCTCATCCTGGCGGTGGTGTTCGGATTGTCCACGGACTACGAGGTTTTCCTGATGTCCCGGATGGTCGAGGCCAAGAACGCGGGAGCGACGACGGAGGAAGCAGTCAAGTTCGGAACCGAACGCACCGGCCGAATCGTGACGGCCGCCGCCCTACTCCTGATCGTGGTGACGGGGGCATTCGCGATGTCCGGGTTGTCGGTGATGAAGTTCCTGGGCGTCGGCATGATCGTCGCGCTGATCGTCGACGCGACCATCATCCGCATGTTGCTCGTGCCCTCGCTCGTGAAGTTGATGGGCGAAGCGAACTGGTGGGCTCCGGCCTGGATGAAAAAAGTTCACGCGAAGGTCGGCATCGGCCACTGATTTCGGGCCACTGATCACGCACTAGTGGATTTCCCTGATCGGGCAGTCGTCCTCGAGGATGACTGCCCGATCGCCTAAATCGCTCCGCAGGGCGATGTTCTCCGAAGCTGATTTCGTCAGACTTGGAGCATGACAATTTTCGAATGGATCCTTGCAATCCCCGCTCTTGCACTTGCCGTCGCGTTCCTGTTTTCCGGAATCATCACTGCGGGCATCGACTTCGACACCGAGGATGGCGTCATGACGCATTGATGTCCGGTTCCCTCTAGCCGTCGATCTTACTTTGGAGTAAGTTACCGACCATGGCCACATACATCGTCACTGGCGGCACCGGGTTCCTCGGACGAGCTGTACTACCGCTCCTGCTCGAGCATGATGAAACTGCTCAGATCCACGTGCTGGTCAGAGCGGGTTCTGTCGCAAAACTCGAAGCACAGGTGTCGGCAATTCCCGGCGGCGATCGAGTGCATCCGCTCGTTGGCGATCTGACCGAGCCCGAGCTGGGCATCGACTCTCCCCCGCCGGCCGACCACGTCCTTCACCTCGGCGCGATCTACGACATCACGGCCGGAGACGAGCAGGCTTCGACGAATGTCGAGGGCACACGCTCCGTGGTCGAACTTGCTGCGAAACTGGGAGCCACCCTTCATCACGTGTCATCGGTCGCAGTCGCAGGCGACTATCCGGGCACGTTCAGCGAGACCGATTTCGATTGCGGCCAAGGCTTTCCGACGCCGTACCACCGAACCAAGTTCGAGGCCGAGAAGCTCGTTCGAGAACGAGAAGGCCTCACCTGGCGTGTTTATCGGCCGTCTGCCGTGGTCGGCAACTCCGTCACCGGAGAGATGGACAAGATCGACGGACCGTATTACTTGTTCCCAGGTCTGGCGCTACTCGCGAAACTACCTGCAGCACTACCTGTCCCGATCCCCAACCTCGGGGCAACCAACGTGGTGCCGGTCGATTATGTGGCCGCTGCCCTCGTCGAGTTGATGCATGTGCCCGGCCGTGACGGCGAAGCATTCCATCTCGTCAATCCGAAACCTCAACCGGTACGCGAAATCTATGCCGGCCTCGCCAAGGCCGCCGGAGCACCGCGGCCCGCGCTCAGCCTGCCGGGCGTGATCGCCAAACCCTTTGTCTCGCCATTGCCGATGGACTCGGCAGAATCGGCACGAAAAGTCTTCCTCGATCGCATCGGCATGCCTGCGGCGTTGCTCGACAACATGACGATGGCGCCGACCTTCACCTCCGAGAGAACCGTTGCCGCCCTCGCCGGATCAGGCCTGACGGTCCCCGAGTTCGGCTCCTACTCGACGGTCTTGTGGAAGTACTGGCGCGCAAACCTCGATCCCAATCGCGCACGTCGCAACCATCCCGAAGGACCACTTGTCGGTCGGATAGTCCTGATCACCGGCGGCTCGTCCGGAATCGGCAAGGCCTCTGCCATCGCCGCCGCCCAGAAAGGCGCCACAGTTCTCCTGATCGCACGCCGCACCGACGAACTCGATGCCGCGGTACAGGAGATTCGATCAACCGGAGGCAAAGCGTTCGGTTATCCCTGCGACATCACCGACGACGAGTCGGTCCAGCACACGATCAAAAGCATTCTGACAGAACATGATCACGTGGACATGTTGGTGAACAACGCCGGCCGATCCATTCGGCGCGGCATTTACCATTCCACGGATCGTTTCCACGACTACGAACGAACGATGGCCGTGAACTACTTCGGCGCTGTGCGATTGGTGCTCGCATTGTTGCCCACCATGCGTTCTCGCCGCTTCGGTCACATCGTGAACATCAGCAGCGCGGGAGTCCAGGCGGCAACCCCTAGATTCTCGGCCTACGTGGCGAGCAAGGCCGCCCTCGACGGTTTCTCCGACGTAGCTGCCTCCGAAACCCTGGCGGACGGAATCACTTTCACGACCATCCACATGCCGCTGGTCGAAACGCCGATGATCGCTCCGACCGGCGAATACAACAACGGCCCGATCACCAGCCCGGAAAAGGCTGCGGCAATGGTGATCCGCGCGCTGATCGAACGCCCCAAGCGCATCGACGTGCCACTGGGCACTCTGGGTGATCTGGGAACCTTGTTCGCACCGCACACCAAGGACCGGATTCTCAACCAGATGTACCAGGCCTTCCCTGACTCCCCGGCGGCAAAGGGGCAGGTAGACAAAGAAACTCCGTCAGACGTTTCGGCAACACCGTCGCGTCAGCGCCATTCACGCTCGCGCATCCGCAAACTCGGCCGACGCGCCGCCCGACTCGTGCCCGGAACGCACTGGTGACCGGTGGTGTGACTTCGCCTCGTAGCGTGTTGGCCACCGCAAGGGATCTGCAGTGTTAGTCATCAGAATCTATCCTGACCATGGTCATCCCAGTTCGCTATGGCCTTCGAGGGGACTGGTAATCATTCAGTCGGATCAGCCCTTTGTTCTCCCGAGCCAAATGGGGATCGACGACGAACTCGGAGAGAAGATACTGGCGTGGACTGATCGCTTCCAAAAGTTCTTTGTGACTGAGATCGACGGCTTCGCGATGCGACCGCGGTGGCGTCCAGGGATCAATATTTTCGACTGGTACGACGAGGGCTATCGGATCGTGGGCGAACTTCGGGCGCAGTTTCCGGACGTGCACGTCAAGCCTGAATTTGCCCAGTACGTCTTTTCGGTCAACGCGCGTCGGGAAAGCATGGGGCTTGCGCCGGTCAGCCTTCCGAACGAACCCAAGGCCGGGCACATAAGCATCACTGAACTCCTGCACCCCAAGGGTCCGGAATAGTTGGCGCTGCTTGAGCAACCAGACGCAGCCCGGAGCCAAGTGCAGTAGGTCAGCCACGGACAGCACCTGGTCGCACAACGCTTCTGGCCGAAATACCCTTGGCTACGGCGATGTCGAGTAGGTCGGATCCAGGTGGGCCGCCACATTCCGTGCGGGTGTACGGCGATGGTCAGACGATCAAACGCTGTGCCCTATCCAGCGCTCGTACTCGTCGGCTGGTGCCAGCTTCGGAAAGAACTCACGGCGCAGGTCGGCAATGAGTTGCACATAGTTGTGCCCATCGGCAATTGCCGCAGTCCGCAGTCCGTTGAAAGCGGCCGACAATGGTTCTTCCATGTTGGCATCGACCAACGCGCGGTGGGCGACGAGAGCAATCGTCGCGTGTTTCTCTCCGGTGTCGTCTGTGGTCCACATTTCGATGCGCGATTCCGCCAGAAAAGTGTCCCAAACATTCGCACCGGTCCTACTGTCGAACGGGTACGGCAGTGGATCGCCGTTGTCCAACGCGTCGAGACCGGCCCGGATCCATTCGATCTCGACGATTCCGGCGATCGTGTACGCCCGGCGCGCTGACCATGCCGCGATTCGCCGCAGCTTTGGCCCTCGGCAACGAACCATCGCATCAACAAGCATCCTGTCGTGGCCCGCAAACTCTTTGGCATATGGCTGGCCTCGCAGTTTGTCGGTGGGTGGGCGTCCTCCCCATCGGATTGCCTCCTCTTTGGCCCACGTCGCCATCTGCTCGTAGCCGTACTTCAGGTAGAGGGTCGCATCTCCTGCCGGATCAGGATCCCAGAAGTTGCGAACCTTGTGAGTGACAATCTCCTGGTCCCAAGCGGCATCGGTTTTGTGAAGTCTTCGCATGGCAGCGGGATAGGTAGCCTTCCACACCTGCAGCAAGTAGGACTCCACGGGTTCTGTCACTGTGAGATCCCAGTTGCTGTCGCGGCCAAGGCCAGAAACACGGAATGTGTGCAGTCCCTTGCCGATTGACACTCGCGTGAAGTCCGACGAGAGCACTCCATCCATGGTGACAACCCGGACAGGTTTGCTGATTTTGATCGTCGCTTCCTCTATTACCTCCCACACCGCAGATGGATCGAGTTCGATTGGTACGTAGTCCAATACCTCGACGGTTAACGCGACCGGCCCATACGCGATACCGGTCAGGATCGTGACAAAATTTGGGCCTACTTCCATTGCACTGCCCGTTTCCAACGGTTCGTAGGTTTCGGCGTCCCTCGATCCGACAACGAACTGATGGTGATCGACAACAGCAACCCCGGACTGTTTCATATCTGGGAACCTATCGCAAAAGTTCGCGACGCGATTTGTGCGCAGTGCCGTGCACCTTGATGACCGGCGTGATGCGATATCCGGACGAGTTTGACGCGAGAACAGCTTCGCGCGTCAGTTCCCTGCCACTACACATTCTTCCGATCGTGTTATCGATTAGCTGACGACCCTGCGGATCTCACTCTCGGAGGCATTGGCGCCCGTACAGACGACGGCAACACGCTTACCCGCGAAGGTGTTCGGATGTGCGTGGACCGCAGCAAGTGCGGCCGCACCGGCGCCCTCACTCAAAGTGTGTGCGTCGAAAAGGAGAGCCCGCTGCGCGAGGGTGATGTCATCGTCCGTGACGAGCAAGAAACCACCTAGCCGTTCTCGCATGACGCGTTGAGTCAATGCGAATCCGGCCCCGGTCGCGAGCCCTTCGACACGAGTGGCGTTCGGGCGCTCGACACAGGTGCCGGAAGTCCACGAGTCGTGCGCCGCTCGTGCGGCCTCCGACTGCACCGCGAACACCTCCAGGTGCGGTGCAAGCGCACTGGCGACGAGGCAAGCGGCCGCCGCACCACTGCCACCACCGACGGGGACGACCACTGCGTCCAGATCTGGCTGCTGCTCGACGAGTTCGACGTACGCCGTAGCAACACCGGCGAGGATTGCCGGCTCATTGGCGGCGCTGACGAGACGCAGGCCGTCACGTTCGCTGATGAACTCTGCGTGAGCGCGTGCCTCGTCGAAGTTTGCGCCGTGCTCGATGAGCTCGGCCCCAAGCATGCGGACAGCGTGAGCCTTGACCGGATTCGCCCCAGCCGGCATCACAATTACGCACCGCACGCCCGCATCCGCTGCGGCATACGCCAGGGACTGAGCATGATTTCCCGTCGAGTAGCCGATGATGCCTCGGGCCCGCGTCGGCTCATCGAGTCCAGCCACCAGGTTCAGTCCACCACGAACCTTGAACGCACCTGTGGGTTGCACGTTCTCATGTTTGACGAACAACTGGCTGCACGAGCCCGCTCCCAAGGTCGGGTGCGATATCAGGGGCGTGACCGGTAGGTGGCGTCGGACAACCTGACTTGCACGCTGAATGTCCGCCCATGTGGGTGGTTGTAGCCCGGTTGTTGCCGCGAGATCAGGTGCCTGTGCCATGTGGATCACCCTGTCAAACACCGATTCATAGGTCTAATACATGTTTTCGTCGAAAGCATCGAAATTCTCTATGATTTCGTCATGCTCGATCTAATTAGGCTGAGGGTCTTGGTCGCTGTCGCGCAGGAAGGATCGGTGACAGCCGCCGCCGATTCGCTCGGTTACGCGCAGCCCTCCATCAGTCACCACCTTCGACAGCTCGAATCGGAAGTCGGAGTTCCGCTGTTCCAGCGAGCCGGTCGTGGGCTACGTCTGACGGATGCCGGTGCGGTACTGGTTCGGCGCGCCACGGAAATTCTCGGTCACGTCGACGCTGCCGTAGCCGAAGTCGAAACGTACGCGGGACTGAGGGCGGGGCGGGTACGACTTGCCGCATTCCCGTCAGCCCTGGCGAGTTTGATTCCGCAGGCGATGGCAGCGTTCACGTCCCAGTACCCCGACGTGTCCATCAGCCTCGTTGATGCAGAACCACCCAAAGCACTTGCAATGCTTCGTAACAACGACGTCGACGTAGCTGTCGTTTTCGCACACGCGGATACCCCGGATGTGGGGCTGAAGCACGTCACCCTAACGACGTTGCTGGACGATCCGTTGTACCTGATCACCTCTGCGCGGAATGCAGATGCCGCCAACGAGATCACGGACTACGCCGGTGAGACCTGGATTGCAGGCTGTCCGAGCTGCCGCGCCCACCTTCTCACCGCCTGCAATCGAGCTGGGTTCGTTCCACGGATCGAGTTCGAGACCGACGACTACGTCGCGGTCCAAGCGCTGGTCGCCTCCGGAAGCGGAGTCAGCACCCTTCCCGCCCTCGCTCTCCATGCACATCAGAACCCGGGTATCCGCGCACACCGCATTCGCGGCGAGCGACGCACTGTCTCCGTCGCAACCTTCGGGAAACCTCCGCTCGCTCCTGCCATCGACGCGTTCGTCAGCACCCTGGCGGCGACATCCGACTCCGTGCGTGAGCGGTTCGAATTGGATGGGCACCTGTAGGCGATGAGATCACGGCTGCACCGCACTACCCAGTCAGTGATGGCCTGCCGACAACCGCGACGATCAGCGCGGCAAGTTCACCTTTGGCGCCCTCGGGCGAGAGCACTCCGACGACCGCCGCGTGCGAGAGGGCCTCTGCAGCACCGAATATCGCAGTCATCGATGATTGTCCAAGCCCGTCGGCACTGAAAGGAGCCAGCACCTCGCGACAACGCTCTGAATAGGCGCGTTCCGACTCGCGCTTGACCTGCTCCAGCTCGGGCGAGCCCTCCAGCGCTGCAAGCACTCCCGTCAGTTCACGCCCCTGTGCCAGTGAACATCCGACATAGGAGTCGGCGATGGCATTCGCCCGCCCGTTCACAGACTCCTCCGCAGCTTCGAGGTATTCCCCGAGCATCACCGTCTGACGATCGTCGAATTCCTTGAAGAGGGCCGCCAACAGCGCAGCGCGGGAGGCGAAATGGCTGTAGACGACCGGCTTTGCAACGCCGGCACGTTCAGCCAACCGGCCGAGGGTCAGCGCATCCGCGCCCTCCTCTCGCACCAGTGCCCACGACACCTCCACGAGTTGTTCGTACCTGTCGGCTCGCGACAGTCTCGTTCGTGCCATCGGACACCTCCTTGCGCTATATACCAATAGTAACCTACTCTTAGTACATAAGCGCACCATCTACCGAAGGAACGCTCATGACCACACTCGTCGTAGTCTCCCACTCCGATCCACAGTCACTTACCCAGCATGTCGCCCGTTCTTCCGCCGACGCGATCCGCGACCTGGGCGGCGATGTCGACATCGCGGACCTACATGCCGAGAATTTCGATCCCCGATTCTCCAAAGCCGATGTGAACCTGTTCCGCGGCAAGGGGACTCCCCCGGCCGACGTTGTAGCCGAGCAGGACCGAATCGATCGAGCAGACGATCTGATTCTCGTGTTTCCGATGTACTGGTGGTCGATGCCCGCACTACTCAAAGGTTGGATCGATCGAGTCTTCGTCAGCGGATGGGCGTACGAGTTCACCCCGGGAAGCGAATTCGTGAAGAAACTGGACCGACTCACGGTCCACCTGATCCCTGTCGCGGGTGACGACGCGGAAAGTTTCGAACGCCACGGTGTGTACGAGGCCTTCCAGACACAGATCGAGCGCGGCATCATCGAATACTGCGGTGCCACACTGGGATCGACAACATTCGTTCACGAGTCGGACACGAAGCGCCGCGATACCCTCGCCGCAGAAATCCAAGACCTCAGCGAAAGCATCGCTGCCCGTGTCGCCTACCCTGCGACCGTGGCTTCCCGTTGACGGTCAGACATCGGTCAACTGACGCTTGACCGGCCCGTGACTGCCCAGTAGCGAAGCGTATCCCCCGTGTGACCGAGGTTGCGCGACAACTGATCAGCTGGGCGCACGCTGTCGAGTAGACCACCACACCCTTCGATTGCCTTACGTGAACCCGCGTTCGTTTCGTCGCAGGTAATCAGGACGCGACTGAGCCCCACCGGGTCGCCTGCATACGTGAGCACCTCCCGCAGAGCAGCCGACGCTAAACCTTTCCGGCGTTCCGACGGCCTGACCCCATAGCCGATGTGACCACCGACATCGGCCAAGAACTCATTCAAGCTGTGCCGCAACTGGATAGCGCCGAGGTACCTGCCGTCTCGAACGATCCACCAGTTGGTTGCCGGGACAATGTCGGGCCCCGGCACTGCCTCTGGCTGCGCCAACAACTCCTGCACCCACTGCCCGAATCCATCCCGGGAGGCAAGATCGAGATCTAGACGTTGCGCAACTCCCAGTGCCGAACCGGACTGGTCCGCCTGCGGTCCGCCCCACTCGTCACGCGACTCCAACCAGGACGCCCACAAGGCCTCGTCAGGTGCAACCAGATCGACAGTCATAGCTGCGATGCTACTTCGCACCTGCAACGGTGCCGCTATTCCCCCGAACCGCCGCTGCCTAAGTCCCGAATCCGCTTGTCACGCCAGCAGACTGTGGATCTGATGGAGTCCGTATCCTCAGCGCCACCTGCCGGCCCATGTGATCGCATTCATCGAAACTGATCGTATGGAACCGACGAGGGAATCACAGTTCTCGAATCGACGTGACGACAACTGGCCTGACCGGTTTGGGCGCCGCGCCGCAACTCGGTGGACGCGGCGCGAGTTCGGAGACCGCCGTCTCGACCATCCACCGCCGTCCGTCCACCTGTGCGACGACGCATGTCCCGTCACTGGCCTGCTCGATGACAGCCAAATCGTCGATTCCGCAGCTGATTTGTTGTCGTACAGCAACTTCCGAAGCCTGCCCCGCAGGAAACCAGCAACTCCGTCCACGCAGGCCTGGCAAATGGACCTGATCTCGGGAAGCCACCTCCACGGCCGTGACACTCTCACCAGCGGACAGACGGCCGTACGTATTGCCGCTCGGCAGCAGGATCATCGACGGCGCAAATCGGTGCCCGCCAGTATGCGAACACTCCCACACCTGGGGTCCGAAGGACGACATCAGCGCTGCGGCAATCGGCCTGCCGAACACAGCGCAGCATTGGTCACGCTTACCGTGCGCACAAACCAAGACGACTGGCTCGTCCACCGAGTCGCCCAATCCTGGTGGAGGGCCGTCGAGTAGCGCGAAATCGATGTCGAGCAGATCAGCCGGTGAATCGATGCGCAACCGTTCGCACCACGAGTCGCTCGGATCGGAGCGCGCGAGCAAGACCGTGTGCCCATCAGTCAGCGGATCGGTGCGGCCTGGTCGCCGAATGAACATGATTCGTACGTCGGCAGCATCAGCTCGCCGACTCAGCTCGGCGGCAAGCTCCTCCCCCAAGGCCGTACCGTCCAGCACGTCACGGCCCCAAGCGGCATTGAATTCGAGGCATACCCAACCCCGCACGACGGCAGCGCTGCCTGGCAACGGTTCGTCAACAGCAGACAGCGCGGAACAGGTCTCGGCTTCGATCACGAGCCCTATTGTGTCAGCCACGTTGAAAGTCGATCAGCCGTCCCAGTCAGCTCAGTAGAACTTCTTGCCCTCCGCGAGTTGGTTCACGAACTTCTCGATCCGCCTGGCGCGTGTCTCCGGACGCTTTGCCTCCTGCAGTCGGTACGCGATGGTGAATCGATTGGTGGAATTGAGCGTCGCGTAGAACTCGCGAGCCTTCGGGTTTTCCGCAAGCGCATCGAGAAAGTCCCTCGGGACCTCGGCCTTGGCTGCTCCCTCGTACGCGCGATCCCAGCGGCCGTCGGCCTTGGCCTTCTCTATCTCAGCGATGCCGGATGGCTCGAGGAGTCCCGCAGTGTCGAGGCGGGCGACTATCTCGACGTTGCGTTTGGACCACGGACTCCGCGCAGTGCGACGCGAAAACTTCTGCACGAAAAAATCGTCGTCGATTCGCCGGGAGAGGCTGTCGATCCAGCCGAAGCACAGGGCAACGTCCAACGCTTGGTCGTAGTCGATCGAACTGTGTGACGAGGTCTTCTTGGCCATTTTCAGCCAAAGCCCGGGGACCGCCTCGTGGTTCTCGCACAGCCATCGACGGAACTCTTCTCCGTCAGCGAAGTATTCGGTACCGAGTTCGACTGCCATCAGTGCTCCTCATTTTCGCGATACCCATACTCTGACAAAACCCTGCGACAAATATCCGAAAGTTCCGAGTGCGAGTACCCATTTGGCAATACTGACCGTCGAGGCGGCGCGAACCCTCGAGTCGGTGATGCTGTCGCGATGATCGAGGAAATGGAGGCCGACCACGTTCTCGACATAGTCGCCCGCCGCCGACACCACCGGCGCTACGGCAAGCGCGCGCCGAGTTGCGGCCGAAATGGGAGCCCGCTCTCCGAGCCGCTTGCCTGCGGACCGCAAAGCCATCGCGTAGATCGCGGGATGTACGAAGTCCGGGTAGTAGTGACTACGAAATCGCGCCGTGGCCTCCGCATCCATGGAGTCCAAGATCTCGAGGTACCGACGAGCGGAAAACGCCGTCTGCACTTCCAATACTTTAGGAGCCACCGGCCCGAGTAAACGCGCAATGTTTGCTTGTGAGACAACAAAAGCGGTGGTCCACAGTGCCATCGTCTTCGCAGAGCAGGTTAGTGCCATGCCACGATCGTGCCATCTTCGAACAACAGAACGGGATGACCCGACGGAAAAGCTCCACAAAATATGCGTGAGGTTGTAAAAAGCGGGCATCCCGTATCGATCATCGGTCCGATAGCGGGGAGCGCGCATGTCGCCCAAGTCCAACCCGACTGTTCTGTTCATCCACGGACTCTGGATGCACCCGACCACGTGGGATCCCTGGGCGCAGGTTTTCAACGCGCAGGGGTACTCCACGATGGCACCTGGATGGCCAGGGGATGCGTCCACGGTGGGTGAGACGCGCGAACACCCGGAGGACATCGCGGGACACGGCATCGACGACGTGATGGACCACTACGCCAAGGTGATCGCTGATCTCGACGAACCACCGATCGTGGTCGGGCATTCGTTCGGAGGTTTGATCGCGCAGAAACTGCTGGGCCAGAAGTTGGCGACCGCGGCAATTGCCATCGACCCCGCTCAGCCCAAAGGTGTGTTGAAACTTCCTCTCGTTCAGCTTGGAAGCGTGTTCCCTGTCCTGTCCAACCCCGGCAACTACCGGAAGGCCTACTCACACAACAGAAAATCGTTCCACAAGTCCTTCGCCAGCGCCGTGTCCCAGGACGAGTCCGACGCCCTGTTCGAGCAGTATGCAATTCCCGCCCCCGGACGGCCGTTGTTCGAGGCAGCACTCGCCAACTTCGCGCCCCACAGCCCCGCTGCAGTGGATTTCAACGCCCGCCGCGGCCCCCTCCTGATGATCGGCGGCGGTAAGGATCGCACAGTACCGAAGGCCAGTTCGGACAGCTCGTTCAAGAAGTACGCCAAGGCCCCGACGATCAACGAATACAAGGTATTCGGCGACCGAGGTCACTCGCTGACCATCGACCACGGTTGGCGTGAGATCGCCGATTACAGCCTTGCCTGGCTCGACAAGCAGGGCATGAGCCCGCCACAAGGCAAGCACGAAAGTCAGTCCTAGCCGAACGCTTGAAACCGACGACGGTACACCTGGGGCGAGATTCCGAGATGAGTCGAAAATGCTCGTCGTAGGGATTCCGAACTGCCGAATCCCGCCAACTGCGCGGCTTCGGTCACCGAGTGGCCGGCATCGAGGAGCGCCTTCGCAGCGTCGAAACGGATCAACTCGACGTATTTGGCCGGCGTCGTCCCTAATTCTTCGCGAAAGAGCCTCGTCAGATGACGCGGGCTCAGGTGCGCCAGGGCAGCCAGTTGCTCGACCGAATACTCCCCCGCCGGATCGGCCGCGACGGCGTCGACCACTTCTCGCAGCGCAGGGACCCGAGGCCGCGGCCCACTGAGCGAGGGCGAAAACTGTGACTGTCCGCCTGGACGCTGGAGAAATACCACCAGAAGTTGTGCGACGCGTCGAGCCATTTCTGCACCATGATCACGCTCGAGCAATGCGAGAGCGAGGTCGATGCCGGCGGTCACACCCGCAGACGAGAACACCGCGCCATCCTGAATGAAGATGGCGTCAGGAACCACCGTGATCTGTGGATAGGCGCGCGCCAGCGTTGCCGTGTGTTGCCAATGTGTCGTAGCGCGGCGTCCGTCGAGCAATCCACTCGCCGCAAGAATGAATGTCCCGGTACAGATCGAGGCAACCCGGCCCGAACGCCCCGCCAGATCGCTCGCTGCCTCGCGCAGTTCCGGACTCACCGGCGTCGACGGGAACACGTCTCCACCCATGACCAGCAACGTGTCGAAAGAACCGGAATCTACAACGTCACGGTCGACCGGAATGCGCATCCCGGTCGAGGAGTCGACATCGTGTCCACCTACCGAGCAGATCACCAACTCGTAGTTCGCCCCGCCGCGATTGGCTTCCGCGAACACCTCACTCGGACCTGCGACGTCGAGCAGTTTGACGCCGTCGAACACCAGGACGGCAACTCGATGCACTGCGGTCACGATGCGCTCTCCTTCGTCCTGATCTGTGGACAGTATGGCCGAGATCAGGGTGCGCCCGCGGGCGTGCTCGACCGACACTGGGATAGACCGAGAAATTCGCAGCAACGACGAGCAGAGCAGGTACCGATGACCACGATCATTGCCGGTGTGAAAATCCCCGATTCGAAGATGGCTGCCGACGCCACCGAGCTGGTACGAGATACGGCGTCCGAGTTACTGTTTCACCACTCGCGACGTGTCTTCCTCTTCGGATCGCTTCAAGGAGCGCGTCTGGGTCTGCAGGCAGACCCCGAATTGCTCTACGTCGGCGCCATGTTCCACGACCTGGGGCTCACCGAGAAATTCCGGGACAGTACGTCACGTTTCGAATTGGACAGCGCCGACGAAGCGCGGCGATTCCTCACCGGCTACGGAATCGACGAAACCGACATCCGCACAGTGTGGGAAGGCATCGCTCTGCACACGACGCCCGAGATCCCCTCCCGATTGGAACCCGAAATCGCCTTGGTGACAGCGGGTGTGGAGACCGATGTACTCGGAATCGGATACAGCGAACTCGACCAGGCCGACATTGACGCCGTCACCGAGGCTCACCCGCGCCCGGATTTCAAGAATCAGATCTTGAAGGCTTTCACCGAAGGCTTCAAGCACCGTCCCGAAAGTACATTCGGGACGGTCAACGCTGACGTACTCGAACATTTTGTGCCGGGATTTCGGCACATCGATTTTGTCGAGGTCATCCAGAACTCGGCTTGGCCCCAGTAGAATTCGCTGTCATTTGGCCGCCTCACTCATCGCAGCGGCATCTTCCGCCCCGAACTTTTCCTCGAGGGTCTCCGGCGAATAGTCGAGGTCGATCTCGGCGACGTCGCGCCCGCGCGCGGACTCGATCGCCGAAAGTCGGCGCTGCGCACGGTCTGCGGCGTACTCGAGGAACTCCTGATTGTCCAAACCGAACGGCTGCACCTCGAATTGATCGTTGACCCAGTTGATCATTCCGAGTGCCATGGGCATGAGTTCACCCATCCGCTGCTGGACGACGTCCCAGTTGTGATCGTCGGCAGCTACGTGCCTTCGGCAGGTGAACGTCCCCCAAGCCATGTGCCGTCGCTCGTCGTCACCGATCTTTCGCACCAATTGCTGCATGCCAGGCAGGATTCCGCGCGTCGCACAGACTTTCTGCCAGGCGTAGTAGCCCGTCAACGCCAGACTGCCCTCGATGACGTGGTTGTACGTGACGCTGGCACGCACCTGGTTGACCGGACTCGGATCCGTCTCGAGAATGCGTAGCGACGAAGGCAACTCCTCGTAGAACAGTTGCCGGTAGTACGGATTGTCAGCGACGTAGGAATGCAGATCGCTGGTCAATCCCACTTCGTCCATCCACAGCCGAAAGACCTGGGTGTGCTTGGCTTCCTCGAAACAGAACTGCGTCAAGTACATCTCGTCGCCGAATCGCCCCTCGGTCGACATCGCTTTCATGAACGGTTGAATGTCTTCGGTGACGGCTTCTTCACCGGCAATGAACTGCGCGCACAGGAAGGTGGCGCTGCGCTGCTGCTCGCTGGTCAGCTCCTGCCAGTCACGAGCGTCCTGGGAAAAATCGAGGTCGGTTGGGTTCCAGAATTTGGCATTTCCCTTGGTGAACAATCGGAGTGGGAACGAATCCCAGTTCAACCCTCCCGACCGAAGAGTACTGAAACCTTCTCGCCCCGGCGAGGTGACAGTCATGACATTCCTTCTTCCCGAACCGAAGACAGATGCCCCATCAGCATGCCCGCAGAACTGAAACGTGAATCAGTTTTGGCGAAATTCGATCTATTCCTTCAGCGAAACGCCCTTGGTCTCCATCACTGCGAAGAGCTTGGCGTTCATCTGAGCCGCCAGATCCGGCCGATACGAGCCGATATTGAGCGGATTGGCTAGATTGTTCAGTTCCAAGGGGTCGGCTTGTAAGTCGTAGAGTTCGTATTGCGGCGCAGCAACTCCCGCAGGATCGAAGTACATCGTGTACTTCCACCGGCTCTCCCGGATGCAGCGGATGTGATTGGGCTGCGTGACGATGTTCTGACCGTCGGGCGTCGCACAATTCTGATCGTCGTAGGTGAACAGAATCGTGTCCTGAACCTGCGCGCTGGGTCCGTGGGGGTAGGCGGCAGCGTCGATGATGACCGGTGTCAGATCGGTACCCGAGAAGTTCCACGATTCACGCGCTGGCGCTTGGGCGAGAGTGGCGAGAGTGGGCATCACGTCGATCAACGACGCCAAGGCGTCTGTGCGAACGGGTTCGGGAAACAGCAGGGGGTTGCTGATGACCAGTGGAACGCGCAGCGTTTCCTCGTAGGCGTTGAACACCTTCTGCCGCAAACCTCCGTGGCTCATCCCCATCTCTCCGTGATCGGACATCCGTACGATCACCGTGTCGTCGAGCATCTGCGGGGTGGCTTCGATCGCGTCGAGCACGCTGCCGATGTGTTCGTCGACCACCTTGTGCATGTAGGCGTAGAAGTTGATGTAGTTGCGTGCCTGATCAGGCCCGAGCAGCGGCCCGAGCCCGGCTGCGAGTAGCAATTCCGACTGAACCTGCGCTGTCGGTTTGTGATTGAGTGCCAGGATCTCGTCGAAAGTGGGCGGCAAGTCGATCCCCTGCTCGAAGGCACCTGGCGCGTCCGATCCATAGTTGTCGCACGTTCCGTTCATCGCATTCCAGGTCTGGGGGTACGCGAGGACGTCGTGTGGGTTCACGAACGAGACGATGAGCGCCCAAGGCTGCCCGGATGCGACCGCAGATCCGGAGAGGAAATCGACTGCCTCCTCGGCAACACGGCGATCATGGTCGGCGCACCCGCCACCGAAGTGGTCAGGATTGGTGTCCTGACCCGCGTCGGGGGGAATCCACCCTTCGAAGCCGAATCCCGCTACATCGTCACTTGTCGGATCACCACCCTCGACGCCTTTGCTCAGATGCCACTTCCCCCGGTACTGAACGTTGTAGCCGGCCGACGCCAGCAGCTTTGCCATGTTCTGCTCGGAGACTTGTAACTGTGGCTCGGTGGGTGAGACAGTGCCGCCTTCGGTGAGGGTTCTGGTGACCCCGTGCTGCGCGGGAAAGAGGCCGGTGAAGAACGTACTACGACTGGGCGAGCACATCGCGGTATTGCACACTGCCTGGTCGAACGTCAGCCCGTGATCGGCAATCCTCTTGCGGTTGGGCAGATTCTGATCAGCCCAGCCCTGCGGCCAATACATCGGCCGGCGCTCCTGATCGGTGATGATGACAACGATGTTGGGTTTCTGCGGAAACCGATCGGCGGGCGATGCTTTCGCCGGCGCCGCGCTCGCCGCGCCGGTTGCCACGTCTGCCACTCCGGCGAGGACAAGAGCACCGACGCCACCGAGGAACGTCCGGCGCGGCAATGAATGACAGTGCGATGCAGGAACGTTCTCTGGGTTCACGGGCGTCGTCCTCTCGGAGGCGTTGTGGCCCCAGAGTTGACCGAATCAGTGTTCGCTACACATGCGCGAGCAAACTGCCTCGGCGCTGATCAGTTCGATGACTCGATCCGCGCAGCGCAGCGGATCCGGTGTCCGGCCGATACCGAGAGGGTCGACAATCGAAATCGTCCTTCGCACGTCAGCCTCCTCGACACCCCACGACCAACCGAAGTCGTGATTCCAGAGCAGAACCGCGTTCTTCCCCGGATGGTTTCGGGCATGAACTGGCAGAACGATCACCGCATCCATACTCGGTCCCTGCGGCCATCGGACGGTCTCACCGTGAACGGATCGTGCTACCGCGTCGACGTATTCGTGTGCGGACCAGTCGTTGCCGTTGGTATGCATGGAAGTACATTCGGTGCCGCACGCGTAGCGGATGGGTTCTTGCCGGAACTGATCGAGTATTGCGCTTTCAGGAAATGAACGGCAACACAACGGATTCGAATTGGCGATGGCCGTCGCGATGGACACTGTGGCCGGTACGGAACGAGACCAATTCGCAGCGCGCGACGGTGGCAGCAACAGCGTCGAGGCGATCGGGATCCACCATCCCGCCCAGACCTCCACGCAGGAACAACATGTCAGCCTCGATGAGCGGCAACCGATCCCACCACTGCGGATCCGGTCGGCGGAACTGCTCGAGCGCGGACCGCGTCATCGAGCGATCGAACGTCAGTGCAGCTCGCGGATGCCGCACCAAACTTGTTGTTGCATGCCACAGTTCTGGCACACTCGGCAATTTCCTCGCGAATACTTGTTCTGCGTCACCTGCGCGTAGCGGCAACGGTGCTTCCTCGATGACCAACTTCCGCACCACGGTGGGTCGTTTCTGCGCGATCAACGACGCCGCGTGCCCGCCGAGCGAATGGCCGACGAGATCCACCTGATCGAGTTCGAGATGATCACACACGTCCATGACGTCGTCGGCGAACTCGTCGAACAGATACGACGACGCCCGAGCGCTCCGGCCGTGGCCGCGAAGATCGACCGAAACAACTCGCCGGTTGCGTGATCGCAAGGTCCGCGCGAACTTGTCCCAGGTACCGCTGTCGCCACCCATCCCGTGCACGAGGACTACCGGAGGCAGATCGGCAACACTGGGATGCGAGCCGGAATCGCGGTAGCTGATCTGGACCCCGCCGGCACTTCGTACGTTAGCGACACTCACGAGTTCCCAGGATAGACCTGTCCTCGTGGATTGCTGAAGCTGTCAGCCGAGGCGGCAACTGCCCTGGCCGCGTGACCTCGTCGTAGCGACCGAGACCGATCCTCGCGATGTTGCGCAGCGACTCGCTTGCATCGGCGAAGTATCCACAATGCCCTCGAATGGCACCGGTGTCGAAAACAACAGCTCCGTGCTGCGCCCGAACTGGAGACGGGCCGTGCCCGAGGCGACCGATCTTCACGCGTGGGAAATACCGAATCCAGTCCGACGGCCCCAGCGCGGCCCAGAGATTTCCGGCAAAGCACAGGTCTTCGCGAGAACTGGTCCCCATCCCCGGGCTACCGAGCACCACACAATCGTCTACTCGCGCCGACGGGAGGGCGAGTCCGCACACCACGGCCCCGTAGCTGTGTCCGACGAGCGTCACATGCGCCGAACGCGGCAGGATGCGTGTCAATCGCGCCAGATCGATCGCACCGCGTTCTGCGAGTGTCCGCGAGAACGACTCGAGAAATCCCCACGGCGTCCGATAACCGACCCACACGATCACCGCGACGTGGTCGTTCCGTCCGAGCGTTCGGAGCATTCTTCCCAGTGTCCATCCGCTCGCTCGTGGTCCGGTCGGACGGTTCTCGTCGAAGTAGTTTCCCAATCCGTTGTCGTTGCCCGGCACGAAGATGACGATGTGCTCGGCTGTGGCGACATCGCCGAACACCTCCACGATCCGGCCTTCGCCAGACTCGTCGTACGCCAGAAGTTGTGCGTCGTGCAGCTCCGTCTGCTCGTAGTGAAGTCGATCGGTTCCGCAAACTTCAGGTCGACCCGCCGTTGCCATGACACTCCTCGTAAAGAGTTGCAACGGTGAGAATCATTGCAACGGTTACTTTTTGAATGTCATCAACGCTAGGAGCCGAGCGACGGCATGACGATGGTGCCAACGCCCCTACTGTTCGTACAGTCGACTCGACCAGGCGGGTACAGCTGGCTATACCTGCGAGCTCATTCGTACACACCCTCCACCGACCATCCACCGCCTTCACAGATCATCAGCAGCGCACGCGATTCCTCCAACAGAACCTGAGCCCGCGCCGCCGTGCGTGCCGAGGCAGCGTCCCACCATCGCTCGTCAACCGGCCAGGGCCCGGCCCACCCCTGCACTGCCCATTCCTTGCTCCCCCACTTCAGCCTTCCCGGCTGCGAACTGAAGACACCGCGCTCAGTGACGTACACGGCGTTACCGGCCACATCCCCCAGCCACACCTTGGGATTGTCGACAAAGATCGACCCCGGAGACGGTTGTGGCAGACGGCCCGGCCACGGGGCTGTCGGATCATGGGTAGCTACCCGCTCGTCGCCCAAGGGCAACAAGGTAATTCGCTCCAAGGGCCCTCGACCTCCGCTCAGGACACCGACCTGAACCGATTCGCCACCCAGAAGACCCTGCACGCGCACCAATGCTCGCCTGGCTCGCTCCTCCTCGTCGCCGACACCGCCCCACAGCCCCAACTGCAAAGCGCCGGCACTGACCACCTCCACCGGTTCCAGACGCAACACGGCTATGCCTGCGGTTGGCCGGGTCTCACTGCGCCCGGTGAGCCAGCCATCCAGTTGCCATCGCACTCGATCGGCCGTTCCCTCCGGCGTCAGAGGTTCGGCGCAACGCCAAGTCCGAGAAAGATTTTCACCGTTACCCGTGCTGGCCGAAATCGACAGACGGGTGCACGCCACCGCGGCAGCAGACAACTTGTCGTGCAGGAGACTCGCCAAGGCGCGCCCGGCAAACGCTGCGGCATCCACCCGCTCGATCGACGGATCGTAATGCTGCTCCACCTCCAGGTCCGGCGGAAGTGTCCGCGCCGACGGTGGCCGTTCGGGTTCACCGCGCGCCGCACGATGCGCGAGCACCGCATCGGCACCGAAACGCGAAGCGACGTCCACTGCCGGCAGATCCGCAAAAGCACCGATGGTTCTGATCCCGAGCCTGCGCAGCAGATCCACCAACTCCCCGCGATGCGGTGCAGACAGGCTGGGCTCGGCAGCCAACTCCGGCATGGGTAGCGGCGCCAGAAACCGTGCTCCCTCCCCCGGCGGCACCAGCGCTGCCCGGCGCGCGGCAATGACCGCCGTGGACAGCTGATCTGCCACCCCCACCTGACTCTCGACACCCGCAGCAGATGCCTGATCCACCAATCGTTCCGCCGCAGCTTCCTCAGAACCGAAGTACCGACTGACACCACGCGCGCTGAGCACCAACAAACCAGGACGGAGTACCTCGACGCCCGGTGCCACCGCGTCGATGGCCGCGGCCACCGGCTCGAACAATCTTGCATCGCGTTCCGGATCTGCCATCGCCACATACAGTTCCGGGCAGCGAGCCTGCGACTCGCGTCGGCGCAGGCCTCGTCGCACTCCCTCCGCACGAGCCGTCGCCGAACATGCGATCACCCGATTACCCGAAGTGACCGCGACGGGATGTGTGGCCGGAAGATCGGCAAGCGCTGCCGCTGCCACCGCCGGCCAGTCCGGGCACCACAACGCCAGAACTCTGCTCACAGTGACACCACCTGCTCCGACACCACCTGCTCCGACACCACCTGCGACGACACATCCTCGACCGGCCGAGAAGGTACCCACTCGACCCGCCCGGCTGCACTGCAGATGTCCAGACGCGTGGTCCGGGGCTGGAACGAGCGCCCCCGAGCACGAACCGCGAGGCTCAGGGAACTGAGCCGTCCACGCCCCAACTCCCGGCCCTGACCGAACCCACCATAGCCATGAACCCGAGCGTCCAACCGAACCTCGGCTCCGTCCCAGTGACCTTCGGTGACAACAAGAGTCGAGCCCTTGCTCCGAGCACGTGCGACCACCGCCCGAGCACGCGACGGGGATACCGACGCACCCGCCAATCCCAGAATCACCAGATCCATACCGTCGAGCAGCACGGCGGCGATCTCGACCGGATCCGGCCCAGGCGCCGGAATGAGTGCCAGACGTTCCAGTTGCGCACCCATCTCGTACGCCGCCAGCAATCCCAGTCGAGGCTGCCCGATGACTGCAACATGTCCTCCGGACGCCGTCACCGACGCGACCAATCCCAAAAGCAAGGACGCTGCACCCTCGACGGACACCACGGTTCCCCGCACCAAACCGCCCTGCGGCAACAATGCGGCGATACCCTCCGGCACCGGGAGGACACCGGCTTTGTGCGCACGGTCCACGACCGGCCTGTCCCGGTCGGCAACACTCTCGGAGGCCGCTGCACTTGTCCCGGAAACACCAGCCACAGGAACACCGGCCACAGAAACACCGGGCCCGGAAACACTCGGTCCCGAAAACGACGTATCGCCTCGCGAGGGAATGGACGCGATCTGTCGGCGGAGCTGTGCCAGCCGATCCTGACGGGACAACCCCGCCGCATCTGCCGACAGCTCTACCAACTCGGTCACCTCGGTCATCCCCATCCTCCGGAACACCGGAAAAACTCACTCGGCAGCAATCCATAACCAGCCGGCAAACCGCGGGGAAGTCGGGTCTGACATGCATCCAACGAACAGCAATTTCGAACATATTTTCGAACTGTTTTCAGTAAACCGTGTCACCCCCGACACGTCAAGCAGAGCCAAAAACCCAGTTCACAGGAGCCTCGAGCGTCACAGTGGCATCAATCCATTAACCTTGAGATGTGACAGCTCAAGAGCAGACCGGGAGGGGCATCGGGCCCGAATACCTGCTGGCGGGGCGGTACCGACTCCGCTCCAAGATCGGCGACGGAGGGATGGGCGCCGTCTGGCTGGCCCGCGACACCCTCCTCAGCCGTGACGTCGCGGTGAAACAGGTCACAAGCACGGAAGGCCTCGACACCGAAACGGCCGAAGAGGTCCGTGAACGTACATTGCGCGAGGGCAGGAACGCCGCAAAGCTCACCCATCCCCACTCCATCGCCATGTACGACGTCGCGATCGAGTCCGGCGAACCCTGGCTGGTCATGGAGTACTTCCCGGCTCGCAGCCTCGCCCAGGCCATGAACCTGGCGGACACGTTGCCACCACTCGAAGTCGCGCAGATCGGCGCGCAGATCGCTGCGGCACTCACCGAAGCGCACGCCGCCGGCATCGTCCACCGCGACATCAAACCCGGCAACATCCTGATCGCCGACCGAGGCAAGTCCCTCGGCACCGTCAAGATCAGCGACTTCGGCATCGCCCGCGCAAAGAGCGACGTGTCCGACACCCAGGACGAGGTCATCACCGGCACTCCCGCGTACTTCGCACCCGAAGTTGCCCGCGGCGACGACCCCACCGAGGCCAGCGACGTCTTCTCACTCGGGTCGACGCTCTACACGGTGATCGAGGGCCAACCGCCCTTCGGCATCGACTCGGACGCTATCGCCCTACTGCATCGTGTCGCCAAGGCCGAGATCTACCGACCCACCAAGTCTGGACCGCTCACCGATGTTCTCCTTCAGCTCCTCGAGCCGGACCCGACCCGTCGGCCGACGATGGCTCAGGCACGCGACGCGCTCGCCGCAGCCGCGACCGGCGGCGGCACGATCGATCAGTTGATCGACGCTCCCGTCTACTCGTCCGAGGGCGCCGTGCCGGCCTGGGCTCACCGCACCACACAACTCGCCGACCCACACCGCCGCAATCGCCTGACCGGCTCCACGGTCACCGGACTTCCTGCAGTGCAACAGAACACGCCACTGCGAAACGTTCCCAGTCCGATGGACATGTTCTCCTGGCCGCCGCGGATACCGACCGGACCCACCGATGCCAGCACCCGCGACAAGGTAGTCGCGTGGGCTCCCCTCGCCATGACCGGCATGGTCGCCGTCATCATCTTGGCCGCACTGATCGTCGTCATCCTGGTGTTCACGGCCTGACTGGTGTTCACGGTCTGACTGGTGTTCACGGTCTGAGCACAAGCTTCACGCAGGCAGAATATTTGCATTGAGGTGAAACACGTTGTCCGGGTCGTACTTCGCCTTGACTGCGGACAACCGCGCGTACTTCCCCGCGCCGTAGGAAGCTCGCACTCGGTCCTCGTCGACGTCGGTCATGAAGTTGACGTACCCGCCTTGGTTGGACGAGAACGGACGCAAGGCTTCCCAGGTCTCACGCACCCACGATCGATCCAATTCCAGCGTCCCGGCATCGGTGGCCGTCGCCGTCATATTGCACACGTAATGCGGTGTGCGAGAACCACCGAACGCTGTGTCGTCCTCGCCGACGGAAGTGAAAGCTCCCTGCAGCGGAAAGATCGGCATGAAGGACATCGGCGACGATTTCTTGCCCGCTTGTTCGGTCAGAACATCGATCACGTCGTCGGAGAAATCCACCAGGTCCAAAGCCTTCTCATAGGCGTACGCACCCCACGGTTCCGATTCGTCGAGCATCGACTGCAAGCCGACGTACGGGATCGGAGTGACGAACTCGAAAAGCGTCGGCAAGCCCTCTCGAATCGGCGCAATCGCGTTCGAGTGTTCCTCTTCCGATCCGAAACCGGCTACCAGCAACGCGTATCCGGGCAGTAGGTGAAATTGATCCGGGACAAACGGCGCCGGCGGCGCGGACAAACTGACGGCAACCATCGCGCCCGCATTTCCCGGCAGGGCAGGCACTACCTCGCGGCACAGACGAAGCGCCGCGGGTCCGTCCTCCATCCCCCAGAAGAACAGTCCCAGATGCACTTCCGGACCGATCTCGCTCAGACGGTACTCGAACTCGGTGACCACTCCGAAATTTCCGCCGCCACCGCGCAGTGCCCAGAACAAGTCGCTGTGATCGTTCTCGGAGGCTCGAACGATCGAACCGTCGGCGAGCACCACCTCTGCCGACACCAGATTGTCGATCGCCAGGCCGAGCGTGCGGGTCAACCACCCCATACCACCACCGAGTGTCAGGCCACCGACGCCGGTATCACTGATCACTCCGCCGGTCACCGCCAACCCGTGTTCCTGCGTCGCCTTGTCGAGGTCGGCGATCGTCGCACCACCACCGACCCTGGCTCGCTTTGCTGACGGGGCGACGCTGACTACGTTGATCGCACTGAGATCGATCATCACGCCGCCTTCACACACCGATGTGCCTCGGTAGGAATGCCCGCCACCTCTGACCGAAACCTCCAACGAATGGGCTCTGGCAAATGCAAGTGCCACAGCCACATCCGACGCCGACCGGCACCTGGCGATCACCGCCGGACGATGATCGATCTGCCCGTTCCAGATCGATCTGGCGTCGTCGTACTCCGGATCTCGGGGGCCGAACACAGAACCTGTGATCGCCGATTTCAGTGGCGCGAACTCGACCGTCGTCATCACGCACCTCCCCCACCGGGCGTCACGGTGACCAGCAGGTACTCCCACTCCATCGTGAACGGTTCGCTTCCGCTGCCGTACCTTTCCGCCAATTCGAGCAGATCGCGGTCCAGCGCCTGCGTTCGGTCGGGATCGCCGGCGATGTTCCGGTACACCGCGATGGTCGGCCCGTAATTCTTCTTGAAAAAATCACGGAACTCTTCCGGCCCGCTGAATGTGTCCACACGAAGTACGTCTTTCCTCGAGGCCACATCGCCGAGCAGATCACGAACATGGTTCTCATCGCCCCACAAAGGCGCCGGCTGCGAACCAGGAGGCGGCGGCGGTGCGTACGGCTTCATCGTTTTGAACATCTCGCCGATGAATCCCGTCGGAGTCCAACTCAGCACTCCGATCTTTCCGCCGGGTCGGCACACTCGCACAAGTTCGTCCGCGGCGCGCTGATGATGCGGTGCGAACATCACACCGACGCACGAAAGCACCACGTCGAACTCGTTGTCACTGAAAGGAAGAGCCTCGGCATCGGCCTCCTGCCAGTCCAATTCGACTCCGGCGAGGGAAGCGGCCTCCTTACCCGCTACGAACAATTCGGGAGCCAGGTCAGTGGCAATCACCTGCGCACCCAGCGCGGCCGCCGGAATGGCGGCATTGCCGGACCCCGCCGCGACGTCCAGCACGCGGTCACCCTTCTGCACACCGCACTCGCCGACCAGTACCGGCCCGAGTTCCGCAATGACCTGCGTGGCCACCGCCGGATAGTTACCGAGACCCCACATGGCCCGATGCTTGGCCTTCAGCTCACGATCCAGCCCGAGCGTTTCCGTCGATTCACTCATTACCGTTCTCCTTCAATATTTTTGGTACTCGGAGCCCAACAACCTCGGAGCCCGACAACATTCATGCCGTTACTTCGACGCTACGACGACGGTTCACTCCGCTCCAGTACGAAATCTGTACCGGAGCACTCCAGAGGCCTACGATCGAGTGATGGGGTCCTCGTACCACCAGTTCTGCCCCGTCGCCAAGGCGATGGAGCTACTCGACGAGCGGTGGACGCTGCTTCTCCTCCGCGAACTGATGATGGGAAGCGACCATTTCAACGATCTCCGACGCGGACTTCCGCGAATGTCACCGACTCTGCTCTCCACGCGGCTGCACCAACTCGCGATCGCAGGCATCGTGGAGCGAGAAGAAACCGACTGCGTCGTCAGTTACCGATTGACCGACGCGGGCCGAGAACTGCGCCCTGTGGTCGAAGCTCTCGGAATCTGGGGTACCAGGTGGATCGGCGAGCTGGGCGATGAAGACCTGGATCCGAAACTGCTGCTGTGGGACATGCATCGACGCGTGGATCACTCCGTGGTTCCCGACGGAAAGACCGTGGTGCACTTCGTTTTCTCCGGAGTGCGTGAACATTCGCGAAACTGGTGGCTCGTCATCAATTCCGGGGAGGTGGACATGTGCGATATCGATCCGGGTTTCGACGTTGCGGTGTCGGTCTCTGCGGGCTTGCGACCGATGACCGAGATCTGGCGCGGTAACCTGACCTGGTCGGACGCCATACGGTCAGGTGACGTCACCATTTCGGGGCCTACGGCGTTGCGTCGTAGCTTGCCTTCGTGGTTCGAACTGTCGACTTTCGCATCGATCCCGCGCCCCGTGTAAAGCGCGCTCACCAGCCCCGTTCCGTCCTGTTACAGAGCTGTTTCAGACCGTGACACCGTCGACGAACGGCGACCACCTGACGGTGACACTGACCGAGCAGTCTCTGTTGTATGCCCAGCCACCGCGGAATAATCCGCCTCGCCGCACTCGGTGCAGTCGTACTCGGTGCGCTCACGCTCAGCGCATGCTCGTACACAGAAGAAGCAAAGCCCAAGAGTGGTAATTACCTTGCCACTCAGCCTGATTCAGGACCCGCAGGCGGCGAGATCGAGGACGGCATCAGCGTGCAGGATACCCATGTACCTGCACTGGCCCGTCTCGATTCCGCCCTTCTCGCGGCGCTGCAGTCGGCAGCGGCCGACGCACAGGCCTCCGGAGTGAACATGCACGTCACCTCGGGTTGGCGGTCCGCCGCATACCAACAGCGACTGTTCGACGAAGCCGTCGTCAAGTACGGCAGCATGAACGAAGCGTCCAAATGGGTGCACTCCCCGAGTCTGTCGAAGCATGTCAGCGGACAAGCCGTCGACATCGGACCGACCGATGCCGACGACTGGCTCATCCAGCACGGCAATGATTACGGCCTCTGTCAGACCTATGCCAACGAGATGTGGCATTTCGAATTGGCAACCACTCCCGGCGGGGAATGCCCGCCCCAACTGAGCAACCCTTCGGACGAGAGAGCGGAAGGCTGATCATGACACGAGTCAAACCCGCGAGACTGATTGCCGCACTGGCACTCCTGATCCTCGGAGTCGTCGAATTCGAACTGGCAGTCAACACGACTGGTGGTCAGATCGTCGACCAACAACTCATGGTGGGCGCGGCCACCTCCGAAGGACTCAGTGTGTTCTCCACCGAGTTCATCGGCCTCGTCACTCCGATACTGATAGTGGGAGGAGTGCTCGTGGCACTCATGATCACATTGCGCAACAACCCGATTGCGCTGGCCCTACGCGTCGTCGTCGTGACCCTCGGTCCCATCACGACGGCCTGGGTTCTCAAACAATCGTTGGATCGACCGGACCTGAACGGTCTGGTGATGCACAATTCCTTCCCCAGCGGCACGCTGACGGCCATCGCTGCTCTGGTCTGCGCGATCGTGCTCGTCACACCCTCGAGGTGGCGGGCAGTCGTTGCAGTCAACGGCGCGCTGATCACCATCGGGACCGCGATCTCGGTAGTCGTGTTGCAATGGCACCGGCCGAGTGACGTGATCGGTGCGCTACTGCTCGTCGGCTGCTACACCCTCGCCGTGTCGGCATTTCCGTTGAACACCAGCGTCGCACGGCACGCAGTACTGGCGGACTCAGGCAACGAACGGCTCTCGAAAGTGTGACCCCTGTACCCTTGGCTGACCGAGATTCCTCCGACCGCAGAAGGCCCCTGATCATGGCGAGTCCAAGGTGAGCTCATGGTGAGCATTCTTTTCATAGAAGACGATCCAGCGGTGGCCGAGGCAATCACGTTGGGACTGAACCGACTCGGGCACAACGTCAGCCATCGCCCCGACGGTAACGGCGATTTCGACGACGTCCTCGGCTCCACCGACCTCGTCCTACTCGACCTCGGACTGCCAGGAGCCGACGGTTACGAGATCTGTAGACGCATCCGTACGCGCAGTTCGATCCCGATCATCATCTTGACCGCCAGATCCGACGACATCGACACTGTTGCCGGCCTCGAGGCCGGTGCCGACGACTACGTCGTCAAACCGGCCAGTCCGCGTGTCCTCGATGCTCGGATCAAAGCCATCGTGCGGCGCTCGGCCCCCGCAACATCGCGTTCAGATGTGGCGCCGGGCGCAGAGAAGTTCGGCGACCTGGAATTGGATCGGTCGTCATTGCAGGTACGCAAGGCCGGGACGCTGCTGACCCTGACTCCGACCGAACTCCGACTGATACTGGCGCTGACCGAAAACCCCGGACAGGTTCTCAGCCGCAGGCAATTGTTGTCCGCAGCCTGGGACCAGGAATACTTGGGCGACTCACGAATCGTCGATGCAGCAGTGCAGCGGCTGCGCGGAAAGATCGAGGACGACCCAGCCGCACCGACCGTGATCGAAACGGTGCGCGGGTTCGGGTATCGCTTCAACACCAGCCCGGCCCGATGAGACCGACCTGGCTTCGGGTCGACGGTCTGCGGACCAGGCTCGTGCTCGTGTTCATCGCAATCGTCGTGATCATCGCCGGAGCAACCGCAGGCGTCGTCTCGTTCATGGCGCGGTCGTGGATCTATTCCAACGCTCAGGACGTGGCAACGGCACAATTTCGCGACGAACTGCAGTACAGCAACGGACCGCCGGTAGACGGGTTGACACCTGACACCCTCGACCAGATCTTCCAGTCCGACATGACTCTGATCGTCGACGGCGAAGTCATCCGTCAAGGATCAGTGGATGCGGCAACGATCCCACCCAGCTTCGAAGAGGGTTTGGACAGTCCCAAACTGATCCGCTTCGAGAGACTCGACTCCCAGCGCATCATGTTGGGAATGTCGGTCAATGTCGTGGACATGACTGCAGACGACGGCTACGACAACGAGACACTGGTCAAAGCCGTCACCATCCGGCCGCTGGTAGGGGTGCAGGACAAGTTCGACGACCTGCTTCGAGCTGTCGGTCTCACCCTCGCGGCGGGTGTGCTGGTGAGCGGTCTGCTCGGACTCTGGATCGCGTCGACGCTGGTCCGTCCGCTCAAACGCCTGGACGAGGCCGCCGCCCGCGCCGCCGACGGCGACCTGAGCGTCCGGCTCCCCGAAGACGGAGTAGCCGAACTTGCCCAGGTCACAACAACTTTCAACAACATGGTCGCTCGCAACGAAGCGGTCATCCGAGGTCTGGAAGAATCGGAAGAGCAGTCGAGAAGATTTGTCGCCGACGTCTCCCACGAGCTTCGAACGCCGCTGGCGGCATTGGTTCCGGTCAGCGAAATCCTCCGCGAAGAGATCCCCAATCTTCCGCCGGACGCCGCCGCTGCAGCGCGCATCGTGAGCAGTGAGATCGGCAAGCTCACTCGACTTGTCGAAGATCTGATCGAAATGTCGCGCCACGACTCACAACAGGCGCGTCTCGTCCTCGACGACGTCGACCTCGTCGAATTGACCGAGCGCACACTCGAGAGCCGAGGTTGGACAGAAACCGTCGAACTCCGTGCACCCGAAAACGTCAGCACCAGAGTGGATTCGCGTCGAATCGACATAGTCGTCGCCAACCTCGTCGGCAACGCACTGCGCCACGGAGCGCCTCCGGTTCGCGTCGAGTTGAGCGCAGAACCCGGTTTCTCCGTCATCACCGTCGTCGACCACGGCCCCGGCATCTCACCCGAAGACCGGCAGGCGATTTTTCGGCGGTTCTACAAGGTCGACACCGCGCGCGGACGCAGCGAAGGCAGCGGACTCGGGCTCTCCCTCGCCGTCGAAAACGTGCACTTGCACGGCGGCACCATCGGCGTCGACCAGGTGGACGGGCGCACGATCTTCACGGTTCGCCTGCCCCATCGCTGACCCCTTCCCGAGCGAACGTACCTTTCGGCGCACCCAAGGCGATCGTCGTACCGTTCGCTCGAAAAGGGGTGGGCACTTCGCACCCTGGGCCGCCCAAGTTTGACCAAATAGTGGGATTCTGGTTTCAACATGTGAAACCACACGAGTAGCGTCGGCATCGTCGAACAGCGTAGAAATCGGAGGGCACCATGACGCAGGCGTCGCGGTTGGAAAAGACGGCCGTCTCCCCGAAGGCGTGGACGATGCTCGGAATCGGCGTCGCCGCCCAGGCCGCAGGCACCGTCTTCGTCAGCACCCCCGCCTTTTTGATCCCCCTGCTGCATTCCGAGCACGGTCTCTCGTTGACGCAAGCCGGAACCCTGGCCGCTGCACCCACTTTCGGCATGGTTCTCACCTTGGTGGCGTGGGGAGCGATGGCTGACAGATTCGGTGAGAAATGGGTCATCTCCATCGGGCTCGCGCTGACGACGATCGCCGCGCTCGCCGCGACCACCACCGACAACTACGCCCTCCTCGGGATCGCATTTCTACTGGGCGGAATGGCTGCGGCGAGCACCAACGCCGCCAGTGGGCGTGTTGTGGTCGGCTGGTTTCCCAAGGATCGGCGCGGCCTTGCGATGGGCATCAGGCAGATGTCACAGCCACTGGGCGTGACCATTGCGTCGTTGACCATCCCGACTCTCGCCGCGAACGTAGGAATCGGCTCGGCCGTCGGACTGTCGGTGGCGCTCAACGGCGTCCTCGCCCTGATCTGTGCCGTCGCATTGGTCAATCCCCCGCGCCCGGCGGCACGGTCCACAGATATCCCGGTCGAGACGATCAACCCTTATCGCTCGAACTGGTTCCTCTGGCGCATTCACGTCGTCTCGGCACTGCTGGTATTTCCGCAGTTCACCCTCTCGACGTTCGGTCTGGTCTGGCTGATCAGCGAGCAAGGCTGGGATGCGGCGCCCGCTGGACTCCTGATCGGGATCTCCCAGTTCGTGGGTGCGCTCGGCCGCATCGTCGTCGGCATCTGGAGTGATCGTGCCGGAAGCAGAGTAGGCCCGCTGAGGTTGGTTGCCGTCTCCGCGTCCGCGGTCATGTTGGCCATGGCAGCAGCCGGCGCAGCGCCTTGGGGCGTTCCGGCCCTGATCCTGCTGCTGGCAACAACCGTCAGCGTCGCCGACAACGGTTTGGCGTTCACATCCGTCGCCGAAGCTGCCGGGCCGAAATGGCAAGGAAAGGCGTTGGGCGCACAGAACACCGGCCAGTTCATTGCCGCGTCAGCAGTGGGCCCGGTGGTCGGTGCGCTGATCGGCGCGGTCGGCTACCCGCTCGCTTTCGCGATAGTCGCGGCATTTCCAGCCGCGGCAATCCCCTTGGTGCCCAGCCGAGATCGCGACATCAGCGTCTAGTCCCTCATCGGATTCGGTTGCACTGCAGGTCCCGTCAGATCACAATGCGGCTTGCACGCAACCGAATCCGCTTCCTGAACAGGCTCGACTGCCGGAGTACGAATCAGCGTCGCGGCGATCGCCGCACCGATCAACAGCAGCGCCACACAGATGTACATCGCGTACCGGAAACCGTCGGAGAAACTCGACGGATCGACCAGGCTCTCGGCATCGATACCCACCAGGGCAGGCAAGGCCGCAACCGCAAGAAGCTGGCTCGTGCGAGCAACGGCATTGTTCACTCCGGACGCGATCCCGGACTGCTCCACCGGCACCGAGCCGAGCACCGCGGCGGTCAACGGCGCCACCATCACCGCCAGGCCGAGCCCGAAGACCAGAACTCCCGGCAGCACGACGGTCAGGTACGACGCATCCGGGCCGATCCGCGTCATCAACACCAACCCCACCGCGGCCACGGCGGGCCCGACCGTCATCGGCAATCGCGGTCCGTGCGTCTGCGCGTAACTGCCCGCGCGCGAAGACAACAGCAACAATGCCAAGGTGATCGGTACCGTTGCGACGCCGGCAGCCACCGGTGAGTACCCCGCGACCAACTGCAATTGCAGCACGAGCAGGAAGAACACACCGCCAAGAGCCGCATAGACCGCGAGAGTCACCAGATTGGCCGCGACGAACATCCGCGAACGAAACAGGGACGGCGGCACCAACGCACTCGGCGATCGACGTTCCACCACAACGAACAGGCACAGCGCGAGCACCCCGACCAGCCCGATTATCGGGTTGACTTCGATCAGCCCGTACGTCAGCGCCCCGAGACCGACTACTGCGCAGGCAGATCCGACCACGTCCAGGTGCTCGGGCGGATGCGGATCGCGGCTCTCGGGCACGTGGCGCACCGCTGCCCACACCACGACGATCGCCAACGGAATGTTGAGCAGGAACACCGATCGCCATCCCGCCACTTCCACCAGCCAACCACCGAACAGCGGACCGATAGCGCCGGCGACACCACCCAAGCCCGACCACAAGCCGATCGCCGCACCGCGGTCCTCCTCGCGAAGTGACGCGGAAATGATGGCAAGGCTGCCAGGCGTCAAGAGCGCAGCTCCCACTCCCTGCAGGATCCGCGCAATCACCAGAAATGTGATGTCAGGTGCAATTCCGCACAGCAACGACGCGACCGCGAACCAGACCGTCCCCCACACGAATACCCGCCGCCGACCCCAACGATCGCCGAGGGCTCCGCCGAGCAGTATCAGCGACGCCAATGCCAAGGTGTATCCGCTGAGAGTCCACTGCAGCCCGGCGACACCGGAATTCAAGTCCTCGCCGATGTGCGGCAGAGCAATGTTGACGACGGTGCCGTCGAGGAGAGCCATGCTCGAGCCGAGAACGGTGGCGGCGACAACCCAACGCCCACGTCTCGACGCGAGCGCCAGTGGTTCCGTCATCGGTCCATGGTGCGCCTTCACTCGCAATCGCGAAAGGGTGCGCGGAAATTCAGTCGATCTGTCGGCGATGTGCCCAACGTGTCAGCGCATTGCGATTGGACTGCTGAGTCTTTCGCAGAACGTTCGATGCGTGAGTCTCGACCGTCTTCACGGAAATCACCAGGTCCTCGGCAATTTCACGGTAGGTGTACCCACGTGCCAGCAATCTGAGCACTTCGAGTTCTCGCGGAGTGAGCGAGTCGAGTTCCGGATCGAGTTGTGGCTCGGGTGCATTGGAGCGTCCGGTGAAGGAGTCCAACACGAAACCTGCCAGGCGCGGCCCGAACACCGCGTCACCACCGGCAACGCGTCGTACGCCCTCGGCAAGTTCGGATCCCGAGATCGTCTTGGTCACATACCCGCGCGCACCGCCGCGGATCACCGCGATCACGTCTTCGGCGGCATCGGAAACGCTGAGCGCCAGGCACACCGGGCCCGAATCGATTCCACGCAGAACTGCCACTCCACCACCGTCGGGCATGTGGACATCGAGCAGAACGACGTGCGGCTTCGTCGAGTTGATACCGGCGATTGCCTCCGCCACGCCGCCGGCCTCACCGACGACATCCATATCCGTCTCGCGCGAGAGCTCGGCCCTCACCCCGGAGCGGAACACTGCATGATCGTCGACAAGAAATACGCGGTACGGGGGCGGCGCAAGCGAAGTCACTGGGGCTGTTCCTCGGGGTTGTCGACACGGTCAGCAGTCTGGTCCCACTTTAGAGCAGAATCACCGAGCGGCATGTGCACGCGGATTTCGGTGCCCTTTCCGATGTCGGATCGAACCACGACGCGGCCACCGCGCCGCTCGATTCGACCACGAATCGACTTGGCCAGCCCCTGGCGATCCTCCGGCACCGCGTCGACGTCGAATCCGACGCCGCGATCACGAACGAACACACTGACCTGATCACCCTCGACCTCGGCGAACAGATTGATTTCCTTCTCCCCCGAGTGCTTTGCCGAGTTCACGAGAGCTTCACGCGTCGCACCGAGGAGCGCGGTGAACGCTTCCTTGGGCAGGCCGTTCTCGACGCCTTCGCCTTCGAGTTGTACGTCGCCGACAGTGACGGGACGGACCGTGACACCGTGCTGGTCTTCCACTTCACCGGCGATGATCTTCAGGCCTTCCGTCAGGCTCGTGTGGTCGATGTCGCCGCCGCTGAACAACCACTTGCGCAGCTCGCGTTCCTGACCGCGGGCCAGGCGCGCCACCTCTTGTGGGTTGTCGGACTGCTTCTGAATCAGAGCCAACGTCTGAAGGACGGAGTCGTGTAGATGCGACGCAATCTCTTCACGTTCGTCGTTGCGAATTCGGGCCGCACGCTCGGCGCCGAGAGCACGCCACATCCGCAGCCACAGCGGCACCGTCAACAAACCGACACCGATCAGCGTCACGACCACAGCCAAGAGAGACGAGCGCAGTGCTTCGAGGTCGACCTGAGCAAGGACGACAACGCCAAGACCCAAGATGATCAAGGTGGCTCCCCCGACCACCCGCGCCCACGTCAGAACGGTAGGCCGCTGCGGCAAGCCGATGACAGTACGGGGACCGTCGGAGTCGAACTCGCGCCACACCAAGGCGGCACCGATCGCGACGACGAAGAACGGCGCGAGCACCGAACCCGCCGTGCCGCTGAACAACCAGGACAACGCGGCTGCGCCGCCCAATCCGAGTGCGATCAAGCCGTACGCCCGCTGCCGCTCGGCCGCGGACGGCTTCTGCGTGTCCGTGCCGGCGGAGGTGAAGATCCACAAGGCGCCGTAAATGACGATGCCGGATCCAGCCATCGCCGCAAGAATCGTGAAGGCGACGCGCACTTTCAGGACGTCGATACCGAGATGATCGGCGATCCCGCCCGCAACTCCGGCGACGATGCGACCGCCGGAGCGCCGCTCCAGCTTTCGCAGTGGCACGGCACCCGGAATGGGCACGCCCTTCTTCATGGGTACGGGATGCACCGGTACCCCGTTGACGGGCGGGCCTCCCGCAAACCCGGGAGCGGGACCGCTCACGAACGGCGGATCTGACAGATATTGCACATAGTCGATACTGGCACGAACCACGCGGACACACATCAGGGTCCAACCCTGAATCAGGCCGCCACCCTCACCCGCGATCACCACAAAGATCAGGGTTGGCCCTGATGCGCGGAGGCTGCCTCGGAAGCCAGGATTGATTCATGAACAATCCGACTTTCCAAGAACAGATCCAGGATCTGTGGCGGACCCGCCCCGTGCGTCTGCCGGCACAAGGTCACGTGGCTGGGGTATGCGCCGGAATCGGATACCGGTACGGCATCGACCCCGTTCTCGTACGCGTGGCGTTTGTCGCGTCCACCATTTTCGGTGGCTCAGGCGTCCTTCTCTACCTCGCCGGCTGGTTGGTACTTGCCCGTGCCGGTGACGGATCGTCCCCCGCGCAGTCGTTGATGGGCCGCGGACACAGTTCCGATTCCAGTACCAAGACCATCGTCTTGCTGGTGGCCCTCGCCATCGCGGCCACGACTGTCGGCCCCGTCGGCGTCGGTCTGGGTGGTTCCGGACTGATCGGGCTGATCCTGATGGTCGGTGGCCTGTGGCTGCTCTACCAACGAGCGCCCATCCCGCCCGCACTGCCGCAGAACACGTCGCCTTATGTCGGCGCAGGTACCGCGTATCCAGGCACCGGATTCACGCCTGGGCCGTTCACCCCCGGATACTTCGCGCCCAATCAGCCTCCCGTGTACACGCCGTACACCAAACTCCCCGACAGCTATGTGCCCGAGGAACGACCGGCCGACCAGCCGCAGCAGTCACCACAATCTCAGGCCGCTCATCCGACGATCAACCTGTCGAAGGACCCGAGCGCTTCGGTCAGCACCAATCCGACCGAGGTGATCGGTGAGGCCGCCATCACGCCGCCGTCCTGGGATCCGCTCGGTGTCGCTCCGTTCGCCTGGGATCTTCCGGATCCGGCAGCCAAGGCCACACCGCTGCTCCCGTTGCCGCCACGTAAGCGTCGCTCGCGTTGGACGCTGACGGTCCTCGGACTCGCAATCATCGTCGCCGCAGTCACCGGGGCAGCGGGCGCCGCAACCGGCAACGAGTGGTTCACTCCCGGCCGAGCCGGTGCTGTCGGACTCGCCGTCATCGCACTCGGCCTGATCCTCGGGGCATTCTTCCGCAAGGGGCACGGCCTGCTGGTCGTCACCGGACCACTCGTGGGTTTCGTGCTTCTCGCCTCGTTGGTCTACCCGATCGAGTTCGACGCCTCGGGTGAGCAAAGATGGACTCCGGCAACAGCTTCCGAGTTGGATCCGTCGTATTCGGGAGCCTTCGGAAGCTTCACTCTCGACCTCAACGGGGTCAAGTTCACCGAGGACAAGACCATCGACGTCGCGGCGTCGTTCGGCGAGTTCACCGTCATGGTGCCACCAACCGTCAACGTCAAGAACAGCTGCACCGTCGTCATGGGTGACGGATCGGGTTGCCTCGACGGCGGAATACACCCGGGCCGTGATGTGACACCGGATTCGCCCACACTGACCATCAACGCCAAAGCCACGTTCGGCAGTCTGAAGGTGACGCAATCATGAGCGAGTACGACGAGACGACAGACCAGGACGAGACCCGAGAATCCAAGCGCCCCTCGGCACTTCTGCTGATCGCCGGACTGGCCGCACTACTGGTCAGCGTGTGGGCGTTGGTCGGGCCGTTCTCCCTGGCGCCGGCAGCGAACATTCAATTCCGTTGGCTGTTCGTCGGTGCCGCCGTCGTGGCAGGACTACTGCTGGTGATTCTGCCGAATCGGCGCAACCGCAAGTAAAACTGCTGTGCGCCTTTATTAACCGCGGGGGGTTAATAAAGGCGCACAGTTGTTTTTTACTCCCACTCAATAGTTCCCGGCGGCTTGCTCGTCACGTCGAGGACTACGCGGTTCACGTCCGCAACCTCGTTGGTGATTCGAGTCGAGATGCGCTCGAGGGTCTCGTACGGCAGACGCGTCCAGTCCGCGGTCATCGCGTCTTCACTCGAGACCGGACGCAGCACGATCGGATGACCGTACGTCCGGCCGTCACCCTGCACGCCCACGCTGCGGACGTCAGCGAGGAGAACCACCGGACACTGCCAAATCGTTCCGTCCAAGCCTGCAGACGTAAGCTCTTCGCGCGCAATGGAATCTGCATGACGCAGGATCTCGAGGCGATCGCGGGTGACCTCACCGATGATGCGGATACCGAGTCCGGGACCGGGGAACGGCTGGCGACCGACGATCTCTTCCGGCAGGCCGAGTTCGCGGCCCACTGCACGGACCTCGTCCTTGAACAGCAGACGCAGCGGTTCGACCAACTTGAACTGCAGATCTTCCGGCAGCCCGCCGACATTGTGATGGCTCTTGATGTTTGCAGTTCCCGTGCCGCCGCCGGACTCCACGACATCCGGGTACAGGGTGCCCTGTACGAGGAAGTCGACGGTCGCACCGTGAGATGCGTTCTCGCCCAGAACATCACTGACTGCGCCTTCGAAGCTGCGGATGAACTCGCGGCCGATGATCTTGCGCTTGGTCTCGGGATCGGTGACCCCAGCCAGCTCACCGATGAAGGTGTCCGCAGCATCCACGGTGATCAGACGCGCACCGGTTGCCGCGACGAAGTCCTGCTCGACCTGCGTGCGCTCACCGGCTCGCATCAAACCGTGATCGACGAATACACACGTCAACCGGTCGCCGATTGCCCGCTGAACCAAAGCCGCAGCGACAGCCGAGTCGACACCACCGGACAGACCGCAGATGGCGTGTCCGTCGCCGACCTGCTCGCGAACCTGCTCGATCAGCGCATCGGCGATGTTGGACGCCGTCCACGCTGCCGGAATACCGGCGATCTCGTGCAGGAAGCGGCTCAGGACCTGCTGACCGTGTGGGGAATGCAGAACCTCGGGGTGGTATTGCACGCCGGCGAGCTTGCGGGCGCGATCTTCGAACGCTGCGACGGGAGCGCCATCGCTGGTCGCAGTCACCTCGAAGCCGGACGGCGCTTCGGTGACGGCGTCACCGTGGCTCATCCACACCGGCTGCGTCGCGGGAAGTCCATCGTGCAGCAACCCACCGGATACCGCGATGTCGGTACGGCCGTATTCGCGGGTACCGGTCTCGGCAACGGTGCCGCCGAGGGCGCCTGCCATTGCCTGGAATCCGTAGCAGATTCCGAAAACCGGGATGTCGTGATCAAAAAGTGCGGGATCGAGCTTGGGAGCACCGTCTGCGTAGACACTCGAGGGCCCACCCGAGAGCACAACAGCCAAGGGGTTCTTGGCCACGATCTCCTCGACGGTCGTGGTGTGCGGAATCACCTCCGAGTAGACCTTGGCTTCGCGAACTCGCCGTGCGATCAACTGCGCGTACTGCGCTCCGAAGTCGACGACAAGAACTGGTCTCTGCTGCTCGATATCTGCCACAGGTGCAGTCTAATCGCCGCAGCCAGCGCTTCTGCGCATGCATGGACTCAGCCCGCTCCTCGGCCGAGTGAGCGCGAGGTACGTCACTACAAAGGCCGACCCTCCGGACTGCGCGGCGACCTCGGGGCGAACTAGACCACCGTCCAGGTCAACGATGCCCCAATCGTCAGCACCTTAGCTTCGGCAATCAAAACGGCGACATCATCGCAGGCCAGAGCCCGAAATGGACGGAGGGTGAATTTTCTGGACGTTTGACCGATTCGCCTGAACCAAACGTCCAGTAAAGGTAATCTCGCCCGTCAAGTGATCAGGATCACGATCGCAAACGGCCGGCGCCGCCGAACGGCGCTCACCTCGAGGAGGACCTGTGCGTCGATTCATACGACGACTCGCCATACCTGTCGCGGCTGTGACGGCTGCCGCCGGACTTCTAGTCCTCGGCACGCCGGCCACTGCTGACGAAGCCCCGCCGACCACCTTCACCGGCACGACCGACAATCTGATCTTCACGAAGAGCGTCATCGGGAACGCGGCAGTTCACCCGGGTGACACCGTCACGTACAAGACCGAGATCAAGCACAACGAAAGCGGCATCGAACGGTCGATCGCAAAGATCCGTGACATCCCGCCCGCAGGATTCGTCCTCGTGCCGGGCAGCGCCAAGGCCACCTACCTGGGTGTGACCAACCGGGCGACGATCAGCAACGAATCAGATGGCGGAGTCTCAGCGAAGTGCTCGAGCGGCTGCACCTTCCTTGTCGGTGGATTCGTCGTCAAGAAGAACCAACCCGTCACGCTCGAAGCGACCTACACGGTCCCTGTCGGCACAGCGTTCGGGACGTACGACAGCGGCATGCTCTTCGACGTCAACGCCTTCAGCACGCAGCAGGGCCTCAACCCGATCAACGTCAACGTCCAGGTCGTCGACCCGTCTGTCGCCACCGGAACCACTCTGGTTGCACCGGCAACGGCGAAGGTCGGCACGCCGGTCGACCTGACCGCGACGGTTGCGCCGTCCGACGCGAGCGGCACCGTCCAGTTCAAGGACGGCGGCAGCAACATCGGCTCACCCGTCCCGGTCTCGGGCGGTAGCGCCACCCTCTCCCACACCTTCGACAGCGTCGGCGCCCACGACATCACCGCCGCGTACAACGCCGGTCCGGGATTCCACAGCTCGACCTCCGGAGTCCAGACCGTCGACGTCTCCGCGGACACCACCACCACGATCTCGGCTCCGAACGCAGCATTGGTCGGTGACAGCATCACCGTGAGCGCCGTCGTCACTCCGGCCAACGCCGTGGGCACGGTGCAGTTCAAGGACGGCGACACCAACCTCGGCGCACCGGTGGCCGTGGTCGACGGAACGGCTTCCCTGACCCGCAGCTACGACGCCTCCGGCACGCACAGCTTCACCGCAGTGTTCACCGGCGAGGCCGGCTACGGCGATTCAGTGTCCACCGCAACCCAACTCGACGTCAGCGATCCCGACTGGGGAACCACCACCACCGTTGTCGAACCGCTCACAGCAGTCGTCGGTGAACCGACCAACCTCTCGGCCACCGTCTCCCCCATCCCGAGCAGCGGAACCGTGACGTTCAAGGTCGACGGCGCCGAGATCGGTACCGCACCCGTCGGCACGGGTGACGGCGTCGCGATCCTCCCGCACACCTTCGCATCAGCCGGTGCCGCAGCCGTGGTTGCCGAGTTCTCCGGCGGAACCGGATTCATCGGCTCCACGTCCACATCGTTCACGGTGAACGTCACCGATCCCGAGCCCGCCCGCGCGGACACCACGACCGTCCTGACTGTCAGCGGCTCCGCTCAGGTCGGAAAGGCATTGCAACTCAAGGCCACTGTTGCACCCGGAACAGCAAACGGAATGATCCAGTTCAAGTCCGGCACGACGCCCATCGGCGCACCCGTTGCCGTCGTCAACGGCGTCGCGACGCTCACGCACACCTTCGACGACGAGGGAACGTTCGGCCTCACTGCCAACTTCGTCGGCGACGCCGGCTGGAAGAACTCCGTCTCCGGCCCGACGGTCGTGCAGGTCGGCACCGCACCGACCGACGGCGGCGGCACCGGAAGCGTGGACACCGGTTCGCTCAGCGGCCTCATCCCGCTCTTCGGAAGCTAGTCCCCCACATCAGCTTTGGACACCACTCCCGTACCCAGCTCAGGAGAATCCATGTTCGTGTACTCCAGACGTCGCATCGCGGCGCCGATCGCCGCCACGGCACTCGCCAGTGGCGTCATCCTCGCGGGAATCCCCGCGTCAGCGGCCCCGGTGACAACAACTTTCGGAACGAGTTGCCTCGCAACCCCGTCCGCCGTCGCCGGTCCGACCACGCAGTCCCAGTCCGGTTCGGTCATCGTCGACGCACCGGAGAGCGTCGGAGCGGGTGAGACCTTCGAGGTCACCATCCAACCCGGTCCCATCGCCTTCCCCGGATCGGCTTCGGGGGCGACCGTCCAGAACGTCTCCCGCATCAAGGTCGACGTCGACGTTCCCGCGAACGCCACCCTGGTGGAAGCCACCATCGTTCCCGGAACTTCGGCTGGGCTCAGCGGTGTCGCGCCGAACATCCTGCGCGTCAACGAGAACGGCAACGTCGATCCCAACGGAACGATTCTGCGCCTCTCCGGAAACAACCAGGTCATCGGAAACAGCCCCAGCTCGAGCATCAACTCCGAGGGCGGCATCGTCGTCAAGGCGACCGGCAAGAACGTCGACGGTTCCAACAATGCCGACGGCTACACCCAGTTCCAACTCCCCCAGGTCAAGGCAGTTCTCAAGGCCGGCGATTCAGGGGACGTCGCGATGAAGGTACGCACCGGCGGCAGCGCAGGAGCATGGAACAACGATCGCAACTTCCTCACGTTCCTCCCCAAGGCCACCCTGGTCATCACCGCCTGGGCGCCTACTCGGTGCACCCCTCGTGACGCTGAGAACGGTCCTCTCAACAGCGGCGCAGGCCCCCTCGCCACGACACGGATCATCGAGGCGGACAAGGCAACCACCACCACTGTCGTCGGACCGGCCAACGCCAAGAACGGAACTCCTGTCACTCTGTCGGCCAACGTGAGCGGCGGCGCAAACGGTGGAACCGTCCAGTTCTTCGACGGCGACAACCCCCTCGGGGACGCGGTGCCGGTAACCGGAGGGTCGGCAAGCATCTCCCCGACCTTCACCGAGGACGGACCGCACTCCATCACCGCGAGCTACAGCGGTGCACCCGGATTCCTGGCGTCGACGTCGGCGTCGGCCAAGATCGTGACCGTCACGACCGATGCGCCGCCTGACGCCGTGACCACTACCGCAACGGTTTCGCCGTCTACCGCGAAGGTCGGTCAGGACGTCAACCTCACCGCCAAGGTCGATCCGCAGGGCACCGGCGGCACCGTCGACTTCATCGTCGACGGCACCGAAACGCTGACTGCCACGGTCGGAACCGACGGAGTTGCCATCGCTCCGTACACCTTCACCTCGACAGGAACGCACAAGGTTGTCGCGAAGTTCACGGGTTCACCAGGATTCGCGCCGTCCGCTGCCCCGGCATTCCCGGTCAGTGTCACGACTCCGGCTCCCGCTGACGTCGAGACGTCCACGGTTCTCGACGCGGTCGGAACTGTCCAGAAGAACACCCCGGTGACACTCAAGGCAACGGTCGATCCGGCCGGGGCCACGGGCAAGGTCCAGTTCAAGGTCGGTGACACCCTCATCGGTGGACCGGTCGACGTGGTCAACGGTGTCGCAACGGTACCGGCCACGTTCTACAACTCGGGGACCTACAGTGTCACTGCCGAATTCGTGGGTGCTTCGGGCTACACGTCCTCGGCCTCTGCGCCGCAGACCCTGACCGTCCCCGGTGATACCGACGGCGGACCCGGTGGCGGAACCGGCAGCCTCGACCTCGGCACCCTCTTCGGGTCGCTGGGCGGCTGAGAAGGTGGGCTGACGATCTGAAACTGCAAAAGGGGCGTGCCGTCGAATCTTCGAAGACACGCCCCTTTTCGGTTCGCGGTGAACTATCCGGCAGCAGGCTCCGCCGGAACGGCTGTAGCCGTCTTGCCGCCGGTGATCTTCACGATCGGCAGAACCAGCGCGGCTGGAGCCGACGCCGGCACCACGGGCGACTTGGGTGCAATCGGAGCCAAGCGTTCGTAGCCGCTGCCCTGGGCGGGACGCAGGTCGGTCTCTCCCTTGTTCGGCCACAGCGAGGCCGATCGCTCGGCCTGAGCGGCGATGGTCAGCGACGGATTCACGCCGAGATTGGCCGAGACCGCTGCGCCGTCGACGACGCTGAGCGTCGGGTAGCCGTACACGCGGTGGTACGGATCGATGACGCCGTGATCGGAATCCGACGCGATTGCGCAACCACCCAGGAAGTGCGCGGTCAAAGGAACGTTGAAGATCTCGCCCCACGTGCCGCCTGCGACGCCGTCGATCTTCGCGGCAACTCGACGCGTCGCCTCGTTGCCCTCGGGAATCCACGTCGGGTTCGGCTGACCGTGGCCCTGCTTGCTGGTGACCTTGCGTCGACCGAACAGGCCCTTCTTCGTGTACGTGGTGATCGAGTTGTCGAGGTTCTGCATGACCAACGCGATGATCGTGCGCTCGCTCCAGTCCTTGACAGTCAGCATGCGCAGCATCTGGTACGGGTTCTTCGCGACCACACCGAGGAACTTGATCCACCGCGGTGTCGAGCCACCGCCATCCGTCATCAAGGTCTGCAGCAGTCCCATCGCGTTGGAACCCTTGCCGTAGCGGACCGGCTCGATGTGGGTGTCACTACTCGGGTGGAACGACGAAGTGATCGCCACTCCGCGGGTCAGGTCGAGTGCAGGATCGACCTTGTACTTGCCTGCGCCGACGATGGATTCGGAGTTTGTTCGAGTCAGCTCGCCGAGCTTGTCGGAGAGCTTGGGCAGCGCTCCGGTGTCCTTCATGTCGAAGAGCAGATGCTGAGTGCCCCACGTCCCGGCCGCGAGAATCACGTTCGCAGCCGTGTAGGTGCGGCGGTTCTTTCGCCCGAATGCACCGGTTCGCTCGGTGAACACGTCCCACGAACCGTCGCGAGCCTCACGAAGTCCGGACACGGTGGTCATCGGAATGATCTCGGCGCCGGCTGTCTCGGCAAGGCCCAGGTAGTTCTTGAGGAGAGTGTTCTTCGCGCCGTGACGGCAGCCCGTCATGCACTCGCCGCACTCGATGCAACCGGTGCGCTCGGGTCCGACGCCGCCGAAGTACGGGTCCTTCGCCTTCTTGCCCGGCTCACCGAAGTAGACGCCGACGGGCGTCTGGATGAACGTGTCGCCGACGCCCATGTCGTCGGCGACCGACTTCATGATCTCGTCAGCGGGCGTCATGTGCGGATTCTGCACGACGCCGAGCATCTTCTGAGCCTGCTCATAGTACGGGGTGAGCTCACTTCGCCAGTCGGTGATGTGCGCCCACTGCTTGTCCTGGAAGAACGGCTCCGGTGGCTGGTACAGCGTATTGGCGTAGTTCAACGACCCGCCGCCGACGCCTGCGCCCGCGAGGATGAGGCAGTCGCGCAGCAGATGCACGCGCTGAATGCCGAAGCAACCCAGCTTCGGAGCCCAGAGGAACTTCTTGAGATCCCAGCTGGTCTTCGCGAAATCTTCGTCGGCATACCGTCGGCCGGCTTCGATGACGCCGACCTTGTAGCCCTTCTCCACGAGACGAAGCGCGCTCACGCTTCCGCCGAACCCGGATCCGACGATCAGTACGTCGTAGTCCGTTGCCCGTTGCTTGCCCATCAGGACACCTCCACCGTGAACCGTAGTTACCCGCCAGTATGCACCTATCCCTTGTGACTACCACCACAAGGGGCCCCATAAGCGTAACCGCAAGTATCAGGAACGGAAGAAAGTCCTGCACAACGAACTGTGGCCCCGGTTCACGAAGAACCGGGGCCACAGAAAGGTACAAACTACGCGCGGACCGTCAGCCCGACCTTCTGGAACTCCTTGAGGTCGGAGTAGCCCGCCTTGGCCATCGACCGACGAAGACCGCCGACGAAGTTCAGAGAACCGTACGGATCATCCGAAGGACCGCTCAGGACCTGATCCAGGCTCGGACGCTCGCCGTAGGAAACCGGAAGAAGCGCTCCACGCGGAACCGAAGGATGAGCCGCAGCGGACGGCCAGTACCAGCCGCCACCCGGCGCCTCGGCGGACACGGCCAGCGGCGTGCCCAGAACGGCAGCGTCGGCACCGCAGGCGATGGCCTTCGCCAGATCACCCGAAGTTGCGATGTCACCGTCGGCGATGACGTGGACGTAGCGTCCACCCGTCTCGTCGAGGTAGTCGCGCCTGGCTGCTGCAGCGTCGGCAATGGCCGTGGCCATCGGAACGCCGATACCCAGGACCTCACCGGTGGTGGTTGCACCCTCGGTGGAGCCGTACCCGACGATGACACCGGCAGCGCCGGTACGCATCAGGTGCAGCGCGGTGCGGTGGTCACTGACCCCACCAGCGACAACCGGAACGTCGAGTTCCGAGATGAACGTCTTGAGGTTCAGCGGTTCCTGCTCGGTGTGCACGACGTGCTCGGCCGAGATGATCGTCCCGTGGACGACCAGCAGGTCGATTCCGGCCTTGATCAGCTCGGGCGTCAGTGCGCGCGCATTCTGCGGACTGACCCGAACGGCAGTGGTGACCCCCGAATCACGAACCTGCGCCACCGCAGCAGCCAGAAGACCCGCCTGCAGCGGTGCCGCGTGCAGCTCCTGCAAGTAGCGGATGGCTGCGTCGACGCCACCGTCCTTCTCGGCGATCTCGACGAGACGCCGGAGCTTCTCCTCGACATCGGGGTGACGGCCCCACAGGCCTTCACCGTTGATGACACCGAGGCCGCCGCGCTTACCCAGCTCGATCGCGAAGGTCGGCGAGACCAACGCGTCGGTGGGATGTGCGAGGACTGGGATGTCGAACCTGTAAGCGTCGAGCTGCCAAGCAGTCGACACCTCCTTCGACGAACGGGTTCGCCGGGAGGGAACGATGTTCACATCGTCCAACTCGTAGGTACGTCGGGCCGTTCGACCCATGCCGATCTCAACGAGGTCGCGCACGCGCGCCCCTTTCTCGTGTACTGGTTGCTAACGAGCGGTGTAGTTGGGTGCTTCGACAGTCATCGTGATGTCGTGCGGATGGCTTTCCTTCAAACCGGCCGCCGTGATCTGGACGAACTGAGCGTTCTGCAGGTGCTCGATCGTCGCCGACCCCGTGTAACCCATGGCAGCGCGCAGACCACCGGTGAGCTGGTGCGTCACCTGGGAAAGCGGGCCACGGAACGGAACACGTCCTTCGATGCCTTCCGGAACCAACTTGTCCTCGGAAAGTACGTCGTCCTGGAAGTACCGGTCCTTGGAGTACGACTTGGCCTCGCCACGCGATTGCATCGCGCCGAGCGAACCCATTCCGCGGTAGCTCTTGAACTGCTTGCCGCCGACCAGGATCAGTTCTCCGGGCGATTCAGCGGTACCGGCCAGGAGCGAACCCAGCATGGCCGTCGACGCACCCGCGGCAAGAGCCTTCGCGATGTCACCGGAGAACTGGAGTCCACCGTCAGCGATGACGGGCACACCCAGAGGCTTGCACGCGGCAACCGCTTCCAGGATGGCCGTGACCTGAGGGGCACCGACGCCGGCGATGACGCGGGTGGTGCAGATGGAACCAGGACCGACTCCGACCTTGACGGCATCGACACCGGCTTCGACCAGTGCCAGAGCACCCGCGCGCGTAGCGACGTTGCCACCGATGATCTGAACCCGCTCACCCAGTTCACGCTTGAGCTTGGCGATCATGTCGAGAACGTTGGACGAATGCCCGTGCGCACTGTCGACCACGAGTACGTCCACACCGGCATCGGTGAGGGCCATCGCACGCTGGAAGGCGTCGTCGCCTGCACCGACTGCAGCGCCGACGAGCAGTCGACCGTCACGGTCCTTGGTGGCGTCCGGATGCTGCTCGGTCTTGACGAAGTCCTTGACCGTGATCAGACCGGTGAGCTTGCCGTTGCCGTCGACGATCGGCAGCTTCTCGATCTTGTGCCGACGAAGAAGGCCCAGTGCCACGTCTGCGGTGACGCCTTCCTGAGCGGTGATCAGCGGCATCTTGGTCATGATCTCGACGACCGGACGATTCTGGTCGACCTCGAAACGCATGTCACGGTTCGTGACGATGCCGACCAGCTGTCCGGCGTCGTCGGTGACCGGCAGACCCGAGATGCGGAAGCGAGCGCACTTCGCGTCGACCTCACCCATCGTGTCGGTCGGCTTACACGTGACGGGATCGGTCACCATGCCGGCCTCGGAGCGCTTGACGGTCTCGACCTGTCCTGCCTGAACCTCGACGGACGAGTTGCGGTGCAGAACACCCATGCCGCCGGCGCGTGCCATCGCAATTGCCATGCGCGACTCGGTGACGGTGTCCATCGCAGAACTGACCAACGGAATCCGCAGACGGATGTCGCGGGTCAGTTGACTGGACGTGTCGACCTGGCTCGGGATGACGTCGGACGCAGCAGGCAACAGCAGCACGTCGTCGTAAGTCAGTCCCAGCATCGCGACCTTGTTGGGGTCGTCTCCTCCGGTGTGTACATGTCCTGCAGAACTACTCATGCGGTCAGGACCCTCCATGGACCTAGATTCGCCCAGGGCGACCGCTGTAGCAGCCGCCTCGAAACGGATTACGAAAGCTGGATATCGGATAGAAGGCGCCTGCACGGAAAGAAATTCCTGGCACCTTTTCCCGGCGTTGCACACCATGGTATCGGCTCACTCAAAGGTCCGAACCATCCCACCCACGCTGCGGGTACGCGTAACAAGTGGCGCTGACCCCCCTGACCTGCGTACCGTGGTGCTGTGCGTGATCAACTGCCCCCCGGTCTGCCGCCAGATCCCTTCGCCGGCGACCCAGCTGACCCCTCCGCGGCTCTCGATGCCATCGAGCCGGGTCAACCACTCGACCCCCACGAACGCCAAGCGGTCGAGGAGGATCTCGCTGACCTCGCCGTCTACGAGGCGCTCCTCGCTCACCGCGGCATCCGCGGTCTCGTAGTGTGCTGCGAAGACTGCCAACAAGATCACTACCACGACTGGGACATGCTGCGCGCAAACCTGCTGCAGCTCCTCGTGGACGGAACCGTCCGCCCCCACGAGCCTGCCTACGACCCGATGCCTGAGGCATATGTCACGTGGGACTACTGCCGTGGATACGCCGACGCGTCGATGAACGAGGCGATGCACGGCGACGGTTTCGACAGCTGAGCGAAACCCCACCAGGTTCATACGAAAGTGGGGGGTCGTGGGCGACGATGACGGTGTAGACGACGCCGCGCTTGGACCAGGCGCTTGCATGATTCCAGGGTCGGGCGTTGTCGTTGTGGTCACGCCGCCAGACAACTGAGGGTTGGCCGGATTGACTGAAGTCCCCGGAATCGCCGTGGGAGAGGTGGCAAGCGAGGATTGCTGATCGGACGTCAACGGCGGTACTGCGGGTGACGTGGTCTCCTGGACCTGCGTCATCAACTTGCCCCAACGCTCGACGAGATCCGTCTTGTCCTGCGAGTCCTTGACCGCATCGGCACGGTGAGCTGCGTTGTCCAGCACCATCTTTGCCGCGGGAATGTCCCCGGCGGCCAACAGACGCTCGGCCTTTTCCAGCTCGGATGTCGTGTCGATCTTCGCGACCGTCGAGTTGGCCTCGTCGGCGAAGACGACCTGCTTGACGCCCCAGAGGGCATCGCCGGGCTGGGCGTCGTACGCCATCGCTGTGGCACCACCGAAGACCACTGCTGCAACAGCTGCTGCGGCGGCGATCGGGCGGACCACACGCAATCGGGAACGGGAACGTGAACGCTGACGATCGGAGAAGCCGGACGGCGTCGCTGTGATTGCAGCGATGACATCGTCCAACAACGGACCCTCGGGCATCGGAGTCGCAACGACATCGTCACGCCATTGCGAGAGAATCAACGCAAGTTCGTACTGTTCGGTGCTATCGGTTGCTACCGGCCCGCCACTCGAAATGGACTCGATCAGCGCATCGTCACGCCGAACCGCAGCCAAGTCCACTGGCGTACCGTCGTCGGCGAGATCACCGAGATTCGAAGCGTCACGCCCCTCGTCTCTAGCCAAAGCTCTCACCTGCTTTCGTTACTTCTTTTTTCAGTTTCGCGATCGCCCTGTGCTGAGCGACTCGTACAGCTCCGGCGGTACTACCGACGGCGACGGCCGTTTCCTCGGCCGACATCCCGACCACCAGGCGAAGTATCAAGATTTCTCGATGCTTCTCCGGAAGTGTGCCGAGAAGTTCATGCATCTGTCTGCTGGACTCCGAATCGAGTGCTCGCTGTTCGGGACCATCATCCAGTGCTATTACATCCGGTACTTCGGAAACGGGCTCCGACTTGTTACGGGCGGAACTTCTATGTGCGTCCGCAACCTTGTGCGCGGCAATTCCGTACACAAAGGCCATGAACGGGCGTCCCTGGTCTTGATAACGCGGCAGCGCGGTCATCACGGCCAGACACACTTCCTGCGCGACGTCGTCAGCGGACAGGTGTCCCCGCTCGGCCGCACCCACTCGACCGCGGCAGTAGCGCACCACCATCGGTCGGATGTTCTCCAGAACCAAAGCTAGAGCTGTACGGTCGCCCTGCGCAGCAGCGGCGACCGCGGTGTCCAACTCATCGCTCGTATTTGTCATCGTCAGCGAAAATCCTGGCGTTACAGTGGCACCTCCCGAGCGGGTGTGCTCCCGCTCTCAGCGGAACCCTCTAAGAGTAACCATCCGGACCGGCTGGTCTCCGCATGCCCGCCCAGCAGTCGCGATATCGAAACAGCCCTGTGGGAATCGTTCGCGAGAGACTTCGGGTGGATCGATTACGACAAAGGTAGGAGTGATCCACCGCGCATCGCAATCAGATCGCCGATCTCACGGGCACTCGGCGAGGTCCTCCCGCCGCTCACACCCTCGATCAGCAGCGACGACGCCCAGGCCAGGGGCAGCAGGCCGTATTGCTGACACCTCGCAAGCACTTCCGCTGCCGACTCCACGGCAGCGCTTGGGTCTGTTCCGGTCAGCGCGGCGCTGCGCAGTAGATCCGACTTCACGCGGTGCCGGACGGACTCCGATTTCCCCGACAATTCGACGGCGCGTTCTGCGTGTCTGCGGGCGCGCGCGAAGTCACCTCCCGCCAGCGCCAGTTCCGCCGAGACCCATTCGATCCGAATTTCCTGCCGCCACAGCCCGCCCTCGCCGCCCAGACGGGTCCGACACTCCCCCAGCAGGCGCCAGCCGAGCGGGAGCCGGCCACAACCGAGGGCGTCCGCGGCCAGACCGGTCAGAGCGTCACAGGCAGCCTCTGGATCGACTGGCAGACCGCCGACAATCGCCAGTGCGCGCCCGTCCCACGTCGACGCGAGTGCATGACGTCCACTCTGGCGAAGAAACGACGCCCTCGTGCTGGCAGAGAGAGAGGCAAGAACTCGATCCGAGTGCGTCGAGGACCCCGTCGTGAGCCGATCGAGGACATCCAATGCTGCCCGCGCCCTGGCGTAGTGCCCCTGACCACCCAGAATTACTGCCGTTGTCCACCAATCCCGGGTAGAGCACGGCGCCGGGAGACGGTCAAGGTCCGGATCCGCACCGAATGCGGCGGATTCGAGAGTCCCGGGACGGCCAGGTGACTCAGTGAACGAAGGCGATTCAGGGGGCTCAGGTGTCGACACAGGTAGATCATCGCAGCAGCGCCAACAGACAAGCGCCTGACCGATGCCGTTTGCCGCACGGGAAGACGAAAAGGCAAGTTTGTCGGAGTTAATCAGATATTCAACTGAGATTTGCCGAATGTACTCGTAATGATATTTAACGGGCATATATCCGTGACGTTAACTGCGCATTACTTATTGGACAGATGTCCTAGTTGAAACTTGGGCACTAAGTCCCGAAATGGAGTACGGCCCTGCCCGCGCAATATCGGACAAATGACGCAAACCGAGCCGGCGGGCTGAGTGTTTTCGCCGGGCGATCAGCAGCAAACATATCCCTGATCTGTGGGTTTCGCATCTCAAGCAGCCAGGCTTGCCTGCCACCACCTCGATCGACCCGATTTCAACATCGGCGCAGCACAACGCATGAGAGACCCGAAATGTAAATATATACTTCGTTAACTCTCGCATTTCGATATATGCCGATCGCCACTGAACGAGCCTATTGACGCGATTTACTCAGCACCCTTACGGTTAGCAAGCGTGAACGATTCAGAAGGCCCGGATAACCTCCGGGCAACTTGGTCCGCTCGTTGATCAACGCGAGCTTGCAGTAAGGAGTCAACATGCCTGCACCGAATCACCTTCCAGGCCCCAACGCAGACATCTGGGACTGGCAGATGCACGGTCTGTGCCGCGGAGTCGACTCCTCCATGTTCTTCCATCCCGATGGCGAACGCGGTAGAGCACGTGCCCAGCGCGAAACCCGCGCAAAAGAGATGTGCCGTCAGTGCCCGGTACTGATGCAGTGCCGCAGCCACGCGCTGACCGTCGCCGAGCCGTACGGCATCTGGGGAGGAATGTCGGAAACCGAACGTGAACTACATGCGCGCCACCGTCGCACCACCCGCATAGCTTCCTGATACACGTAGGTCGAGTGCACAAGGCCCCCGAGAGTTTTCGGGGGCTTTTGCTTGTGTACACCAGCTCCTGAAAAGAATTTCCGACTCCGACCCATCCTGTCGACAACCGACTCCGAATGCCTTCTGACAGTGCACCTCAGCACATCCCTTCAGGAAGGCAGACCCATGAACACCTCTACTCGAGTTCTGGCAGTCACCGCAGCAGCCTCTTTCGCCGTCTTCGGCGTCGTCGGTTGCTCCTCCGACGACAACGATTCGTCGACCGACACGTCCAGCGCCGCCATGACGTCTTCTGCCATGGGATCGAGCATGTCTCCCAGCAGCGCGATGGCGGAGCCTGCTTCTGATCTGGTCGGTGCCGGTTGTGCCGACTATGCAGCCGCAGTGCCGAGCGGCGCCGGATCGGTCAGCGGAATGGCCCAGGATCCGGTTGCCACAGCGGCATCCAACAATCCGTTGCTCACCACCTTGACCGCGGCAGTCTCCGGACAGCTCAACCCGGACGTCAACCTGGTCGACACTCTCAACGGCGGCGAGTTCACCGTCTTCGCACCGATCGACTCGGCATTCGCCAAGATCGACCCCGCCACGATCGACAGCCTCAAGACGGACAGCGCCACGCTGACCAAGATCCTCACCTACCACGTGGTTCCCGGCCAGATCGCTCCTGACGCGATCGACGGAACGCACCCCACCGCCGAGGGCGGAACGGTCACCGTCACCGGATCCGGTGACAACATCAAGGTCAACGACGCAACTGTCGTCTGCGGTGGAGTCAAGACCGCAAACGCCACCGTCTACCTCATCGATTCGGTGCTGATGCCGCAGTAGTCCCCACCTGCTGTGCGCCTTTATTAACCCCCCGCGGTTAATAAAGGTGAGCGAGCCAGACCATGCGTCGGATGCGGCCGACGCATGCCCGACGGACAATTCTGCGGCCCGCACCGCGCGAATCGTGGAATCACGCGAGCTGGCAGTGATCCTCGCGAACGTGGCCGGTGGCGACCAGAGCGCCTTTGCCGAGTTCTACGACCGAACCAGCTCCCGTGTCTACGGCATGGTTCTCCGTGTACTCCGTGATCCAGGCTTCTCCGAGGAAGCGGTCCAAGAGGTCTACCTCCAAGCCTGGAAATCGGCCGACAGCTTCGATCCTGCCAAGGGGTCCGCACTCTCCTGGCTTCTGACGCTTGCCCACCGCCGCGCGGTGGATCGCGTGCGCTCCGAACAGTCGAGTTCGGATCGACAGGCTCTCTACGACACCACCAATGCCACTCCCGAGTTCGACGTCGTCAGCGACGAAGTGACACGAAGAGACGAGCATCGTGCTGTCACCGACTGTCTCGAAACGCTGACGGACACTCAGCGCCAATCGGTGACTCTCGCCTATTACGGCGGCCGAACGTACCGCGAGGTGGCCGAAGATCTCGGCGTGGCGATTCCCACGATCAAGTCGCGAATTCGCGACGGACTACTGCGCCTACGTGGATGTTTGGGGGTGATGTGAGATGGACGAAGAGCTGATCGACTACGCGTACGCCTACGCGATCGATGCGTTGGACCTCGACGAGCGCCGTGAGGTCGACAGACGACTTGCCGCTTCGGACTCCGCGACCCGCGCCGAATTCGACGCCCAGGTCCGACTCACCTCCGAAACCATGGCCGCGATGACCGTCGTCGACGCCGTCGAGCCCCCGCCGTCACTGCGCAGCAGCGTCCTCGCCTCGATCGCAGAACAGACCGCGGCTCCCAACGCCCCGGTTTCGCTGGCCGAGCGTCGTAACCGTCGACGCCCGTGGACCATGGCTCTTGCGGCGGCCGCCGCAGTCGCAATCCTGGTCGGCGGCATCGGAATCGGACGCACGCTGTCCGACAACACGCCGCCGCAGAACCCCGCATCCGAAATCATGGCAGCACCCGACGTTCATGCCACGACGCGTGACATTCCGGGCGGCGGTAGTGCCACGACGCTGTTCTCGCCCTCCGAAGACGCCGCAGTCCTCGTGATGAACGATGTGACTCCCCCGACTCCGGATACCGTCTACCAGATGTGGCTGGTGCCGGGCGACACCGACGACACCACGATGATCCCGATGGGGACGATGGCTCCGAGCGACGTCAAACCCACTACCCAGGTGGTGCTCGACGGCATCGGCCCGAACACGAAGTTGGCGTTCACGGTCGAACCGCCCGGCGGATCGCAGCAGCCCACCAGCGAGCCGTTCGCAACGATACCGCTCATCTGATCGCCAGACGAAAGAAGAGATCCCCCACCGGAATCCGGTGGGGGATCTCTTCTTTGTCGAAACTACGAGCAGCGAGTTAGTGGCTGTGACCGTGTCCGGTGTCGGCAACTGCCTCGGTCGGCTTCTCGACGACAGCGCTCTCGGTCGTGAGGATCATGCGCGCGACGGAAGCGGCGTTGACCACTGCCGAGCGAGTGACCTTGACCGGGTCGACGACGCCGTCGGCAAGCAGGTTGCCGTAGGTGAGGGTGGCAGCGTTGAAGCCTTCGCCCTTGGTCATCTCGGCGACCTTGCTGACAACGACGGATCCGTCGATGCCTGCGTTGCTGGAGATCCAGAACAACGGAGCGTTGAGTGCTTCACGGACCACGGCAACGCCGGTGGCCTCGTCACCCGACAGGCCGAGGTTCCCGATCAGAGCCGTACCGGCCTGAACGAGAGCCGATCCGCCACCGGGGACGATGCCCTCGGCAACTGCTGCCTTGGCTGCGTTGACCGCATCCTCGACGCGGAACTTGCGTTCCTTGAGATCGGTTTCGGTGGCTGCGCCGACCTTGATGACGGCCACGCCGCCGGACAGCTTCGCCAGACGCTCTTCGAGCTTCTCGCGGTCCCAATCCGAATCGGTGTTCTCGATCTCACGACGCAACTGCGCGACGCGGGTCGCAATGTCGTCAGCGGTGCCGGCACCGTCGACGATGACCGTCTCGTCCTTGGTGACGACAACGCGGCGAGCGCTGCCGAGCAGGTCGAGGCCGGCTTCCTTCAGGGAGAGGCCGACGTCGGTGTTGATGACGGTGCCTGCCGTGACGACTGCGAGGTCGTCGAGGAATGCCTTGCGACGATCACCGAAGAACGGCGCCTTGACGGCGACGGCCTTGATGGTCTTGCGGATGGAGTTGACCACCAGGGTGGAGAGAACTTCACCCTCGACGTCCTCGGCGATGATCAAGAGCGGCTTGCCGGATTCGGCAACCTTCTCGAGCAGCGGCAGGAAGTCGGGAAGTGAGCTGATCTTCTCGCGGAAGAGCAGGATCAACGCGTCTTCGTAGACGGCCTTCTGCGCATCGATGTCGGTGACGAAGTAGGGCGAGAGGTAGCCCTTGTCGAACTGAACGCCTTCGGTGACAACGAGTTCGGTTGCAACGGTGGAGGATTCCTCGACCGTCACGACGCCGTCGGTTCCGACACGGGTGAGTGCCTCGCCGACGAGCTTGCCGATCTCTTCGTCACGCGAGGAGACGGTGGCGACCTGGGCGATCGACTTCTCGCCCTCGACCGGGGTGGCCGCGGCGAGCAGTTCCTCGACGACCTTGTCGGCTGCGGCGTTGATGCCGACGCCGAGCGCCATCGGGTTCGCGCCCGCTGCGATGTTCTTGAGTCCGCCGCGGACGATGGCCTGGGCCAGAACGGTCGCGGTCGTGGTGCCGTCGCCGGCAACATCGTTGGTCTTGGTGGCGACGCTCTTGACGAGCTGCGCGCCGAGGTTCTCGAAGGGATCTTCGAGCTCGATCTCACGGGCGATGCTCACACCGTCGTTGGTGACGGTGGGGCCGCCGAATGCCTTGGCGAGCACGACGTGGCGTCCACGCGGGCCCAAGGTCACCTTGACGGCGTCGGCAAGCTTGTCGACTCCGGCTTCGAGAGCGCGGCGTGCGGTCTCGTTGAACGCAATTTGCTTGGACATCTGTTCTGTCAGCTCCTGAATCTTCGGGGCGTGAACGCATTCCGCCCCGGGATCCTGTGTGGACTCCGGGGCGGATCACGTGTGTCTTACTTGGAGACGACAGCCAGCACGTCGCGTGCCGACAGGATCAGGTATTCCTGGCCGGCGTACTTGATCTCGGTTCCGCCGTACTTGGAGTAGATGACCGTGTCACCCTCCTTGACGTCGACCGGGATGCGGTTGCCCTGCTCGTTGACGCGGCCTTCGCCGACTGCAACGACGGTGCCCTCCTGGGGCTTTTCCTTGGCTGTGTCAGGAATGACCAGGCCGGAAGCCGTCGTCGTTTCAGCCTCGTTGGCCTGGACGAGGATCTTGTCCTCGAGCGGCTTGATGTTGACGCTCGCCACGATGAGCCCTCCACTTTGGGGTATGTGCGTCCGAGGCGATCCTCGGACAGCTGTTTGGGTATGCCGTTTACGGCGCGTCACTGCAGTCCCGTCGTCGCGGGTGCCGGAACTCGATCAGCGCCAATTGGCACTCTATACGTGAGAGTGCCAACCCTCAAGGACTGGGCGCATTTTTCTCTTCGTCCAGAGCGAAACAGGACAGCCGTCCACCACGTTCACCTATTGTTCACTTCGTGACGAACATCAATCGCCGTAGTTTTCTGACCTTCGCCGGACTCGGCGCCGTCGGCGCGGTCAGCCTTGGCAAGCCGTGGGGCCTGCAATACGCAGGCGCGTCGACCATTCCGACGTCAGGTCCCGGCACCACTCTCGAGTCCGTGTCCACGCCCGTCAGCAGCAGCGGCTACACCAGGCTCACTGCCGGTCCCGGTTGGGCGAACATCGTGCGCAGCGAGTTGGCCGAGCCGAAGTCAGGACGCGAGGACCGACGCACCGCGCTCGCCTCACTCGTGCAGTTGACCGACGTCCACATCGTCGACGCCCAGTCCCCCATGCGCTTCGAATACGTCCATCAGATCACCGGCTCGGCGTTCCGCCCCCAGGAGACCTTGACGGCGCACGGGCTGATTTCGCTTGTCCGACGCGTCAATTCGATCGGGAGCGGCCCGCACACCTCGCGCCCCTTCGATGCCGTGGTCACCACCGGCGACAACACGGACAACAAGGAATTCGCCGAACTCGACTGGTTCCTCACCTCACTCAACGGCGGAACCGTCGTCGCCAACACCGGCGCCAAGGACCGCTACGAGGGTGTGCAGAACTCGGGTGCCGATCTGTACTGGAACCCTGAATCGCCGATGCTCGACATGTACAAGAAGGCCGGCTTCCCGGAGATTCCGGACTTCTTCGGGGCCGCGTTCACTCCCGTGTCGAGCCCCGGCCTGAACACCCCTTGGTACTGCGTGTTCGGCAACCACGACGATTCGGTGTCCGGCACGGTGCCCAGCGGCATCCCACCGCTCGAAGCGATGTACACGGGATCTCTCAAATTCGAGGTGCCCGGTTCACCGGAGCAGGCCAAGCAGATCGACATCGCCACCAAGTTCGATCCCAGTGCGATTCCCGGAATCCTGTCCGCCTTCACGACGCCGCCGCGCCAGGTCACCCCCGACCCGTCGCGCGCACCGTTCACACCCCGGCAGTTCATCGCCGCACACCTTGATCCCGCGCACACCGGCCCCGGCCCTGTCGGGCACGGTTTCGCCCCCGACGCCGGCGAAACCGGTATCGGCTACTACTCGTTCCAGATCGCACCGGGCGTCGTCGGCATCAGCATGGACTCCACCAACCGCGCAGGCCTTGTCGACGGTTCGCTGGGCGCCGCTCAGTTCCAGTGGATCGAGAACACCCTGCGCGCCGGCAGCAGCACCTACTACGACGCCGCGGGCTCTCGCGTCACCGAGTCGCGCAGTGACACCTATTTCGTGCTGTTCAGTCACCACACGAGCGACACGATGGACAATCTCATTCCCGACCCCGAGAACGTCCTCGAGCCGCGCCTGCGCGGTTCACAGCTTCTGGACTTGCTGCATCGTTTCCCGAACGTACTTGCCTGGGTGAACGGACACACCCACGAGAACAAGATCACCCCGTGGCCCGGCGCGACCCCCGAGCAGGGCTTCTGGGAGATCAACACCGCCTCTCACATCGACTACCCACAGCTCGGGCGCATCATCGAGATCGCGGACAATCACGACGGAACGGTGTCGTTGCTTGCGACGCTCTTCGAAGCGGAAAGTCCCAATTCAGTCGAGTACAGCGACAAGTCGGCAGCCGGGCTCGCCTCGCTGTACCGCGAACTGTCGTTCAACGACATCCACCGCGACCCGAAGTTGACGGGTACCGGCGTCGACCAGAACGTCGAATTGTTGGTCCACACCGGACGATGACTCCGATTGCCGCAGTGTCTAGGTGATTTCAGGTCCGCTCGAAGGCGAGCGGTGCGCTTTCGCCCACGACACTGCGGCAACCACGAATCGAACGCCGAATCCGATCAACACCAGATTGCAGACGATCTGAAGGCTCACGAGTCCCCTGGCAAGGTCCGTCTGTGCAGCGATGTCGCCGAAGCCGACGGTCGAGAACACCGACAGCGAAAAGTACAGGGCCGCCATACGCGACAGCGGTTCGGTGAAACTGCCGACGCTCGCATGCTCGACCGAAAAATAAGTGATGGACACCAACAGCAAGTAGGTCGGCATCACGACCGCCACTGCTTCGACCGCCTGCAGAGAAGGCACATCGGAACGCAGAATTCGACGCACCTGCCAGGTCGTCACGGCAAGCACCGCTGCCCCTCCACCGATCAAGAGGAAAATCGCACCCAGTGTGTGGACATCGATCCACGGCAGGAAGAAGTACGCACATCCGAAGGCGATCATCGTCAGCGTGGGTCGAAGCACCGCACCCCGGATCAGCGCGCGTCGTCGATCCCGGTCGATGTGGGGAGAATCGCCTTTTTTCCGCATGAATCAATGATCGACAATTTCGCAGGTAAAACCACCCTTTCGGTCCGAAAAGGGTGTCATGGAGACAAAAAGCACTGAGCAATCCTCACGAACCTTCTGTAACGTTCATATAACGGCGGTCGATTGAACATTGACCCGTATTGACTGTGAGGAGGTGCGCGATGAGTTGTTCACTGGGAATTTCCACTGGATCTTCCGGTGTCTATTCAGCACTCGTCGACACCGATACCAGCACAAACGCGCCAGGAGCGGTACCTGCCGAGACTCGCTTCGTCTCGGCGGATCAGGCCAATTCCAACGTCGGTGACCTCGTCCGGGCGTCCATCAAGCTGATGACGACGCAGGTAACGGACGGATCTGAAGCGCCGCGCTCGATCGGTGTCAGCTATCGCACGGACGACCAGCTCGCGAGCATCAGGTCATCTCTCTCGCGCTCGCCGAAGCAGGTCCGTGCCATCCCCGAACCTGCCGCAGTACACGCGTATCTCGCCGAGACCGGGAAAACCGAGCGGTACGACACGACAGCTCAGGTGGACGTCGGCGATCAGGGTCTGACGGTGTCCGTCGTCGACCACACCGGTGAGGTTCTGCATTCCGACCGTATCGACGCCCTCGCAGGGGCCGGAATCGACCGGGCATTGGTCGACTTCGTGACGGAGAAGGCGCCAGGGCACCTGCGCCGGTACACCGACGCGGAGCTTCTTGCTGCCCGGTGCCACGTCGCGAAAGAGCAACTGTCCACCGCCGCCAAGGTGACCATCGACCTTCCCGTCGACGCAATGGCGATCACGCGCGACGAGTTCGAAGCCATCATCGCCCCGGATATCGAGCGCGCCGTCACCTTCATCCGTGAAGTCGTGAACGGCTCACCGCGGCCGGTCGGTGCCGTTGTGCTCATCGGCGGTGGCGCACACATTCCGGCCGTGCGGTCCGCCGTCGCCGCTGCCGTCGACCTCCCCTTGGTCGAGATCGTCGAGCCCGAGACTGCGGCAACCAAAGGTGCTGCACTCCTGGCAGATTCGATCACCGCAATTCGTTTCCCCTTGCTGGGCTCCGGAAGTGACCAGCGCTCGGGATCCACCGCCAAGGTCTCGGGAGCTTTGATCGGTGCGCTCGTGGTCGGCGGACTGGTACTCGGCTACGGCGCAAAGGAATTGGTGCCGACCGACGACACCGCGGTCTCTCCTGTCGGAACCGGTTCGACCACGACGACGGTGAGCCCCGAAGCGACGCCGAGCACCGGATCGACGATCATCCCCTCGCATGATCCTCTGCCTTCGGTAGTGGGCAGCACGTTCCCGCAGTACGGCTATCCCACAACGCCGTTCGACTCACAGCCGTTCGACACGCACTCGTACACAACGCATCAGTACACGCTTCCGCCGGCGCCGATACCGGACACGTCGACGACAACCACACCGCCGACGACGACCACGACCACCCCGAATTGGCCGACCATCCCCGGAATCACGCTGCCCGATCCACCGGCGTGGTGGCCGACGCTTCCGGACACCGAGGCGACGCCCCCGGTCGATCCGACCGAGGCAAACCCCGGCGGCGGTCTCGGCCCGGGTGAGAGCGGCGGCGAAAACCCGACGACGCCGGAAAATCCTGGATCCGGTTCTACCGAAACCGAACTCACCACCCCCGGTGGTGATCCGACAACAAAACCCGGTGAACCGAATACCTCGACGCCCGAAACCGGCCCCGCGACCACACCGGATCGGGAACCGGTCCCAGTCGGTTGATTCTCAGCGCATCAACTGGCTGACCGAGACCGACAGCCCCGGGTCCGTGGCAACACTCAATTCCGAAGGGCCTGCACCGTTTCCGATCAGGTGGGCAGCCAACGAAGCGATCATCACGCCGTTGTCCGTGCACAGTCGAGGTTTCGGAATGCGCAACGTGATGCCGGCTTCGGCGCAGCGCTGCTCGGCGAGTGAACGGATACGTGAATTGGCCGTGGCGCCGCCGCCGAGAACCAACGTGTCGACCCCGACGTCCTTGGCTGCACGCACTGCCTTCAGCGTCAGGACGTCGGCAACCGCTTCCTGGAACGAGGCAGCGATGTCCGGGATCGAAAAGGCCTCGCCTGCGCGCTCTTTCGATTCGACATAGCGGGCGACGGACGTCTTGAGTCCCGAGAACGAGAAGTCGTGCCGCGAATCGCGCGGACCGGTCATGCCGCGAGGGAAGGCGATTGCGTTCCGATCTCCCTCTTGCGCAGCAGCATCGAGTGCCGGTCCGCCGGGAAAGCCGAGCCCGAGCAGTCTGGCCACCTTGTCGAAGGCCTCACCGGCGGCATCGTCGACAGTCGTGCCCAGTTCGACAATGGGCTTGCCCAGATCTTCGACGTGAAGCAGGTGCGTGTGACCACCTGAGACCAGCAATGCGACGCACGAGGGCAACGGACCGTGCTCGAGAGTGTCAACCGAGACGTGACCGCCGAGATGATTGACCGCATAGAACGGTATGTTCCAGGCTGCGGCATAGGCTTTCGCGGCGGCGACACCGACCAGTAGCGCACCGGCCAGGCCGGGTCCGATGGTGACGGCAAGTGCGTCGGGCTTCTCGATACCGGCGGCAGCAAGGGCACGGCGCATCGTCGGCACTATCGCCTCGAGGTGAGCCCGCGAGGCTACTTCGGGAACCACTCCCCCGTACCTGGCGTGCTGATCCACGCTCGATGCCACCTCGTCGGCCAACAGGTCGCAGGTTCCGTCACCGTTCCAGCGAACGATACCGACACCTGTTTCGTCGCAAGAGCTTTCGACACCCATGACGATCATGCTTGCTGCTCCTCAATTTCGCGGACACCGAGCACGGCGGGCCGTCTCATCGTGTACGCATCTGCCCCACTGGGCTGGTAGTACTTCTTTCGTGTTCCGACGATCTCGAATCCTTCGCGCCGGTACAGCGCGATGGCAGGGTCGTTGTCGGTGCGCACTTCCAGGAACACCGGACACTGCCGTGAATCCGCCAGGGTCAGAAGCGCATCGAGCAACGCGCCGCCGATTCCCAGTCGCTGAGCCGAGGGATCGGTACCGATGGTGTGAACCTCGGCCTCCATGTTCGGCGACGCGCCCAACAACGCGACTCCGGCGTAGCCGAGGACGTGACCGTCGGGTTCCCTGGCAACGAAGTAATGATTATGTGCGCCCGCAAGTTCCGAGACGAACGCTTGCGCGCTCCAGGGTCCGTCGCCCGCGAACAACGCGCGCTCCAACTCCCCGCACCGTTCGGCGTCATCGACGTTCATCGGCTCGATGCTGTACTTCATCTGCTCGGTCTCACTTGCCACGTTCTGCGAGGGTCTTCGCATCCGGGCGTCGGAGGTACAGCGGCTCGAGCGGGGCCGGAACCGATCCGGCCAGAATCTCGCGAGCAGCGACTGTGACCAAGCCGGCCGGAGAGGGTGTCTCCGCCGGGTCGACGGGCAGATCGAAGAAGTCCACGTGCGAAGCAGATCCGGCAATCAGCGTCGAAGGCGAAGGATCAACGTCGCCGGCGGAATTCACAGCCGGCCCTTCGACGCGCACTCCGCCGTCGTAGCGCGCCCAGTAGATCTCGCGACGCCTCGCGTCAGTCACGACGAGCAGGCTCTGTGTGGTCGGTACCGCAGCCGCGATGGCGTCGAGGCTGCACACGCCGTACACGGGAACACCGAGTGCATCACCGAAGGCAGCGCCTGTCGCCATGCCGACACGCAGTCCGGTGTACGGCCCCGGCCCGACACCCACGACGACGGCGTTCAACTCTGCCGGCGTGAGCCCGGCCTCGGCGAGGCATTCGAGGACGTGAGGGGTCAAGACCTCGGCGTGCGCACGAGGATTGACCGTGACACGCACGGCAAGCGTCTCCACTGTGCCCGGTGACTCGGTGCCAGGCGACTCGGTGCCCGGTGACTCTGCGTCCGGTGACGGAGCAGACAGGGAGACGACTCCGGCAGTGACTGCCGGAGTGGAGGTGTCAATTGCGAGAACAAGCACGATTTCTCAGGGTACCCGCACGTGAAGAACTACTTCCGGCCCGGGAGGGTCACTACGTCCGTAACACCAAACGCCGTTTCACGACGTCTGCGACACCAAACGCCGTTTCACGACGTCTGCGACACGAAACGCCGTTTCACGACGTCCAGGACCAACTCGCAGTCCGCACATCCGATTCAGGTTCCCGATGAAGCTGCACTCGCAAGTGTCGTTCGACGAGCCTTTCCACGACGTCACCACCCCATTCGACCACCACCACTGCATCGGTGAGGTCGGTGTCGAGGTCGAGGGCATCGAGTTCGTCGAGCGCATGCGGTCCGCTGTCTCCCAGCCGGTATGCGTCGACGTGGATCATGCCGACGGGAACTCCGCCGCCGGGGCGGGTGCCCGGACGATGCTCACGAGCGATGACAAACGTCGGGGACGTCACCCGGCCCTGCACTCCGAGCCCGGCGCCGATTCCGCGCGTCAACGCGGTCTTGCCCGCCCCGAGTGGCCCGTCCAGCACCACCAGGTCGCCGGCAACAAGTCCCGCCGCCAACCGTCGGCCGAAAGCCTCGGTGTCCTCGGCCGTTTCCAACGTGATCTGTCCGGATTCGGGAAGTCCCGTGGCGTTCTCAGCCGACATCGGACCGCTCTTCTACCTGTGCACGCTGCACCAGCTTGTCGATTGCGTCCGTCACGATCGCCGGGAACTCGAGCTGCACCAGATGGCCGGCCCCGTGAACTCTCACGAGTTCAGACTCGGGGAGATCGGCAGCGAGACGCTTGGAGCTGATGAACGGAATCATCATGTCTTGATCGCCGCAGATCACGACTGCCGGTGTGTGCGCGAGGACCTCGAGGGACGCGGACTCGTCGTGCAGTTCCAACGTCCGCAAGAAATTGACGATGGTCACGACCGAGGTCCGGTCGAGCATGCCGTCCGACAGCTCATGCAGTCGTGGGCTGACATCGGTGCCGTACGACGCTGCACGCAGGATCGGCGTGATCAGTACTCGCGCAGCGCCCCGGGCGTGCTGAACCACTCCTGGCGAGGTGCGCACTGCCAACCGGAACCCGTCGATGATCGGATTCTGCAGATTGCGGGTCAGACCGGTCTCGGCCAGCCCTGCCGCCGTCGTCGCGACCAGCCCGACGCCGATGACTCGGCCCTCGAACCATTCGGGTCGCTGACCGGCAAGCGCGAGCACCGTCATGCCGCCCATCGAGTGGCCGACGAGAACTATCGGTCCCTTGGGCACTTTGGCCTCGACGACAGTCGCGAGGTCGCGGCCAAGCTGCGAGACCGTACAACTCTTCGAACGCGGCATGCCCGAATCTCCGTGTCCGCGCTGGTCGTAGAACACCATGCGAACCTTGTTGCCCCATCGCTCTTCGAGCTGGCGGCGCTGGAAATGCCAGGACAGCGCACTCAGGCAGTACCCGTGCACGAAAACGACTGTCAGCGGAGCGTCATCCGGTCCCACTTCGCGAACTGCCAGCTCGACGCCGTCCTCGGTGCGCACCGTGCTCTTGCGGTCGCGCGTCATGAGGTCGAAGTCCTCGTCCGCGTAGATTTCCCGGCCCGGACGCGTCGCGGTCTTGAATGCATTCACGCCGGCCATCGAGCCGAGCGCCACAGCGCTGAGCAGGCCACCGAGAATGCTCATCTTTCCTGCAGTCTTCATGACGTCTCTCCCCCGATGTACGTACGCACAGTGCGTCCACGTATTCCGGTCACGACCTCGTAGTGAATGGTGTCGAGTACGTCGGCCCAGGCCTGCGCGTTGGGTTCGCCGTGATCGCCGTTGCCGAAGAAGATCGCGGTGTCGCCTTCGCGAACTCCGTCGCCGTCCGGCCCCAGGTCCACCAACACCTGGTCCATGCAGATCCGCCCGACGGCCTGGCGACGCTTGCCGCCCAACTGCACTTCGAACTTGCCGCTCAGTGAACGAGTCAGACCGTCGGCGTAGCCGACGGGAAGCAGCGCAAGAGTGGTGTCGTGCGGTGCGACCCACTGATGCCCGTAGGAGACGCCCTCTCCGGCGGCCACCTTCTTCACCAGAATCACCTTCGCTCGCAGCGTCATCGCCGGTCGTAAACCGAAATCTCCGAGTTCGGGCACCGGAGACAATCCATATATCGCAATCCCGGGTCGAACCATGTCAAATTGCAGGTCAGGACGGGTGACTGTAGCGGCGGAGTTGGAAAGATGAACGACTTCGGGGTCGAATCCGCGAGCGCGGACGTCGGCAACCGCTTCGATCAAACGCTGCTTCTGCATGTCGATGACGTCGTGATGCGGTTCGTCCGAGTGCGCAAGATGGGAGAACACTCCGCGCAGCCTTATCGTGCCCTCGTCCCGGGCAGTGGCGAGGTCGTCGAGCATCTGCGGCCACTCGGTTCTCGAGACGCCGTTGCGATTGAGACCGGTGTCCACCTTGAGCGTCAAAGTCGCCTGTTGTCCCAGAACCCGTGCCGCGTCGACGACAGCAGCCAGGTGCCGCGGCGAGGACACGCCGATCTCGACGTCGGACCGGATCGCCGAGGAGAAATCGGCGTCGAGGCCGTGCAGCCAGGCCAGGACGGGAGCGGTGATGCCTGCCTCGCGAAGGACCAGTGCCTCCGCGATGGTGGTGACGCCGAGTTCCCGGGCTCCGGCCGACAGTGCCGTCCGCGCAACCGCAACTGCGCCGTGGTTGTATCCGTCCGCCTTGATGACCGCCATCAACGCTGCATCACCGGCAAATTCACGCAGGACACGCACGTTGTGCGCGATCGCGTCCAGATCGACGACTGCCTCCGTCTGCGGCCCTACTGCGTCGTCGAGTCGGCTCGCCTTCCCCTCCGCAGGCTCCTTCGGTGCTCTTCCCTGGGCAAGCGTCATGGCGACAATCCTGCCACCCGCGCAGAATCGGACACGTGTTCGGGTTTGAACACCCTCAATCAAGGGCAAAAGAGCGAAGCACACGCACCGACTCGCGCAGACCTCCCAGCAGCGGCGAAGCCGAAATCGGTGCTCCGGCGACATCGCTCTGACCGCCGGCAGCGGCGATGTTCGCAGCCAACGCGTGAGCCCGCGCCCCGACGGCCCCGGCTTCGAGAGGGCTCAGACCCGCCGCCAGCAACGCGCCGATCACACCGGAGAGGATGTCACCCGAGCCTGCGGTCGACGCCCAGGAGCCGCCGGCGTCGTTGACCAGGACCTCACCGCCGGGATCCGAGATCACCGTCGTATGGCCTTTCAGCAGAATCGTGACTCCGAGGCGTTCGGCGAGAGCACGCGTGGCCGCGATTCTGTCGTCGCCGAGTGGTGTGAATCGTGCGAACTCGCCGGCGTGGGGCGTCAGAAGAGTCGGCGCGGTCCGGGCTGCGACAAGTTCGGGACGCTGAGCGAGGAGGGTAAGGCCGTCCGCATCGACAACAACGGGTACATCGGTAGCCAGTACCGACGCCAGAAGCCGCGCGGCGTCGTCGTCGGTACCCATACCGGGTCCGACCACCCAGGCCTGAACCCGCCCGGCGGCTTGGAACGTCTCACTCGCAATCACCTCCGGGAACCGGGCGAGCACCTCGGCGACGCCGTGCCCGGCATAGCGGACCAGGCCGGAGGTCGCGGTCACCGCGGCGCCGGTGCAGAGCACGCCCGCGCCGGGATACTGCTCACTTCCCGCAACGATGCCCACCACACCCTGCGAGTACTTGTCGTCCTCCGGGCCTGGAACCGGCCACAGCGCACCGACCTCGGCCGGATCGAGCGAACCGAACGCCGGTTCGCCGACGCTCAATCCGATATCCACGAGTTCGACACGACCACACAGCGGAGCCGCGAGTACGTGCACCGGCTTGAGCGCACCGAATGTGACCGTCACATCAGCGGTCACCGACGGGCCGTCCACTGCGCCGGTGTTCGCGTCGACGCCGCTCGGAAGATCGACCGCCACGATCGGTGCCTCCACCTGGCCGACGAGCTCGGCTGCGTCAGGCCTCAGACCGCCGTGCCCGGAAATCCCGACGATGCCGTCGATCACCAGATCCGGCGACCCGACTTCGGCAGCGACTCGGCCACCGGCCTTCAGGAGAGCGTCGAGGCCCGACCGATGAGCGCGCGCCGGATCGAGCAACACGGCCCGAACACTCACACCTCGTTTGCGGAGCAACGCACCCGCCCACAGGGCATCACCGCCGTTGTCGCCGGTACCGACCAGAAGCGTCACTGACCGATGTGCGACCGATCCTGTACGGGAACGTAATTCGTCCGCGACGACTCGCGCGAGACCGTACGCCGCTCGACGCATCAGCACTCCGTCGGGCAGCTTGTCGAGCAGCGGCGCCTCCGCTGCTCGCACCTGATCGGCTGTGTAGTACCCACGCATGTCGGAACCCTTCAGTTGCCGTCGCTACCCTCGAAACCATGAAATCACGTCTTCGCCCGGCAATCGCGGGACTCGTCCTCGCTCTCGGTCTGGTCGGGTGCAGTTCCGGCACCGACTCCACACCATCTGCGGCCGAAACGACGGCGAGCGGACCTGTGGTGACCATCTCCGGGATGGCGTACTCCCCCGCTTCCATCACCGTGAACGTCGGCGACACCGTCACGTGGGTATTCGACGACAACGGAATGGCCCACGACGTCAACGGCCTCGGAGACGCCAAGGGCAAACTCCGCAGCCCACTCAAGAAATCGGGAACTTACACCTACACGTTCACCGAACCCGGAATCTACGACTACACCTGTACACCGCATCCCGAGATGCGCGGAACCGTCGTCGTCGAGACGCCGTAACGCACTCGGGCCCCACAGTCTTTCGACTGCGGGGCCCGAAATTCCCTACGAAAACTATTCGACCGTAACCGATTTCGCCAGGTTACGCGGCTTGTCGACGTCGTATCCGCGCGCCGCGGCAACCTCGGCCGCAAAGATCTGCAACGGAACCGTGGACAGCAACGGCTGCAGCAGAGTCGGTGACGCCGGAATCTCGATCAGGTGATCCGCGTGCGCCGCGGCGACGGTATCGCCTTCCTCCGCGATGACGATAGTCGTTGCCCCGCGCGCCTTGATCTCCTGAATGTTGGACACCAACTTCGAGTGCAGGACAGCGCGACCCTGCGGCGACGGCATGACGATGATGACCGGAAGGTCCTCCTCGATCAGCGCGATCGGGCCGTGCTTGAGCTCACCGGCGGCAAAGCCCTCGGCGTGCATGTACGCAAGCTCCTTGAGCTTGAGCGCACCCTCGAGCGCCACCGGGTAGCCGACGTGGCGCCCCAGGAACAGCACGGTCGACGCGTGCGCGAACTGGCGTGCCAACGCGCGCACCGGTTCTGCCGTCTCGAGCACCTTGCTGACCAATGCGGGCATAGCTTCGAGGTCGGCGTACTCGCGCGCAACCTCGTCCGGATACTTGGTGCCGCGAGCCTGCGCCAAAGCCAAACCGACGAGGTAGTTCGCGGTCACCTGCGCCAGGAAGGCCTTGGTCGACGCAACCGCGATTTCCGGTCCTGCCCGCGTGTAGAGAACGGCGTCGGCTTCGCGCGGGATCTGTGCACCGTTGGTGTTGCAGATCGCCAGGACGCGTGCCTTCTGGTCCTTGGCGTGCTTGACCGCTTCGAGTGTGTCCGCCGTCTCCCCCGACTGCGAGATCGCGACAACAAGCGTCGAGCGATCCAGAACCGGGTCGCGGTAACGGAATTCGCTGGCGAGTTCGACCTCGACAGGTAGACGCGTCCAATGCTCGATCGCGTACTTCGCCAACAGTCCGGAGTGGTAGGCACTACCGCAGGCGACGACAAACACCTTGTCGACGTCGCGCAGTTCCTGATCGGACAACCGCTGCTCGTCGAGGACGATCTTCCCGTTCTCGAAGTGGCCGAGGAGCGTGTCGGCGACAGCGGTCGGCTGCTCTTCGATCTCCTTGAGCATGAAGTAGTCGTGACCACCCTTTTCGGCGGCCGCGAGATCCCAGTCGATGCGGAACGGGCGCCCCTCTGCCTCGTTGCCCGCGAAGTCGGAGATCCGATAGCTGTCGGCAGTGATCACCACTGCCTGATCCTGTCCGAGTTCAACCGCATCGCGTGTGTGCTCGATGAACGCAGCGACGTCGGAGCCGAGGAACATCTCGCCCTCACCGACACCGACGACGAGCGGCGTCGAGCGGCGGGCGGCGACAATCGTGTCCGCGTGGTCGGCGTGCGTGAAGACGAGCGTGAACGCACCTTCCAACCGACGAACCACCGACAGCGCACTCTCGATGAAATCACCTGCCGTCGGCCCGTCGGAGTACGCCCGGGCTACCAGGTGAACTGCCACCTCGGAATCCGTGTCGCTCTGAAGCTCGACGCCTGCAGCCTCGAGCTCCGCACGCAGCGGGGCGAAATTCTCGATGATTCCGTTGTGAACGACAGCCAGCTTGCCCGACGCATCACGATGCGGATGCGCATTACGGTCGGTCGGTCGCCCATGCGTCGCCCACCGGGTATGACCCATACCCGACGTACCGACAAAGTGATCCGCGCCGTACTCGCCGAGCTCCGCCTCGAGGTTGGCCAACTTACCGGCCTTACGCTCGATCTCGACCCCACCGGTTCCGTCGAGAATCGCGATTCCCGACGAGTCGTACCCGCGATACTCCATTCGCCGTAAAGCCTCCACCACAACGCCCAGAGCTGGGCGGTGGCCGACGTATCCCACGATTCCGCACATGGTGACTCAGGGTACTTGGACATCGGCGGTGGGCGCATTTTGCGGTTCCACAGACATCCCCCAGCCGGTTGCAGCGTCGGCTCCGCATACACGAGACGGCTCATCGGATAACGTCTTCAACCGTGGCACCGAAACTGAAGACACTGACCCGTGAGCTGTCCAAGCGCGGCCCGCACCGAGTTCTCCGCGGCAACCTCGCCCTGGCCGGACAGCCGGGTGTCGTGTACACGCCGGAAACCGGTTTCAATCTCCCCGCCGTTGCCTTCGCGCACGGGTGGATGGTCGGGTCCCACAAGTACGAGCAGACACTCCAGCACCTCGCTTCCTGGGGAATTGTCGCAGCGGCGCCCGACAGCGAACGCGGTCCGGTCCCATCCCATCTCGGCTTGGCTGCAGATCTTCGAGCGACGCTCGACATCTGCGTCGGCGTACGACTCGGCCCTGGCCAGATCAGCGTCCACCCCGATCGAGTCGCCTTTGCCGGTCACGGCATGGGCGCTGGCGCGGCGGTACTGGCCGCAGCGCAGCGCGGGGATGTCGGTGCGGTAGCCGCGCTGTTCCCGGCCCCGACAGCACCCAAGGCGGAGAACTACGCGTCGAAGATCACAGCGCCCGGATTGATCCTTGCCGGCGAAGACGACGTCGATTCCTTGACCAGCAATGCGCGCCCGCTGAGCGTGGAGTGGGGCGGTCCCGTCGTCGCACGCACCGTGAACGACGGCCAAGACGCCGGACTGATCGAAGGCCGCCGACTCCTCGGAGCCCTGGGCCTCGGTGGATCCGAGCGCAAGACACAGTCCGCCACACGGTGCCTGCTCACGGGCTTCCTGTTGTTCCATCTGACCGGCGACAAGAAGTACCAGGACTTTGCTGATCCTGACGTCGAGATTCCACACACGGCGCCGTTGCTCCCGGTTGAACCTCACTCCGACGCGCGGGCCAGCCAGCTGTTGCGTAAGTAGGAGTCCGTGCCCGCCCCCGACTCCGGCGGCGGGCTCGGCTTCGTCGGCGTCGGCGTCGGCTCTGACGCGGATCGCAGATACGGGCCGGATCTGACCGACCCTTCCGTGTCGTTATCGGCAGACGTCGTTTCGGACGGCGGCTCCTGGCGCGATTCCTCGCTCGCCGCTGCCGCTCTGCGCTCACGGAAGTCGTCGAGTTGAGAATCGAGAGTTCGACGGATCTCTTCGAAGGGAGCGTGAACGGACTTCACAGCGGACCAGCTCCGGCCAGCTCAGCGCCCGTCTCTCCGTCGGGGCCGGCGATCGACTCGTCCGGGACTGTGACAGGCGGCTCCGGGTCCGGCGCGGGCGAGACTTCGGCGGTGGTTTCAACCGGTATCTCGGGCTGGGGATTATCGGGCTGGGGAATTTCGGGTTGAAGTGTCGCGGGCTGGGACGCTTCTTGCGGGTATGTCTCCTGCACGACCGCCTCCTGACCGGCATCAAAAACTATTCTCGGCCAACCGTTTTCGTCCAACTCCACGGCGACCGACACAGAGTTCCCGTCGGCGCCGGCGACATCGAGACTCACCCCACGACCGTCGGGCGCAATCGAGAAGCCCCATGTGTTGCCGCCGATCGAGAAAGAGATCGGCGCAGCCGCGGCACCGGATTCGATCGTCTCGGCGACCGGCAAGGTCGACGGGAAGGCGTCTGTCACCCACTGAGTCGCGGCATCAAAAGCATCGCCTACCGCGCTCGCACACTGCGCGCACGCCCTGTCGAATTCGTCGCGGGCATCCAGATACGCCGAGCGAAAAACGGTGTCCAACCATGGCGCCGCGCCACGACCGCTGGGAGCGACGTGAGCCAGCTGATCGATCTCCCCCGCACCCAGACCGCCGATGGTCGCCCGGTCGAGGCTGGCCACCTTGAAAGCTTTGTCTGCCAAAGCCGTTCGAACAGTCCGCGCAAGTTCGTCGGCTAGCGTGATCAACAGTGGCGCCGAATCCGCATCGGACCGAGCTTCGCGCCGCGCGGCGAAGACCTGATCGACGACCGCATCCACGCCGGAAACATTCCACACTGCGGGAAGATTCTCGGCCAGGACCGTCAGCATCGCGATCTCCGCGACCGAACCGTCCACCGCCGCAGCCATGTCCGACATGTCTCGCGTCAGTGCCGCGATATCGATGCCCGCCTCTGCGCGATATGCATCCTCGTAGGAGGTAAGCATCCGTTCTTCGAAACCCAACCGAGTGGCCAGGTCGTGAAATCGGCCGAAGAACTGCAGTCCGCTGGCGCCCGCTTCCAGAATTTCGTCGGGATGAGCATGTGAATCACGCAGTGCAAGAATATCTTCGAAAGAACATGGGCCGTTCGGTACTGCCTGGGCTGTAAGGCTGTTCGGTATCACGAGGCCGACCCGCCGGAGTCCCGCACCCGCCGCGCACCCTCGCGATCCGCCTCAGTGATTGCCTCAGCCGAAGAGGAAAGCCGGCGCGCCAACGTATCGAGAAGATCCGCACGGCCAGTCAAGCGAGAATTCAGGACCGCCAATGCCGACGCCAACGCGGCTCCGTGCTCGGCGTAGTCACGGCCCGGAGCGGCACCGCCCCATCGCAAATGCTTGATCGGCTCGGCAGAATCGCGCAGACCCTGGGCCACCGACACCGCATGGCGTGCCAATTCATCTGTTCCAGCGCGGTCGACATCCACGAGCGCCCCCAAGTTTCAACGGAACCACTCGCACGTCGAGTGGCCTTTGACTCCTTGGACGCAGCAGGGCGCAATTACGTTCCCTCAAAACGCGAACGCGTAATGAGGGGGCTACACCGAACCGACGATCTCGGCCAACTCGTCAGCCAGCTTCTGCGCGAGCGGCAGTTCGGTGGCCTCGACCATGACGCGGACCAGTTGCTCTGTCCCGGACGGGCGCAGGAGCACTCGACCACCGTCACCGAGAACGCGCTCGGCGTCCGCGACTGCTGCAAGTACCGACGGCGACGCTGCGACTGTCGCCTTGTCCCCGACCTTCACGTTGATCAGCACTTGCGGGAGGGTGGTCATCGTTGCAGCCAATGCCGATGCCGACTTACGCGTACGAGCCATGCGTCCGAGCAGCCGGAGACCGGTGAGAATTCCGTCGCCCGTGGTGCCGAACGCCGGCAACACAACATGACCTGACTGCTCGCCACCGAGGCTGTACCCGCCCGCGCGCAGTTCTTCCAAGACGTAGCGGTCGCCTACGGCAGCAGTCACGATGTTGATGCCTGCCTCGCGCATCGCGATGTGCAAACCGAGATTGCTCATGACAGTCGCGACGAGAGTGTTCTCGACCAACTCCCCGGCCTCGTTCATCGCGATCGCCAGAACAGCCATGATCGCGTCACCGTCGACCACCGCGCCGGTCTCGTCGACGGCCAAGCAGCGGTCGGCGTCGCCGTCGTGCGCGAGGCCTAGATCCGCCCCGTGATCGACTACGGCTTTCTGAAGATTCTCCAGGTGCGTCGATCCGCAGCCGTCGTTGATGTTGAGGCCGTCGGGATCGGCGCTGATCGCGATGACGCGAGCGCCCGCTGCTGCGTAGGCAACCGGTGCGAGCGCGGAAGCAGCGCCGTTGGCGCAGTCGACGACAACGGTAAGTCCAGCGAGTGGCTCGCTCGCCGCGCTCGCCAGATGCGCAAGGTACAGCTGAGCGGCGTCGTCGACCGCGCGGACTCGGCCGATGCCGGCACCTGTCGGAAGGACCGGCGGCGCAGTGCCGTCGAGTGCATCCTCGATCGCCACCTCGACAGCGTCATCCAACTTGTGCCCACCGGCCGCGAAAATCTTGATTCCGTTGTCCGGCATGGGATTATGCGATGCAGAAATCATGACACCGAGACTGGCGTCGAGCTTTGCCGTCAAGTATGCAACTGCCGGAGTCGGAAGGATACCCACGTCGAGCACGTCGACGCCTGCGGAACTCAACCCGGCCGTCACCGCGGCTTGAAGCATCTCACCGCTGGCGCGAGGATCGCGGCCGATCACGGCGGTCGGACGGGCATCCGAAGTGCCGGCTGTCAGTACGCTCGCCGCGGCAACCGCCAATCTCAATGCAAGATCTGCAGTCAGATCCGAATTGGCAAGTCCACGAACACCGTCAGTACCGAACAACCGACCCATAGAACGACTCCTGAATCCTGTGAACCTCGAGAATGAAACTCGAGAATGGAATTTCTCCGAGAAACACAAGAGCGAGCGTCCGGTAACGATGGACGCCCGCTCTTGTGGTGAACAGGTGCCGAAGCAGACCCGTCGGGTCAACCTCGGCAAAGCATCAGCGCTTGGAGTACTGCGATGCCTTACGGGCCTTCTTCAGGCCGTACTTCTTACGCTCGACCGCGCGGGCGTCACGCGTCAGGAAGCCTGCACGCTTGAGGGCCGGACGATCATCAGGGGTTACCTCGATGAGTGCGCGCGCGATAGCCAGACGCAGTGCGCCTGCCTGACCGGACGGGCCGCCACCGTGCAGCAGTGCAATGATGTCGAAAGACTCGGGACGCTCGACGAGCACCAGCGGAGCCTTGATCAGCTGCTGGTGAACCTTGTTGGGGAAGTAATCCTCCAACGTACGGCCGTTGAGCTTGAACTGACCGGTACCGGGAGTCATCCGGACGCGAACGACAGCCTCCTTGCGGCGACCGACGGTCTGGACCGGGCGATCGAGGACGATCGGTGCGAGCGTAGCTGCAGCAACCTCTTCGACGACCTCGACTGCGTCAGCGGCGACAAGCTCTTCCACTGCTTCGATGTTCTCTTCGGACACGTTCTGCTCTTCCGGCGATGTCACTGTGCGACCTGCTTGATCTCGAACGGCACCGGCTGCTGCGCGGTGTGGGGGTGATTCGGGCCCGCGTAGACCTTGAGCTTGCTGCTCATTGCGCGGCCGAGCTTCGTCTTGGGGAGCATGCCGACAATGGCCTTCTCGACGAGACGATCGGGAGTCCTGTCGAGGACCTCACCGACAGTGCGGGACTTCAGGCCACCCGGGAATCCGGAGTGGTGGTAAACGTTCTTGCCCTGCAGCTTGTTGCCGCTGATGGCAACCTTCTCAGCGTTGATGATGACAACGAAGTCACCACCGTCGATGTGCGGCGCGTAGGTGGGCTTGTGCTTGCCACGCAGCAAGTTCGCTGCCTGAACGGCAAGACGGCCGAGCACCACGTCAGTGGCGTCGATGACGTGCCACGAGTGGGTCACATCTCCGGCCTTCGGGGTGTACGTAGACACAGATCTTCCTCGTCTTAATTCATTCCACTGCTGACCATGTGCGTATCGCGTAAACGATCCTCGGCGGCCAGTTGAGACCCGAGAACCGCCGGTCTCCACGCATTTCTGCCGGAGCCCTACGGCACGCCACCGATAGACGATACCGGTCTACCCGCTGCCAGGTCAAAGCGCAGCCATCTCCGCCGACAATGCCCTCGTCCGGAACCAGCAGGTAAGCGATCGACATGCGACTGCCCCGGCAACCTGACGGTACCGGGGCAGTCGGGGTGTCGTCACGACATGAATGTTGTCAGCGACCGAACCCGTTTGCGGCGATCCGGTCAGCTTCCTGCATCTTCTCCGAGCCGCTCGCCGTCGCTCCGGCGATCTGCGCGAGAACCATGTTCAGTTCTTCGGACGCCTGGGCCCAGCGGCGCTGTGCGTCGTTCCAGGCTTCGGAACCTGCCCCTTCCCAGCCTGCTTGCAGCTTGTCTACGACAACCTTGATGTCGCCCTGCTTGTCGTTGATCGCTTTGGCCTGCTGTTTCATCTGATCGGACAGCATTGCGAGGCCGCCGAAGTCGTACTTGATCCTGTCGGACATAACTGCTCCCGGTTCGGTGTGACTGGAGAGAACTTTGTGAGAACTACTGGCTGAGGACTGCTTGATCGAACGGCGAAGAGCTGACGGTCAGGACATGTTCACCGTCGCGCCGCGAAGCGAGCTGACGTTGTCGTCTTCGGTCGAGTCGAAGGTTCCCGCAGCCTGTTTGATCTGCTCGCAGATGTCGGTCAGAGCAGTGTCCAGCTTCAGGGCCGCGCTGTTGTATCGCTCCATGATTCCTGCGTATTCGACCTGCGCCGCACCGTTCCACGAATTGTGCGAAGCGTCGGCCTCCGACCGAACAGCGTTGACCAGTCCCCTGATGTCACCGAGATGTCCGTCGATGGTCCCCGCCGAATCGATCAATTCAGCGGTAGTTGCGGTAAAGCCCATGTCGTCCCCCTGGATTCGGTGAGTACCGTTCGGTATCGGCGACCACCCACGACGGCTTGTCCGTCAGATGTGCACCGGGGTCGAGCGGAACTCCCTGATGTGCGCTACACATACTTTGACGCGACCTCCGTGCCAACGGTTCCGGCCCGATCGAAGAATGTTTGCAGAACCGACCGATCCGGTCAGGGCGTGAATTCGAGTGACTGCCACATCCGCAGGCAGTCCGCTTCGAGACTGTCCCACTCACCGACCAGATACTGGCAGCCGATACTCACTTGCCGACCGTTGTCGACGTACACGCGCCAACGCACCTCGGAGAAATCGTCCGGAAACTCGACGTACACCACTGCCTGTTTTCCTGCGGCATCGTCGATCACAGAAAACTCTCCGAACCGCAATGGGTCCTCGAACGCCGAAAACTGCTGACGCAAAGCGGCTTCGACGGAATCGAATCCAGCACCTTCCGCAAGACGTTTCTCGATGACCACGATCTTGCGATCAGCGCCGGAACTGGGTATCAAATCGGTGCGCCCGCTCGAGGTCCCTCGTGACAGAAGCTTCCAATCGGAAGGCAGCTCTGCTGCAACGCTCCCCACCTCCACACGCGTGAGTTCCGGCGTGACACCGGACTCGATCGACGGAATCGAAGTCTTCGGCGCAGGCTTTTCCTGCTCTTTCGACGCCTCCACGATCTCGACTTTGTCTTCCGCCGCAGCTGCGACCGAGTCCGCCAACCGAGAATCGCCTCGGTCGCGAGTCGACACCACGACCGTTGCCGCGACAGCAGCGACGACGGCGAGCACCGCAAGCGCCGCCGCGAACCGTCGACGGCCTCCGTGCCACCCGCCGACTCGACGGGGCGAGGTGGCAGTCGAGTCCACGGAAGGAATCGACATCGCGCCATCCGGATCGCCTACCCACCCGGCGCCAAAAGCTGAATTGTCGACGATTCGACCGGAACTGTCCCGCGCAGTTGTCTGGCGAACGAGCGTCCGAGGATCCACCAGAGACGACGCCACCCGACTCTCGTCCAGAATTCGAATGCTCGCATGGCCGTGGACATTCGTCGACCCACGTTCGAGCGAAGCCGCAACGGCATGGGAGCGCGGCCCGACCAACACCACAGCGTCCCGAACCGACAAGTCCCCGATTCCGGAAAACAACCCCGCAACGTCTGCGATCGCCGAGCTTTGTGCCCCGTCGATTCGGAGTTCACCGTCGACCTCAACGACAACAGAAGCGACCACCATTCCGCCACGCAGTTCGAGGACGACACACCGTGATCGCCAGGCTGTACGAGCCGACCTCGCCGCCGCGACCGACGTCGGAACGAGGACGACGTCGTGCGCCACTCGCCGTGCGGCATCGAGCAATCGCCGCCTGCGTGGGGCACCCCAGTCCGAGGGATGACTGAGATAGAGGATGTCTGCATCGACGATTCCGCACCCGTCCATCGCACTGGAGATCAGCCTGGCCAGCTCCAGGACGGTGGGGACAATCCGACCATCTACGTCGACATAATCGTCGTCGACGTAATCGATCGCATTTTCTCCGGTCGTACCGGGACCCGACGCCGGTTCGCGTCTGAGGTCTGCACTGCAACAGAATTCGCGTTGACCCGAGACGACCCAGATATTGGATGCACCCCAATGTAGCGAGACCGACACCAAGGACGGAACGGTCACAGCGGTGGCATCCACGGAACTTGGACAAGTTGGGTTTGCGACCGAGAAACGTAGACCCCACGACCTTCCGGCAATGCCGACGCGCGGACGGTGCCGACGAGATTTCCCTCGTCGCGACTTCCGCTCATGATCAATCCGGCCGGTGCCATGTCGCGAATTCTCGCAATGACCGGCTCGTAGAGTGCTCTGGCCGCGCCACCGGAACGGCGGGCAATCACCAGGTGCAAACCGATGTCCTTGGAATGCGGAATGTACTCGAGCAACGGCGCCACCGGATTACCACTCGGTGTGGCCACAAGGTCGTAGTCGTCGATCAGTACATAAATCTCCGGCCCACTCCACCACGACCTTTCCCGCAATTGCTGCTGTGTTGTTTCGGCGTTCGGCATTCTGGCGGCGACGATCCGAGCCAAGTCGACCATCAACTCACCGAAGGTCGTCGACGACGCCGAGTAACCGCCGAGGTGATTCCCTTCGACCACTCCCAGCAGGGAATGCCGATAGTCACCGATAATCAGCTTGGCCTGCGCCGGTGTGTTCGACGCGATGATCCCTTCCGCTATTCCGCGCAAAAGAGATGTCTTGCCACACGCGGTGTCGCCGAATATCAAGAAGTGTGGGTGTTCCCGGAAGTCCATGTACACCGGGGCGAGGTCGGTCTCACCGAGCCCGATCGGCACGGTGAGGCACCGACCGTCGGCCGCACTCGGTGAGGGCCACCGGGTTCCGACAGCTTCGAGAAGTTCTGCCCGCGAGTACGAATCCGGAAGCATCCGCACGGTGGGCGCCGGGCGCGAATTCGACATGGCTGCAATATGTTCGACCGTCGACGCCACAGACCCACCGGAATTCTCACTACCGGGCGAACCGCCGATTCGAGGTAGTCCGGTGAGAAGGTGAAGCCCGTCGCGCGTGATGCCACGACCCGGTCGACCTTCCGGCACCAGGCTGGCTTTCTGGCGACCCGCATCCGAATCTCCCGGATCACCCAATCGAAGTTCGATGCGAGTACCCAGTTGATCCTTGAGTGCCGGCCGGATCTCGGCCCACCTCGACGTCGTGACGATCACGTGCACACCGAAGGACAAACCTTGACCGGCGAGCATGTTGATCTGAGGCTCGAGTGATTCGAAATCCGAACGAACGCTGGGCCAACCATCGACGACGAGGAAGACGTCACCGTACGGGTCATCTCGGAGTCCCGCCGCCACACCTTCCCCGGCAGGATCAGCTGTTCGCAATCCTCGGAAATCAGCCATGGAGTCGATGCCGAGGTCACGAAACAGTCGCTCTCGTTTCGCGACCACACCGAGTACCTCGGCAACCGTGCGGCGGACGCGGTCGGAATCCAAGCGGTTTGCCACCGATCCGACGTGCGGCAGATCTTTCAATCCGAGGAGCGTTCCACCGCCGAAGTCGAGGCAGTAGAACTGAATCTGTTCCGGCGTGTGCGTCATGCTCAGAGACAAGATCAACGTGCGCAAGGCCGTCGACTTTCCCGACTGCGGGCCGCCGACGATCGCGAGGTTGCCCGTTGATCCGTTCAGATCGGCGACGAGAAGATCGCGGCGCTGATCGAACGGCCTGTCGACTACGCCGAAGGGTGCGCTCAGATTTCCGCGAGGTTGATCACCGGCCGCCCACCGCGGCAACAACTGGTCAAGCGTCGGGGATGCCTCGAGCGGCGGTAGCCACACCTCGTGCGCGCGTGGACCGTGAGAGCGCATTCGGTCGACGAGGACTCCCATGAGAGTACGTGCATCGTCACCGACTTCACCCATGTCGATGACATCGGGCTCGACGGGAACGACAACAGCCTCTGGCCCGACCACGGGCGTCGCGGTAAACGGCAGCGGCGCGAGTTCGACGGGGGAATCTACCGAGAATCGAGTGGGCGCTATCCGCTCACCCTCGTACGGGCCTGACACGTATGCACCTTGGAAGCGAACGATCTCAGCAGAATCGGACTTCAGGTATCCCGCACCGGGTGTGCCCGGCAGGTGATGAGCATCGGGAACGCCGAGAACGGAACGAGACTCGTTCGCCGAGAAAGTTTTCAAACCGACGCGATACGAAAGATGGCTGTCGAGACCCCGAAGCTTTCCTTCGTCGAGCCGCTGACTGGCCAGCAGCAGGTGAATATGAAGTGACCTGCCCAATCGCCCGATGGCCACGAACAATTCGGCAAATTCCGGCTGTTGGCTGAGCAGTTCGGAAAACTCGTCGACAACCACGAAGAGTGCAGGCAACGGATCGAGTGCAGCGCCGGCCAGCCTCGCCTTCTCGTAGTCAGACACGTTTGCGAAGTTTCCTGCCGCACGCAGCAGCTCCTGTCGACGATTCATTTCGCCGGCGAGCGCGTCCTTCATACGATCGACCATCGCCAATTCCTCGGCAAGGTTGGTGATGATCGCAGCAACGTGCGGCGCCTCCTCCAGGCCGAGAAAGGTTGCACCACCTTTGAAGTCGATCAGTACGAGGTTCAGCGCGTTGGGTGAGTGCGTCGCGATCAGGCCGAGCACCAAGGTTCGCAGGAACTCCGACTTACCAGAACCGGTGGCTCCGATACACAGCCCGTGCGGACCCATACCGTTCTCGGCCGACTCCTTCAGATCCAGTTCGACAGGGTTTCCATCTTGTCCGACACCGATCGGCACGCGGAGTCGGTCGCGCCCCTGACGTGGCAGCCAGCCATGCTCAGGATTGAACCTCGCAACATTTCCTATCCCCAACATCTGGCTCCAGGTCCGAAGGGATCGGTCGTCGTCAGTTGCGTCCACGGCGTTCTGCGATGCCGAACGGAACGGTGCGATGCGACGTCCGAACGACTGCGCCAGGCTCGTCGTCGCGGCGTCAGGCGTCGCAAAGTTCTCGACTCCTGCGCTGCTCACCGCGCCGATCTGATCGCTACCGACGACCAGTCGCAAACCACGCGCCGCCGCCAGCCGCGGGCAGAACCCGCACAGGTCGAGGACGGTCACCGAGTCGAGCCCGGTTTCGGACAACAGGCCGGTGTCACCTTCGAGCAAGCCACCGTCCACGACCAACACGAGATGCGGAACGCCCGCACTCGCTGGAGTGTTGCGAGCAAATCGAGCACGCATCGAAAGCGTTTCCCCGAGGGAACTTTCGAACTCGAGATACGAACCGAACACCATGCGTGAAGTGCCGGCGCCGTCCTGAGATTCCGGGTGTTGCACGTGTGGGAGCCACTTGACCCACTCCCACTCGGCTTCGGTATCGGGACCGCACACCACTGCAACTTGGACGGTGTCCGGACCGTGGAAAGTGCACAGCTGCATCAACATCGAGCGGACGAGCGCTCGAGCGGAATCCCTCTGCCCCTCAATGGACATCGCAGCAAATCCGCGAAGCGAGACGGCGGTCGGCAGGTCTTTTACAACCGAATGCGCACGGACGAATCGCCGAAGTGAGACAGCAGCGACGGGTTCGAGATCCTCGACCGGCCCCGTCTCCGGAGATACAAGCCTGGTGGCCAATCGCTGTGTACCCAGACCGACCCGAACGTGGCAGTAGTCCGAGTCGGTGATCTGACGTTCCCACATCCGCACAGTCCCGGCCAGTGTCCAAAGCTGCGACGGCTCGGGATTGCTCCACTCGAGAGCAGCACGCTGCGCACCAGACGTCGCAGCAACATCGCTGCGCATCTGATCCAGATACCGCAGGTAGTCCTTGCGGTCCTCGTTCGCTTCGGACGCTCGTGCTCCACCGCTACGACCGCCCCCGGCGAGCATCCCGAGCATCGACACCATCATCATGACCGGAAACAGCAGAGACATCGGATTGCGCGCCATGCCGGAAGAGAACATCAGCGCCACCATGCCGATCATGGCAACCACCATGATCACCGGAAGTAGTTTGGTCAGTAGGTTTCCCGGCGTGACGCGAGGAATCTCCGGTGGGGCCTGAAGCGTCACCTCGCCGCCCGGTGTACGCGGCGATTCACGGCGCGCTCGACGCGCAAATCTGACAGTGCTCAATTCACCCACCCCCATCGGTGCTGCAGCTGTTGCCGCCACGCGCCTCGTCCGACTACCGCCGGCCCGCCCCCCAAGGCGTAGTCACGCAATTGCAAGAGAGTAGATCACAACACCGACACTCGGGTCGGTGCCACCTGTTGTCTGCGCTGTCGCCGACACAGGCGCACAGTTCATGTCGTATTGTTCGGGTGAACTGGGGTGACGTGACAGGGGAATCGCGTCATAGGAGGGGACAGATCTTGACCAGCACCACTGAAACCAGCGCTGCTCACACCGCAAACGGACGACGCGCGACCCATTCTGCCGAACTGTGCAGGTTGACGGTACTTTCAGCCCATTCGCAGGTGGATCTTGCGGTGCCTCTTCGTGTTCCACTCGCGGTGGTCATTCCGGGCATTGTGGACACAGTTGTCAACCACAGCAATTTCAACGAGTTCGACCACAGCGCCGAACAATTCGAGCCCGTCGACTGGACTCTGTCGAAAGTCGGCAGGGCACCGCTGGCACCGACGCTGTCGCTGCACGAGCATGGAATCCGCGATGGGGAATTGCTCGTACTCGCGGCCGCGGACACCGCTGCCCCGCCCCCACTCTTCGACGACATCATGTACACCGTCGCGGCGACGGATGCAGACATCTACCGACGGTGGACTCCAATCACCGCGCGCATTGTCGGCTCGTCCGCCGCCCTCGTCGCTGCGCTCGTCGCGGCCCTCGCCCTGGTCCTCGGCGATACAGGTCTGATCGGCGCTGTCTGCGGTGGAGTGACGTCTTTGGTGCTCACCGTCGCCGCCGTCGTGGCAGCGCGGGTGTACGGAGACACTGCAAGCTCCATCACGCTCGGATGCACAGCGGTGCCACTGGCGTTCGTCTCCGGCGCACTCTGCGTACCCGGCACTGTTCTTTCTGCTCATCTCCTTCTCGGTTCGGCATTCGCAGCCGCGGTGAGTCTGATCTGCCTCCGCTTGTGCGGTGCCGGATTAGCCGTCTTCACCGCACTTCTCGTCGTCCTCCTTGCTGCGGTGGGCACCTTCGCCGTCGCGACGACGCTTCCCGAGGCGCGCACCGCAACCGTCAGCAGCGCGGTGATTGCCGCAGCATTGATCGTTCTCACGTTCACCGCTCGACTGTCGATGCTGTTCGCGCGATTACCACTTCCCCCGGTTCCGACGCCGAGTAATCCCCTCGACGACGATCGCGACGGACTGCCCGAGCCCGAACTGCCCGGGCTGACCGAGTTGACTGAAAGGGCAGGGCGGGCTCGTAGCTACCTGACCGGACTGATCGTGGCCACGTCAGTGGTCGCGCTCACTGCCGCAGTCGCGCTCGCGTGGTCCTGGCCCGGTCAGGGAATCGTCTGGCCGAACCTTGCTCTCGCATTCGCGACGGCCGTCGTGCTGATGTTTCGCGGGCGCACCTACGCGGGCGCACATCAGGCGGTCCCACTCATCTCGGCAGGCATCTCGGTGGTTCTCGCTCTCCTGGGCGGCATGGCATGGACCCATCGCGACCATGCATTGGTCGTCTTCGCCATCACGATGACTGTTCTCCTCCTGTCACTGATTCTGGGAATCCTCGCCCCCCAGAACACATTCAGCCCCGTGATGCGACGCGCGGCCGAACTGTTGGACCTCGCTGCGATTGCAGCAATCGTTCCGCTGATCTGCTGGGTCAGTGGGCTCTTCGCGCTCATGCGCGGTCTCTGAGCGATCGGATCTCGATGGTGATTCGACGCGCGACGAACATCTGTGCCGCACTCGTGATCGTTGTCTTCACAGTTCTCGCCGGGGCGGGTGCCGCATCGAGTGCGGTTCCTTCCCCCATCGATCCTGCAATGCTGCCGGAGGACGGTCCACCCACACCTCCCCAACCCACCGAACAACGAACCCTGTGCGTCCCCGCCGTAGCGGGTGGTGACGGCGCGGATATTCCACGTTCTCAACAGGATCTGGGATTCGATTCGGTGTGGTCGATCACCCGAGGGGCAGGGCAGCGAATTGCTGTCATCGACACCGGCGTCAGCAGACATCCCCGGCTACCGGCCCTCGAAGGCGGCGGTGACTATGTCGGGACCTCCGACGGCACCGACGATTGTGACTCACACGGAACAGTCGTCGCCGGTCTCATCGCCGCCGAGCAGGTCGACGGTTCCGGATTTTCCGGAGCTGCGCCGGACGCACAGATCATCTCGATCAGGCAGTCCAGTGCCGCTTTCTCGGTGGCCGGCCAACGCGAAGACCCTGCCGTAGCCGAGAATTCGTCCGGCTACGGAAACGTCGACACCATGGCACTGGCCGTACGTCACGCTGCTGACTTGGGTGCAAGCGTTATCAACATCTCCGAGGTCGCTTGCAAGCCTGCCGGCGACGGGATCAACGACCAACGACTGGGCGCTGCAATCGAATACGCCACGATCGCGAAGAACGCCGTAGTCGTCGCTGCTGCAGGGAACGTCGGATCCGGAGGTTGCAAGAACCAGAATCCACCGCCGGATCCCCTCGATCCACAAGCCGATCCATGGAACTCGGTTACGACGATTGCCAGTCCTGCCTGGTACGACGACTATGTCCTCACCGTCGGGTCGGTCGACCCCAATGGCACCGCCAGCTCCTTCAGCCTCGGCGGTCCATGGGTCGACGTTGCGGCGCCCGGCACCGGAATCATCTCACTTCACCCGACGTCGCCTGGTCTGACCAACGGAGTCTACGGCTCCGACGGCGCCGTACAGTCGTTCAACGGGACCAGTTTCGCTGCGCCCTATGTCGCGGCAACCGCCGCGCTGGTCCGGTCGGTTCACCCGGAACTGACTGCACCTCAGGTCATGCAACGTATCGAAGCCACCGCCCACGCTCCGGCGCAGGGTTGGAATCCCTACGTCGGTCACGGCGTCATCGATCCACTCGCCGCGGTAACGGGCGAATTGGCACCGGGGGAACGCGTCAAGGTCAATCATCAGTCGGTAACGATCGATCCCCTACCCACGCCGCCGACCCCCGACAACCGATCTCGCGACGCGGCACTCGTCGGAGCCGGAACGGTCGGCACCCTAGCCCTACTGACGCTATTGGCGTCGATGCCCATTCGTCGAGTAATTCGTCGGAGACTTCCCGAACGACGGGACGTCGATCTCTGAACCGTCAACGGTGTTCAGTTCACCGGAGCGGCCGGCGTTGAATCGGGGGCGACTCCGTCGTGAGCTATCAGTGCATTGCTCTTCTCGAGCGCCGGACCTGATGCAAGTAGATCGAGCATCTGCCAAGGCGCACGATCAGGCGTTCGCGTCAATCCGAGCGCGCGAGCAGAGGTTTCGTCCGGCACTCCGTATTTCACACCGGTATCCGCTACGTAGAACACTCCGTCGTGTCTGGTGCTGTTCGTCTCGATTCCAGTCGCTTGAACAAAACCGCCGAAGCCCTGTTCGACGTGGACGCTGTCGAGATTGTCGCCCGATCCGTCCGCCTGCGCCAAGGACACCAACTTGCCACCCTCCGGGATCGGAACCTGCAATCCAGCGACGAGTTTCAATGTTGCAGAACTACTTTCGCCGCCGTCGACTGCAGGTGAGGGAGCCCATTCCAGACATCCGACAGGTGCGCCATGATCATCGACGATCTCCGGAACCACCTGCGGCAAAGAGTCGACGGCCAGCTCCCTCACCGAGGGAATACGACTGATGGCATCAGGGGTGACGCTCGCGATCCCGGTGGCGCCCTGCGAATCCGAGAAGTAGATCAGTTGGGCGAGCGCCGCACCGACCTTCTGGATACCGTTCTCGAGCACCACGTAGTACTGCAGGTCCGCGCCCACCGAAACCTGAACGACGGAGCCGACAGTCTTGTTCTGCAGCGGGAACCGGGGCGCTGATCCCAGTTCGCGGATTCGCGGAGCCTCGATGCGCGGAACTTCGGGGATCGAATTGAGAAATCCGGCACTGATCGGTCGCGCCTGTGCTCCTTCCAGCCCCAAAGCCCGCATGATCGCCGGATTGTCCACATCGATTTCCGCTCGCTTCCCGTCGTATACGAGAAAGTGATCGGAACCCGACTTCACCAGGAATGCACGGTCCCTCGTCAGATATGTCGTGTTTTCACCGACATTGGACGAGCCGACCAGGACCGAAGTCGTCAACGATTTTCTCCCGTCGGATCCGACGGAGTCGCATACCGTCCACAAGGCGTTGGTCGGGTCGGCTGATTCCGGCAGCGCGGACGGTGCGCCAGGAATGCCGACGAGTGCTCCCCGGGGTTTCGCCTCGACCTCAGACGCCTTGACTATTGCCGGTTTTCCTGGCGAACCCAGAATCAGTCGGGCGGAGGCCAAGTTCAGCACAGGGCGAAAAGCACCCTCCATGGCGACGAACATTGCGCCAGATTCCTTTGCAACAACGATTTCTGCATCGCCGATCTTGTCCTGTGGTCGAAACAGAGCGAGTACCGCGCAACCCGCCAATCCCAGTGCAGCGAGGACTATTCCGACGGTGAAGGCGCGGGACTGTGACCGCATCGGATCGTGAAGCATCCGCACGTCTCGTCTGACCAGCGCATGTTCCATCCGCCTGACCAAGAATCGGTACCCATTGACCTGCCAGCGCGTGGTAGGTGTTGCAGCCATCATTCCCCCCGTGCCTTACATCCCCTTGCGAAGACACAGTACAGTTTGGCTGGGGCGGAAATTTTCGGGTAGTTCGCAGGTCAGGTATCGGGGAGGAACCGTGGACCGATCGCGGTTGAAGCATTGGCCGTCGTCACACAGGATTTCGACGCACGAATTCGTGTCGGCACAGATTCTCGGAATCAGTGCAGGCGGAATCGCGATGGCCAGTGGGCTGGATTGGCTCTGGGCGCTGGCAATCGGTTGTGTGGTTGCCGGATCAATGCTCCTCCATGTGGGCGGTTGGTCGGTAATGTCCTGGATTGTCAAGTACTTTCGCTATTTGCGCCGCAAGGACGCCGACGGCAGCACGATCGTCAGTTTTCACACTCCCTCCGAACAGTCGATCGGGCTCCGAGTGGACGGATCTTCACTCGTCGCTGTCGTCGAGATCGCTCCCCCACGCGACTACCTGACCAGGATCGGGCGCCATTCATTCGACGCTTCCCACCTTCTGCCCACGGCAGCCCTGGTCAATTGTCTGTATCAGCACGACATCTCACTCACCGGCATCGACATTGTCAGTCATGGATACCGCGCCGCATCAGGAACGCCGGCCACCGAAGTCTACGAACGTCTCATCGGGCCACTACCAGCCACCGCCACCAGAAGTGTTTGGCTTGCACTACGTTTCGACGCTTTGGAGGGTCGTGCAGCAGTCGAACGCCGAGGCGGGGGCGAACAGGGCGCGGGCCGCGCGATCGCTGTTGCCGCCAATCGTGTCATCCGGGTGCTCGATTCAGCGGGATGCAAGGCGCGGATCCTCACCGCACCGGAGATCGCGTCGTCCACTGCCCAGGTCACAAGAGGAGTCGCCAGCCACGAGGTCACCGAAACGTGGCGAAGTACCCCCTTGCCTGGTGTGTCCAACGTCGGATACGGAATCGAACCCCGTTTCATCACCAACTCGACCCTGACCCGAGTATGGGCAGTGGCAACGGTCGGGACGTCCGTGACAATTCGGTTGCGCCCCACGGGCGAACGCGGAGAGGCGAGGGTCAGTGCGACATGTCGCTTCACCACGCGCAATCCACCTGAGAACGCACCGCTGGCCGGTTTGGTCTCGCTACGTGGGCGCCAGCGCGACGGATTGCTGACCAACCTGCCAACCGCATTGGCCGCGCTGGACCGCATCACGCCGCACATTCGCATGGACGGGGGCACACTCGACTCACTCGCTCTACCTCTTGCCGGGTGCGGCCAGCTCATCGGCTCGGACCGAAACGGGCACGGTGTCGCGGCCAGAATTTCGGGGTCGGGCGTCAACACCGTTCTTGTCGCCGGCGAACTCTATCTGGCTCAGCAATTGATCTTTCGAGCCATCGCGACCGGCGCACTGGTACTCATCCACACCGATCGACCGGAAGCATGGACCGCGCTCACCGACTCCATGGGAGTGCCTGACCGACTCCGCGTGTCCGGGCAGGGTGGTGGGCTCGAGGGCGCTTTCAACACGGTCGTGTTCGACGGAGTCGAGGGGTTACCGCCGCGTGCCGGCGTGACCGCGATCTACGTGTACGGACATCCACGCCAATGGCCTCGGATCGACCCTGAAATATCGATAGTCCAGCCATTCGCACTCGGTGACAAGATCACAGTCGAAACCGGCCGCACGCGCGTCGAACTGACTCTGGTAACCATTGCTTCCGAGACCTCGTTCATCGGCCGTCCTCGAGCCGGCGACGCTCACCAGATGGCGTGATCGCGGATGTCCAAGATCAGCCAGGATAGGGATCACTCGCACGCTGCATCCGCAATCCACTCCCCCACCAATGCAATTCACGAATCATCTTCTCGCTGGCATCGATCGCAATCGAATCGACGCCGTACGGCTCGTGTCCGAATTGCTTGCGTACCCGGTGAATGGTCACGCTTTGACGCACCGAGACCATGTGCAGCTCCGCCACTACTTGCCTCAGTTGTTCGACGGCCCGAACACCACCTGAAATCCCGCCGTAGGACACGAATCCGATCGGCTTGGCACGCCACTCGTGTTTCACGGAATCGAATGCGGTCTTGAGGGCAGCCGGGTACCCGTGGTTGTATTCGGAGGTCACAGCAACAACAGCATCGGCTCGTCCGATTCGCTGGCGGAAAACCTCCGTGGCAGGTGAATCCGAGAAATCCTGGGGCAACGACAGCTCTCTGAGGTCGATCACCGATACGTTCCACGACGGGTTCGCGGTTGCGCGCTCGACAAACCAATCCGCCACTGCTCGTCCTATTCGCCCCTCGCGGACCGAACCTACGATGACTTCGACCTTCAAAGGTGCCATGAACGTCGATGCTAGCGACTCGTCACGCAGTGATCCCGTCCGTGATGAGTGCGGCCAGTTCCCGATACGCGCTGGCATCGTCCAACCCGGTAGCCCGATAGACCGCGCGTTGCTGGATCCGAACCATTGTCGCTGCGGCCGCATCAGCGACAAATGACGCGTGTACCCGCCGGAATGCGCCCGAATCCACTCCCTCGACGATGAGCGCTCGCACACGATCCGCGGCGATCGACGTGTTCTTCTCGTAAACCTGACTCGCCGACACCGATTCAGCCAGGTCTTCCATGAATTGACGGGACGCCGCGGTCAGCTGATCACCGACTGCTTCGAGATACACCGCAACTCGACGAGTGGGTGTCGACTCGGCAGCGACGGCACTCTCCACCGCATCGGTCGCCGCACGGAAGAAGTGCACCGTCACAGCCCGCACCAGATCCTCTTTGCCGGCCGCCACGGTGTACAAGGTGCTCTTGGAGCAGTGCAGACGAGCTGAGATCTCGTCGAGCGTGAGGTGGGCGAAACCCTCGCTCAAGAACAGTTCGACCAATTGATCGAACAACTCTGCCCTGCGCGCAGTCGTCTTGTGAACCAGCCTTGCCATACGCAAGACAGTACTGCAGTATCGTTCCCAGTACTACTACCTAGCTAGGAGCCGACCGTGCCCGTCGAACGCCTGATGCCCAGCCAAGAAGCTCGCGATCTCATCGAACTGACGCGTGATGTCGCGGACAAGGTACTCGCGCCCAAGGTCAACGAATACGAGAAGGCCGAGAAGTATCCCGAAGGCGTGTTCCCCGCACTCGGACAGGCAGGCCTGCTGAGCCTTCCGTATCCCGAGGAATTCGGTGGCGGCGATCAGCCGTACGAGGTGTACCTCCAAGTCCTCGAAGAGATCGCCTCGCGCTGGGCAGCGGTTGCAGTGGCGGTGAGCGTGCACAGCCTCTCGTGCTTCCCACTGTTCACCTTCGGCACCGACGAACAGAAGGCCCGCTGGCTGCCGGACATGCTGGGCGGCAACACCATCGGCGCATACAGCCTTTCCGAAGCGCAGGCCGGATCCGACGCCGCCGCATTGTCGTGCAAGGCGACGGCCACCGACGGTGGCTACCGCATCAACGGCTCGAAGGCCTGGATCACCAACGGCGGCAAGGCAGACTTCTACAACCTCTTCGCCCGCACCAGTGACGACGGCTCTCGCGGCATCTCCTGCCTCCTGGTGGACAAGGACACCGAAGGCCTCAGCTTCGGCAAGCCCGAGGAGAAGATGGGACTGCGCGCGGTCCCCACTGCATCCGCGAATTACGACGACGCCTTCGTCCCTGACGAGCGGTTGATCGGTCAGCGCGGCCAGGGATTGCCGATCGCCTTCAGCGCGCTCGACTCCGGCCGACTCGGAATCGCTGCTGTTGCCGTCGGAATCGCTCAGGGCGCACTCGACGACGCGGTCGCCTACGCGAAGGAGCGCAAGGCATTCGGCAAGCGGATCATCGATCACCAGGGACTCGGATTCGTGCTCGCGGACATGGCGGCCGCAGTTGACTCCGCTCGCGCCACTTACCTCGATGCAGCCCGCCGCCGCGACGCCGGAGTTCCGTACTCGCGCAACGCCAGCGTCGCCAAACTCGTTGCCACCGACGCAGCAATGAAGGTCACCACCGACGCCGTTCAAGTGTTCGGCGGGTACGGCTACACCCAGGACTTCCCCGTCGAGCGCTACATGCGCGAGGCCAAGATCACGCAGATCTTCGAGGGCACCAATCAGATTCAGCGTCTGGTCATCGCGCGCCAATTGGCGGGATAGTCGTCGACGTGAAATGCCCTCCCACGCAGAGTGGGAGGGCATTTTGTATCGAGGCGGTCAGTCGCCGCAGCACCCGCCCGAAGACGGAATCTCGCGGGTTTCACGGGTAATCGCGTTGCGGGCAGCCAGTTCCGAGTAGTCGGGGTAGTCCACGCGAACCAACGAAAGTCCGTGCGCCGGCGCAACGAGGATCGAACTCGACCGCGACGTTTCGTCGAGCAAACCTGCCACCCAGTCGGCGGTGCGGCGTCCCTCACCGACCGAGAGGACTGCCCCGACAAGACTCCGGACCATCGACCAGCAGAACGCATCGGCATTCACGTACGCCGTGAACACCGTGCCCTCCTGCGCCCAGTCGAAGCGTTGCAGCTCCCGCACCGTCGTAGCGCCTTCTCGACGCTTGCAGAATGCCGCGAAGTTGTGCAGGCCCAGAAGCCGATTCGACGCTTCTTGCATCGCTGTGAGATCGAGTGGTTTGGGGTAAGACACCGTATCGCGCGCGCGTAGGGGTTCCACTCCGAATGCCGCGTTGGTCACCCGGTACTCGTAGTAGCGTCGCATCGCCGAGAAGCGCGCATCGAAGTCACCCGGAACCACCGAGATCTGTTTGACCCGAACGTCCTTGGGCAGGAAGCGTGCAAGTCTGCGCACGAGTCGCGACGGATCGTCGGGGAGCAACTCGCTCGGGACGTCGACGTGCGCTACCTGCCCCGTGGCGTGAACGCCGGCGTCCGTGCGACCGGCAACAGTCAGCTGAACCGGTTGCCGTAGTACCGTTCCCAACTTGTCTTCGATCTCACCGCACACGGTGCGCAGATCGGTTTGACGGGCCCAGCCCGAGAAGTCGGTGCCGTCGTAGGAGATGTCCAGCCGCAATCGAACGAGCCCGCCGTCCCCGATGGGGGCGGCGGGCTCGTTCGATTCAGCGTGTGCCGAAACCAAGGGGGACTAGTCCTTCTTGGCCTCTTCGGCCTCGGGAGCGTCGGCCGCAGTTGCGGTCTCGTCCTCGATGGCCTCGACGACTGCGTCAGCGTTCTCGACCTCAGCCTCGGTCGCGTCGGCCTCTACGGCCTCGACGACGTTCTCTGCGGCGGGAGCTTCCTGCGAGGACTTGACGCGACGAGCGCGGTCAGCCTCGGAGGTGACGGTCTTTTCCTTGACGAGCTCGATGATTGCCATCGGAGCGTTGTCGCCCTTGCGGGGGATCGTCTTGATGATGCGGGTGTATCCACCGTTACGGTCCGCGTAGAACGGGCCGATCTCGGCGAACAGGGTGTGAACGACATCCTTGTTGCGGATGACCTTCAGCACCTCACGACGGTGAGCCAGCGTGCCGGCCTTCGCGTGCGTGACGAGCTTCTCGGCGTAGGGGCGCAGTGCCTTGGCCTTGGACTCGGTGGTGGTGATGCGACCGTGCTCGAAGAGCGCGGTAGCCAGATTGGCGAAAATCGCCTTCTGGTGGGAAGCCGACCCGCCGAAGCGGGCACCCTTCTTGGGCTTGGGCATGATGATCTCCTAGTAAAGGACCTGAGCTGCTACAGCTGTTCGGTCTCGGCGTAGTCCTCGGTACCTTCGGCATCGCCGAAGGAACCGGCATCAGTGTCACTCCACGTTCCGGTGGCGGCGTCGTAGCCGGCAACGGTGGTGGGATCGAAGGATGCGGGGCTGTCCTTGAGGGACAGGCCGAGCGAATGCAGCTTGACCTTGACCTCGTCGATGGACTTCTGTCCGAAGTTGCGGATGTCGAGCAGATCGGACTCGGTACGGCCGACAAGCTCACCGACGGTGTGAACACCTTCGCGCTTGAGGCAGTTGTAGGAGCGGACCGTGAGGTCCAGATCCTCGATGGGGAGTCCGAAGGAAGCGATGTGATCGGCCTCGGCGGGCGAGGGTCCGATCTCGATTCCTTCTGCTTCGACGTTCAGCTCACGGGCCAGGCCGAAGAGCTCAACCAGGGTCTTGCCCGCCGAAGCGAGCGCGTCCCGTGCGGTGATGGAGTTCTTCGTTTCCACGTCGAGAACGAGCCGATCGAAGTCGGTGCGCTGTTCGACGCGAGTGGCCTCCACCTTGTAGGTGACCTTGAGCACCGGCGAGTAGATCGAGTCGACCGGGATACGGCCGATCTCTGCGCCGGACGCCTTGTTCTGGACGGCGGGGACGTAGCCACGACCGCGCTCGACAACGAGCTCGATCTCCAGCTTTCCCTTGTCGTTCAGGGTGGCGATGTGCAGATCAGGGTTGTTCACGGTGACGCCTGCCGGGGGCACGATGTCGCCTGCAGTAACAGCGCCGGGGCCCTGCTTGCGGACGTACATGGTGACCGGCTCGTCCTCTTCGGAGTTCACGACGAGGCCCTTGAGGTTCAGGATGATGTCGGTGACATCTTCCTTCACTCCCGGGACGGTGGTGAACTCGTGGAGAACGCCGTCGATACGGATGCTGGTGACAGCAGCGCCGGGGATCGACGAGAGCAGCGTGCGGCGCAGCGAATTGCCGAGCGTGTACCCGAAACCTGGCTCCAGGGGCTCGATGACGAACTTCGAGCGGTTATCAGCGATGACCTCTTCGGTCAGCGTGGGTCGCTGAGAAATGAGCATTGGTATTTCCTCCTGTACGGACGTCCACTATTTGACGCCCACGATGGGAAAGGGCCTGCGGCCCTGTGAGTGGTTGAGGAGTCCGGAGACTCCTCAACCGGGAACCGGGCGATCGCCGACGGTCTCACGCGCAACCTGGAACGGAAGCGTGGAGAGCGACTTCTCCTTGACATCGATGATGTCGTACTGCGAGACGCGGTAGCTCGGGATGTCGACCTTCTTGTTGTTCACGAGAAGGTGACCGTGCGTGACCAGCTGACGTGCCTGACGGCGCGTGCGAGCGAGGCCTGCGCGGTACACGACGTTGTCGAGACGCGACTCGAGGATGCGAAGCAGGTTCTCGCCGGTCTTGCCGGGGCGGTTGTTCGCCTCCTTGTAGTACAGGCGGAACTGCTTCTCCATGACGCCGTAGGTGAAGCGAGCCTTCTGCTTCTCCTGCAGCTGGAGCAGGTACTCGCTCTCCTTGATACGCGCGCGGCCGTGCTGTCCGGGCGGGTACGGGCGACGCTCGAATGCCTGGTCGCCTCCAACGAGGTCGACGCGCAGACGACGCGACTTGCGGGTGATGGGTCCGGTATAACGTGCCATTTTCTTCTACCTATCCTTCCCGCTATACCCGACGCCGCTTGGGCGGACGGCAGCCGTTGTGCGGCTGGGGGGTTACATCGGAAATGGTGCCGACCTCGAGGCCAGCAGCCTGGAGGGAACGGATTGCGGTCTCGCGACCGGATCCCGGTCCCTTGACGAAGACGTCAACCTTCTTGACACCGTGCTCCTGCGCCTTACGGGCAGCGCTCTCAGCAGCAAGCTGAGCGGCGAAGGGAGTCGACTTACGCGAACCCTTGAAGCCGACGTGTCCCGAAGACGCCCAGGAAATGACATTTCCGGCGGGGTCCGTGATGGACACGATGGTGTTGTTGAAGGTGCTCTTGATGTGAGCGGCGCCGTGCGGGATGTTCTTCTTATCCCTGCGACGCGTCTTCTGGGTCTTCTTCGGACCGGTGCTACGTGACTTCGGGGGCATTACTTCGCCTTCTTCTTGCCGGCAATGGTGCGCTTCGGACCCTTACGGGTACGGGCGTTGGTCTTGGTGCGCTGACCACGCACGGGCAGACCACGACGGTGGCGCAGGCCCTGGTAGCAGCCGATCTCGATCTTGCGACGGATGTCGGCCTGAACCTCGCGGCGAAGGTCACCCTCGACCTTGAGCGACTCCTCGATGTACTCGCGGAGCTTTGCCAGGTCCTCGTCCGAGAGGTCCTTGCTCCGGAGATCCGGGCTGACGCCGGTGGCGTCAAGGATTTCCTTGGAGCGGGTACGGCCGATGCCGTAGATGTATGTCAGTGCGATCTCCATACGCTTTTCGCGAGGAAGATCAACACCAGAGAGACGTGCCATGGTGGCATTTCCTTATCGGTGTGCGGAGGTCTGCTCCCAGCCCTTCCCCTGTGCCTCTTGCCGAGTACCGACGCCCGAAGGCGCAGATGATCTCATCAACTAACTCAGTGGGGCCCCGGCCTCCGTGCCGGGGGTGAACCATTGTCCGACCTTGGCGATCGGTGAACGATCGCGTGGGGTCTCGTCAACAATGGCTGGTACTGGGAGGTCTTCTTTGCTTGTTGCCAAGCAGATCTTCGAAAAGCTAGATCTAGCCCTGACGCTGCTTGTGACGCAGGTTCTCGCAGATCACCATGACTCGACCGTTACGGCGAATCACTTTGCACTTCTCGCAGATCTTCTTGACGCTCGGCTGAACCTTCACGTCTTCTGATCTCCTGTTTTGTCGCAGCCCGCCGCGATGAACCGCGGCAGACATACTTCTCCCTGACCCAGGTCAGGTCCGGGAAGTTCGTTACTTGTAGCGGTAAACGATGCGTCCGCGCGACAAATCGTAGGGCGAGAGCTCCACGACAACGCGATCTTCCGGGAGGATGCGAATGTAGTGCTGACGCATCTTTCCGCTGATGTGGGCGAGGACCTTGTGGCCATTCTCGAGCTCAATGCGGAACATCGCATTGGGCAGCGGCTCGACTACTCGTCCTTCGACCTCGATGGCCCCGTCTTTCTTAGCCATATCCTCCGCGATCCGTTTGGTTTGGCATGCTTCGTGCATCGGCTTCCGTTACATTGGCACGCAATGGAAAGATCGTCGGCACTTCGGGGGCCCGATCCCGGAGCGATCCGGGCGTAGGCACACGAACTATCGACGCGCATAGCGCACCGCCTAGCCATGTTACGCGATGTAAACGACCAGGCCAAATGCGCCTCCGGTCAGGGTGACGACGCACACCGCTCCCCCATCGAAAAAGTCCCAGCCTCGACATGAGGCTGGGACTTCTCGAACGTGAATCATGCTCGCTGCCAACACTTGTCAGCGACGGCGTCAACTACTCCGGCCGGAGTGTCAGAATCCGCGGACCGTCCTCGGTCACAGCGACAGTGTGTTCCCAGTGCGCCGCACGGGACCCGTCGGTCGTCACAACGGTCCAGTCGTCGTCGAGAATCACCGTGTCGGTGGTGCCGAGCGTGAGCATCGGCTCGATCGCGAGGCACGATCCGACAACCAGTTCAGGACCCTTACCCGGGGCGCCTTCATTGGCGAGGAACGGATCCATGTGCATTTCCCGACCGATTCCGTGTCCACCGTATCCGTCGACGATGCCGTAGGAACGACCGTGCAACTTCTCGGCGGCATGAGTACCGACCTCGATCGCGTGCGAAACATCCGTCAGACGGTTACCGGCGATCATCGCCGCGATCCCGGCTTCCATCGAAAGCCGAGTGGCTTCGCTGAGTTCCTGATCGGCGACGCTGATCTCACCGACACCGAACGTCCAGGCAGAGTCACCGTGCCAACCGTCGAGGATCGCGCCACAGTCGATGGAAACGAGGTCGCCTTCAGCCAGGATGTCCTGAGCTGAAGGGATCCCGTGAACGACGCGATCGTTGACCGAAGAGCAGATCGAACCGGTGAAGCCGTGGTACCCGAGGAACGAGGGCACGGCGCCGGCGTCACGAATGACCGATTCTGCGACCGCGTTCAATTCCAAAGTGCTGACACCGGGCTTTGCCGCAGCGCGCACCGCCACCAGCGCCGAACCCACGATCGCGCCGGCAGCAGCCATCGCGTCGAGTTCGCCCGCGGAGCGGAACGGAACAACCTTGCGTTTACGCCCGAAGACCATTACTTACCCAACGCTGCCAGTGCGCGTGCGTTGACCTCTTCGACCTCGCCGATCGCGTCGACGGAGACGATGCTGTCCTTGTAGTAATCGAACAGCGGTGACGTCTCGTCGCGGTAGACCCGGAGTCGGTTGCGGATGACGTCCTCGGTGTCGTCTGCACGACCGCGGGCGAGCATGCGCTCGACCACGATGTCCTCGTCGACAACAAAAGAGAGGACACCGTCGAGCTTGGTGTCGAGATCCTTCAAGATTCCCTCGAGTGCCTGAGCCTGTTCGACCGAGCGCGGAAATCCGTCGAGAAGGAAACCGTTTGCTGCGTCAGGTTCTGCGACGCGAGCCTTCACCATGTCGTTGGTGATCGAACTCGGTACGAGTTCGCCGGCGTCGATGTACTTCTTTGCTTCCACACCGAGAGCGGTGGCCTGACCGATGTTCGCGCGGAAGAGATCACCCGTGGAGATATGGGGAACGCCGAACTTCTCGGACAAGATAGCGGCCTGGGTGCCCTTGCCGGCACCGGGAGGACCAAGGAGGACAAGTCTCACTTGAGGAACCCTTCATAGTTACGCTGCATTAGCTGACTCTCGATCTGCTTCACGGTGTCCAGGCCGACGCTGACCATGATCAGCACCGCGGTGCCACCGAACGGCAGGTTCTGCGCGCCGCCGCCATTCCCGATGTCGAGGAACAGGTTGGGCAGAACAGCAATGGTGCCGAGGTAAATCGCACCCGGAAGGGTGATGCGACTCAGCACGTAGTTGAGGTAGTCCGCGGTCGGCTGACCTGGTCGGATACCGGGGATGAAGCCGCCGAACTTCTTCATCTCGTCGGCGCGCTCTTCGGGATTGAAGGTGATGGCGACGTAGAAGTACGTGAAGAAGACGATCAGGCCGAAGTAGATCGCGATGTACACCGGGTTGGCCGGGTTCACCAGGTAGGTGTTGATGAGGCGCTGCCACCAACTGGGGTCGACCGCTGTACTGGCCGAAGTCAGCTGTGCGATCAAGTTCGGGAGGTACAGCAGTGAAGACGCGAAGATCACCGGGATGACGCCGGCCTGGTTCACCTTCAGAGGCAGGTACGTCGAGGATCCGCCGTACATCTTGCGTCCGACCATCCGCTTTGCGTACTGAACCGGGATCCGGCGCTGACCCTGCTCGACGAAGACGACACCGGCGATGATCAACAGCGCTGCGAGGCAGACGAAGGCGAAGACCAGTGGACCGCGGCTGTCGAGAATCGACTTGCCCTCGCTCGGGATACGCGATGCGATACCGGCGAAGATGAGGAGCGACATACCGTTACCGACGCCACGTTCGGTGATGACCTCGCCGAACCACATGACCATGGCAGCACCGGCAGTCATGACCAGCACGATGATGGCAAGACCGAAGATCGACTTGTCGGCGATGATGTCGTCACAGCCCTGGAGCAACTGTCCGCGTGCCGCAAGAGCGACGATGCCGGTCGACTGCAGGATTGCCAGAGCGATGGACAGGTAACGCGTGTACTGCGTCATCTTGGCCTGACCGGACTGGCCTTCTTTTCGAAGTTCCTCGAACTTCGGGATCACCACGGTCAGCAGCTGCACGATGATGCTTGCCGTGATGTACGGCATGATGCCGATCGCAAAGATCGACATCTGCAGCAGAGCGCCACCGGAGAACAGGTTGATCAGCGAGTAGATACCTGCTGAGTCACCGGAGTTGGCGATATCGATGCACTGACGCACGCGGCCGTAGTCGACACCTGGGGACGGAATGAGAGCGCCGACCCGATACAGAGCCACCAAGCCGAGGGTGAAGAGGATCTTCCGCCTCAGGTCTGGGGTCCTGAGGGCCGAGACGAAGGCGGAAAGCAAAGATCCTCCTGGCACGACGGTAGGGAGACAGATCGTTTGACCTGTCGAACTTTTGAACTCTAACAGTGAGCATTTGGGAACTAAGCGGGCAGACCACGAAAACCGGGTAAGCCGAAGATACATTTGCCACTCGGTGACCAGAATACTGGCCCATCCGAGGCATGCACGACCAATCTGTGACAAGACCTGGTAGACGCCGATGGCCGCAGCGCAGCAAACGCTGCGCTGCGGCCATCGGACTAGCTACGCGTGATTACTCACAGCTCGGTGGCGGAACCACCGGCAGCAGCAATCTTTTCCTTGGCAGAACCGGTGAACTTGTCGGCGGTCACCTGAACGGCAACTGTCAGTTCGCCGTCGCCCAGAACCTTGACGAGCTGGTTCTTGCGGACTGCGCCCTTGGCAACGAGATCCTCGACCGTGATTGCTCCACCTTCGGGGAACAGACGGGCGATGTCGCCGACATTGACGACCTGGTACTCGGTGCGGAACGGGTTCGTGAAGCCCTTGAGCTTGGGCAGACGCATGTGAAGCGGCATCTGTCCACCCTCGAAGCCCACGCGCACGGTGTTACGTGCCTTGGTGCCCTTGGTACCGCGACCTGCGGTCTTACCACGCTTGCCGCCCTCACCGCGTCCAACACGAATCTTGTTGGACTTGGATCCCGGAGCGGGGCGCAGGTGGTGCAGTTTGATGGTCATGGTTAGACCTCCTCAACTGTTACGAGGTGGCGCACCACGTTGATCAGACCGCGGTTCTGTGCGTTGTCCTCACGAACAACGGTCTGACGGATGCCCTTGAGACCGAGCGTGCGCAGAGAATCCTTCTGGTTCTGCTTGGTCCCGATGATGCTCTTGATCTGAGTGACCTTGAGATCTGCCATTACTTCACACTCCCAGCAGCCTGTGCGCGAGCGCGAAGCATGCCGGCGGGTGCAACCTCTTCGAGGGTGAGGCCGCGGCGAGCCGCAACTTCCTCGGGACGCTGCAGACCCTTGAGCGCAGCAACGGTCGCATGCACGACGTTGATCGCGTTGTCGCTACCGAGCGACTTCGACAGGATGTCCGCGATACCAGCGCACTCCAGCACGGCGCGCACAGCGCCACCGGCGATAACACCGGTACCGGGGCTTGCCGGGCGAAGCATGACGATGCCGGCAGCAGCCTCACCCTGAACGGGGTGAGTGATGGTGTTGGCGATCATCGGGACGCGGAAGAAGCTCTTGCGAGCCTCCTCGACACCCTTCTGGATGGCCGCGGGAACTTCCTTGGCCTTTCCGTAGCCGACGCCGACCAGTCCGTTGCCGTCTCCGACGATCACCAGAGCGGTGAAGCTGAAGCGACGACCACCCTTGACGACCTTGGAAACGCGGTTGATCGTGACAACGCGCTCGATGAACTGTGACTTCTCCGCAGCGTTTCCGCCACGGCCACCGTCGCGACGGTCACGGCCGCCACCACGGTTGTCCCCACGAGCGTTGCTGTTGTCACCGCTGTTGGGGCCATTCTGTCCGGCGGGTCCGCTTCCGCCGTCACGCCTTTGACGTCCCGGCATCAGGCTGTCCTTCCGTTGAAAATGTTGGTCATCAGAACTTCAACCCGCCTTCGCGAGCCGCGTCTGCCAGGGCCGCGATGCGACCGTGGTAGCCGTGTCCGCCGTGGTCGAAGACAACTGCTTCCACGCCGGCAGCCTTGGCGCGCTCGGCGATCAGCTGACCGACCTTCGCGCTCGCAGCCTTCTTGTCGCCTTCTGCCACGCGCACGTCTGCTTCGATGGTCGACGCGGAGGCCAGGGTGTGGCCGGCCAGGTCGTCCACGAGCTGGACGTGGATGTGGCGCGAGGACCGGTTGACGACCAAGCGGGGACGCTCGGGCGTGCCGGAGACCTTCTTGCGGAGACGGAAGTGACGACGCGTCTTCGAGAGACGACGCTTGGTGGACGCATCCTTGCCCAGCGGAATCCGCTTGGCTTTCTGGTTTGCAGTCTGGCTCATATCACTTACCCGTCTTTCCGACCTTGCGGCGGATCTGCTCACCCTCGTAACGCACGCCCTTACCCTTGTACGGGTCCGGACGACGGAGACGACGGATGTTGGCCGAGATCTGCCCGACCTTCTGCTTGTCGATGCCGGACACCGAGAACCGGGTGGGCGACTCGACGACGAAGGTGATGCCTTCAGGAGCCTCGATCGGCACCGGGTGGCTGAAGCCGAGCGCGAACTCGAGGTCCTTGCCCTTCAGTGCCACACGGTAACCAACACCGTGGATCTCCATCTTCTTCGTGTAACCCTCGGTGACACCGGTGATGATGTTCGCAACCAGGGTCCGCGACAGACCGTGCAGCGCGCGGCTACGACGCTCGTCGTCGGGGCGCGTGACGCTCAGCGAGCCGTCCTCTGCCTTTTCGATTGCGATGGGCTCGGAGATGGTCAGCGCGAGGGTGCCCTTGGGACCCTTGACGGTGACATCCTGGCCGCTGATCGTGACGTCAACGCCCGCGGGGACGGTGACCGGAATCTTTCCAATACGCGACATTGTGGTGGCCTCCCTTACCAGACGTAGGCGAGGACTTCCCCGCCTACTCCTTGATTGGCCGCCTGGCGATCGGTGAGCAGACCGGACGACGTGGAGATGATGGCCACGCCGAGGCCTCCGAGGACCTTGGGCAGGTTGGTGGACTTCGCGTAAACCCGGAGACCGGGCTTGGAAACGCGACGCACGCCGGCGAGGCTACGCTCGCGGCTGGGACCGTACTTCAGATCGACGATGAGGGTCTTGCCGACCTCTGCGTCTTCGGTACGGAAATCGGAGATGTAGCCCTCGCGCTTGAGGATCTCGGCGATGTTCGCCTTGATCTTCGAGTGGGGAAGCTTCACCTCATCGTGGTACGCCGTGTTGGCGTTGCGCAGACGCGTCAAGAAGTCTGCGATGGGGTCAGTCATGGTCATAGGTCGACCTCGACACCTTTCTCGCTGTGGTTCCCATGCAACACCGGACGAATCCGATCGTGGGCCTCCAGCAATTCGGCTGGGCCGTCCGACTTGTGTCAGACGGCGTAAGTTACCGCACCGAGCTGAACGCATGCGTCAGCCACGGCAACCGCTCTAGTGTAGGGAACTTTGGCGCAGGTGTCCACCGGGATGCCACGTCGGCTCCCCCACCGCCACCCGAAGGTCGCTGATCGGGAAGGTATCGACGCACCCCGAAATCTGAACTGCTCGTTCGTCACCGAAGAACGACATCGACGAACGATGATCGCTTTCAACCAGAGTCGCAGCGCGACAGTTCTTTTCAGGATCGGCGCGATACACAACTCGATGGAAACCACGAATGGACGTGGGTTCCAAAGGAAGCCGAACTTGCGGAACACCGAGTGCGGGCGACCGCACCGCTGGCAGCGGGTGTAGGCGCGAACCGCGAACTTGGGCTTCTTGTTGGCCTTGTTGACCAATGCCTTCTTAGCCATGCGCTCAGTTCTCCTTGAACGGGAAGCCGAGGTGCTTGAGCAGTGCACGGCCTTCTTCGTTGTTGGTTGCGGTGGTCACGACGGTGATGTCCATACCGCGGGGGCGATCGATCTTGTCCACGTCGATCTCGTGGAACATCGACTGCTCGTTGAGGCCGAACGTGTAGTTGCCGTTGCCGTCGAACTGGTTGCCCGAGAGACCGCGGAAGTCGCGGATACGGGGCAGAGCGACAGACACGAGGCGGTCCAGGAACTCCCACATGCGGTCACCACGGAGGGTGACGCGTGCGCCGATGGGCATACCTTCGCGGAGCTTGAACTGCGCGATGGACTTACGTGCCTTGCGGATCTCGGGCTTCTGGCCCGTGATCAGCGACAGGTCATGGACAGCGCCGTTGATCAGCTTGGCGTCACGGGCAGCGTCGCCGACGCCCATGTTGACGACAACCTTGACCACGCCGGGGATCTGCATGACGTTCGAGTAGTCGAACTCGCTGTTGAGCGCGTCCTTGATCTCAGCGCGGTAGCGTGCCTTGAGGCGCGGCTGGACCTTGTTTTCGGTGGAGGTCATGTCAGATGTCCTTCCCGTTCTTCCGGGAAATCCGAACGCGCTTGCCGGACTCTTCGTCGGTGCGGTAGCCCACGCGGGTGGGGTTTCCGTCCGAGTCGACGACTGCAACGTTGGAAACGTGGATCGGGGCTTCCTGCGTGACGATGCCGCCGGAGGATGCTCCGCGCTCGTTCGCGGAAACCGCGGTGTGCTTCTTGATTCGGTTCACGCCTTCGACGAGGACCTTGTCGGTCGCGGGGTAGGCCTGAATGACCTTGCCCTTCGCGCCCTTGTCCTTGCCGGCGATGACCAGAACGGTGTCACCCTTGTGCACCTTCATCACAGCACCTCCGGGGCAAGCGAAACGATCTTCATGAACTTCTTCTCGCGCAGCTCACGGCCGACGGGTCCGAAGATGCGGGTTCCACGGGGATCACTGTCAGCCTTGATGAGCACTGCAGCGTTCTCGTCGAACTTGATGTAGGAACCGTCCGGACGACGGCGCTCCTTGGTCGTGCGAACGATGACGGCCTTGACGACCTCACCCTTCTTGATGTTTCCACCGGGGATTGCGTCCTTGACGGTGGCGACGATGACGTCACCGATCCCGGCGTAGCGACGTGACGAACCGCCGAGAACGCGGATGCAAAGGATTTCCTTGGCACCCGTGTTATCAGCGACGCGAACTCGCGACTCCTGCTGAATCACTTGATCTCCCTAGACCTGGAATTTCGTGCGCAACGGATTACCGACCCGGTGCGCGCGGTCATTGTTGCCACCTGCGTCGTGTCTGAGCTGCAGTCCCACCGACTGACGTCGGGAGACGATCACTGCAAGCACCGTTCGAGCTGCGCACGTGAAGACACACCTCTGCCACAGGCAACCGTTCTATTGTAGGGAAGGGTTCACCGAATACCAAATCAGCCGTACTCGACGCAACTCGAACCCTTCGCCCGGAAAGCCCCGAAAGCCCCCGGAAAGCCCCCGGAAAGCCGAATGGCCCACTCCCCCAAGGGGAAGCGGGCCATTCGGTGATACTCGATCAGCTCGAGGATTCGATCAGGCTTACTTGGCCTTTTCGAGGACCTCGACCAGACGCCAGTGCTTCGTCGCGGACAGCGGACGGGTTTCCATCAGCTGAACGCGGTCGCCGACGCCGGCAACGCCGTTCTCGTCGTGCGCCTTCACCTTGGTCGTACGGCGGATGATCTTGCCGTAGAGCTTGTGCTTGACGCGGTCTTCGAGCTCGACCACGATCGTCTTTTCCATCTTGTCGGACACGACGTATCCGACACGGACCTTACGGCTCGCGCGCTCTTCTGTGCTCACTGCTTTTTCCTCACTCATGCCGCGTCACCTGCATCCGGACCCACAGCGAGTCCGAGCTCACGCTCACGCAGGACGGTGTAGATGCGCGCGATCTCGTGACGAACGGTGCGCAGTCGTCGGTTGTTGTCCATCTGGCCGGTAGCCATCTGGAAACGAAGGTTGAAAAGCTCTTCCTTCGACTCACGGAGCCGGGTGACCAGCTCGTCTTCACTGAGCTCGCGGAGCTCTGCTGCTGGGGTTCCAGTAGCCATCAGAACTGCTCCTCTCTGGTCACGATCCGGCACTTGCACGGGAGCTTGTGCATCGCGCGGCGCAGGGCCTCACGAGCAATCTCCTCGTTGGGGTATGTCATCTCGAACAGAACGCGTCCGGGCTTGACGTTGGCAATCCACCACTCGGGCGAACCCTTACCGGAACCCATTCGGGTTTCGGCCGGCTTCTTCGTGAGGGGGCGATCCGGGAAGATGTTGATCCAGATCTTGCCGCCACGCTTGATGTGCCGAGTCATGGCGATACGAGCGGACTCGATCTGCCGGTTGGTGATGTAGGCAGGCTCGAGAGCCTGGATGCCGTAGTCACCGAAGGTCACCTGGGTACCGCCCTTGGCGGCACCCGAACGGCTCGGGTGGTGCTGCTTGCGGTGCTTGACCCGCCGTGGGATCAACATGCGTCAGCCCTCCTGATTCTGTTCAGTTGCGGGAGCATCGGCGGTTGCGGTCGCTGCGCGGCCGGCCTCGGTGCTGGTCGCAGTGGTACCGGTGGCACCGGAACGACGCGGACGGCTCGGACGCTCACGACGCGGGCGATCCCCGGCCGGTGCGGCCGTGTTGGCGGCGAGCTCACGCTTGCCACCGACGATGTCGCCCTTGTAGATCCAGACCTTGACGCCGATGCGACCGAAGGTGGTCTTGGCCTCGTAGAGGCCGTAGTCGATGTCCGCACGAAGCGTGTGCAGCGGCACACGGCCTTCGCGGTAGAACTCCGACCGGGACATCTCGGCGCCGCCGAGACGACCGGAGCACTGAACGCGGATTCCCTTGACGTTGGGCTGACGCATGGCCGACTGGATGGCCTTGCGCATTGCACGACGGAAGGCAACGCGGTTCGAGAGCTGCTCGGCCACACCCTGTGCGACGAGCTGTGCTTCAGCTTCTGCGTTCTTGACCTCGAGGATGTTCAGCTGAACCTGCTTGCCGGTCAGCTTCTCGAGCTCGGAGCGGATGCGATCGGCTTCGGCGCCGCGGCGGCCGATGACGATGCCCGGACGTGCAGTGTGGATGTCCACGCGAACACGGTCACGGGTGCGCTCGATTTCGACCTTCGCGATTCCTGCGCGCTCCATGCCGGTGGCGAGGAGCTTACGGATCGCGACGTCTTCCTTGACGTACTCCGCGTACTGCTTGTCTGCGTACCAGCGAGACTTCCAGTCGGTGGTGATGCCGAGACGGAAGCCGTGCGGGTTGATTTTCTGGCCCACTACTGAGCACTTCCCTTCCGGCGATTACGGGTCGATGTTCCGGTCTTCGGCAGGCTCTCCACGATCACGGTGATGTGACTGGTGCGCTTGCGAATACGGAACGCACGTCCCTGTGCACGCGGCTGGAACCGCTTGAGGGTCGCGCCCTCGTCCACGAACGCCGTAGCAACGACAAGCGTGCTGGGGTCGAGGTCGAGGTTGTTCTCGGCGTTGGCTGCTGCGGAGGCGATCACCTTGGCGACCGGCTCGCTCGCTGCCTGCGGCGCGAACTTCAGGATGTTCAGGGCGTCTTCAACCGAGCGCCCGCGGACCAGGTCCACAACTCGACGTGCCTTCATCGGCGTAACGCGAACGTGCTTCGCTACAGCCTTGGCAGTCGGGTTGGCGGTTTCGGTGTTGCTCATCGCCTCTTCGCCTTCCGATCATCCTTGATGTGACCCTTGAACGTGCGGGTCGGTGCAAACTCTCCGAGCTTGTGTCCGACCATGGAGTCGGAAACGAACACGGGGACGTGCTTGCGGCCGTCGTGAACTGCAAACGTGTGGCCGATGAAGTCCGGGATGATTGTCGAACGACGGGACCAGGTCTTGATGACCTGCTTGGTTCCCTTTTCGTTCTGTACATCCACCTTCGCGAGGAGGTGGTCATCGACGAACGGGCCCTTCTTAAGGCTGCGTGGCATCCTTCACTCCCTCCTAGCGCTTGTTCTTGCCGGTGCGGCGGCGACGGACGATCATCTTGTCGCTTGCCTTGTTCTTGCGGGTACGGCCTTCAGGCTTACCCCACGGGCTGACCGGGTGGCGTCCACCTGAGGTCTTGCCCTCGCCGCCACCGTGCGGGTGGTCGACCGGGTTCATAACGACACCACGAACGGTCGGGCGCTTGCCCTTCCAACGCATACGGCCGGCCTTGCCCCAGTTGATGTTCGACTGCTCGGCGTTGCCGACCTCGCCGACGGATGCGCGGCAGCGCACGTCGACGCGACGGATTTCACCGGAAGGCATACGCAGCGTGGCGTAGCTGCCTTCCTTACCGAGGAGCTGGATGCTGGCGCCTGCGGAACGAGCCATCTTGGCTCCGCCGCCGGGACGCAGTTCCACACCGTGGATGGTGGTACCAGTCGGGATGTTGCGCAGCGGCAGGTTGTTGCCCGGCTTGATGTCGGCGCCTGCACCGGACTCGACCGGTGAACCCTGCACCAGGCCCTTGGGGGCGATGATGTAGCGCTTCTCACCGTCTGCGTAATGCAGGAGTGCGATGTTTGCTGTGCGGTTGGGGTCGTACTCGATGTGAGCGACCTTTGCCGGGATGCCGTCCTTGTCGTTGCGACGGAAATCGATCAGTCGGTATGCACGCTTGTGTCCGCCACCCTTGTGACGGGTGGTGATACGACCGTGTGCGTTACGTCCACCGCGACCGTGCAGCGGGCGAACCAGCGACTTCTCGGGGGTCGACCGAGTGATCTCGGCGAAGTCCGAGACGCTCGAGCCACGACGGCCCGGTGTTGTCGGCTTGTACTTACGGATTGCCATGAGTCTTCTCGTCCTCTATGTCTCGTCAAGTCCCGGCGCTTACGCGACCGGTCCTCCGAAGATCTCGATGGGCTTGCTGTCAGCGGACAGGGTCACGAGCGCGCGCTTGGTGTCCTTGCGCTTGCCGTAACCGAATCGGGTCCGCTTACGCTTGCCCTGACGGTTGGCGGTGTTGACGCTGGTCACCTTGACGCCGAAGACCTTCTCGACGGCAATCTTGATCTGCGTCTTGTTCGAGTCCGGGTGCACCAGGAAGGTGTAGGTGCCTTCCTCGATCAGTCCGTAGGACTTCTCGGAGATGACCGGAGCGAGCAGGATGTCGCGGGGGTCAGCGATGGTGCTCACTTGGCGTCCTCCTTGTTCTGAGCGCTCTCTGCGGGCCCGTGGATGAACGCGTTGAGTGCCTCGACGCTGAACACGACATCGTCTGCATTGAGCACGTCGTAGGTGTTGAGCTGGTCGGGTGCAATGGGATGCACGCCTTCCAGGTTCTGCACGCTCTTCCAAGCGGCTACATCCTGGCGACCCACGACGAGCAGCAGCTTCTTGCGATCCGAAATCTCGCCGAGGAACGCGATTGCGCCCTTGGTCGAAGGCGTCTGCCCTGCAACCAGTTCGGTGATGACGTGGATGCGCTCGTTGCGTGCGCGGTCAGAGAGAGCTCCGCGAAGAGCGGCTGCCTTCATCTTCTTGGGGGTGCGCTGGCTGTAGTCACGCGGCTGCGGGCCGTGAACGGTTCCGCCGCCGACGAACTGCGGTGCGCGAGTCGAGCCCTGGCGTGCGCGGCCGGTGCCCTTCTGGCGGTACGGCTTCTTGCCACCGCCGCGGACGTCGCCGCGGGTCTTGGTGGAGTGGGTTCCCTGACGAGCAGCTGCGAGCTGCGCGACGACAACCTGATGGAGAAGCGCGATGTTGGCCGGAGCGTCGAAGATCTCAGCGGGGAGATCGACGGTGCCGTTGGTCTTGCCGCCGGCGACCTTGACGTCCAGGGTCAACTTGGTCTCGGTGCTGGTCATGCCCGTGCACCACCCTTCACTGCACTCTTGACGATCACGAGGCCGCCCTTGCGGCCGGGGATCGCACCCTTGATCAGCAGCAGGCCGTTCTCGGCATCCACCTTGTGGACCGAGAGGTTCTGCGTCGTGATGCGGTCGCTACCCATGCGTCCGGACATGCGCATGCCCTTGAACACGCGGCCGGGAGTTGCACAGCCACCGATGGAGCCCGGGCGGCGGTGAACAGCCTGGGTACCGTGCGACGCGCCCTGTCCCTTGAAGCCGTGACGCTTCATGGTTCCGGCGAAGCCCTTGCCCTTGCTGGTTCCGGTGACGTCGACGTATGCGCCGTCCTCGAAGACCTCGGCGGTGAGCTCCTGGCCGACCTCGTAGTCGGAGGTGTCCGCAACGCGGAGCTCCACTACGTGGCGACGCGGGGTCACACCAGCCTTGGTGAACTGGCCGGAAGTCGGCTTGTTCACCTTGCGCGGGTCGATGGCGCCGAACGCGAGCTGAACGGCGCTGTAGCCGTCACGCTCTTCGGTACGGATCTGGGTTACGACGTTCGGCCCAGCCTTCACGACGGTGACCGGGACAACCCGGTTGTTCTCGTCGAAGACCTGGGTCATGCCGAGCTTGGTGCCCAGGATTCCCTTGATCTTGGTATCAGTCATTGTTTTTGTCTCCGCCGTCACTGAATGTTCACGTCGACACTGGCCGGAAGGTCGATGCGCATGAGCGCGTCAACCGTCTTCGGCGTCGGGTCGAGAATGTCGATCAGCCGCTTGTGAGTACGCATCTCGAAGTGCTCGCGCGAGTCCTTGTACTTGTGCGGCGAGCGGATGACGCAATATACGTTCTTCTCGGTCGGCAACGGCACAGGTCCAACGACGCGGGCACCCGTACGGGTTACCGTCTCGACGATCTTGCGCGCTGACGCGTCGATCGCCTCGTGGTCGTAGGCCTTGAGCCTGATGCGGATCTTTTGTCCCGCCACGCTTAGTGTCCTTTTCTTGCCGCGTTTCGTAGCCCGCCTGGTCAGGCTCGAGCTACCTCGTCTGCACAGTCCTTGCCTGGACGATGACACGACGAACACTGAAGCGATCGGGACCAAGTCCGAAAGTTCGGAAGACCGTGTTAGCGGTAAACCGAGCATCGGATCAGATCAGGATCTGCTGCCGCTGTTCGTTTGTCATTGTTCTCCGGTACACGCGGTCGGGCGTGTCGCCTTCTCACTCATCCTGCGCCGGACAATCTTTCGATCATCTGGCGCGTGATGCGTACCGGACGTGTTCGATGTCGAACACAAAGTAGGTACTGCTTCCGTCCTGCATTACTTCTCGTCTTGCATGTCTTGCATGGTCACAGTCGTTGACCCGATTACCCTGACGGGATCTGCGATCGATCGTCTGTGACGTCTTACCCTTACCCGATCACGGCCGCAAACGACCGCGTCCCGGACAAGGCAACCCGACCAGTATGCCGTACCTAGCCCGATTCCTCAACTCCCCCGAACCAGCCTTTCCGAGTGAGCTGCGCGACAACAACCTTACTCAGAAGTAAGATAGTCCGATGACTACTTCCAGCCCCACCTATCGCGGATGGCAGAAATTGCCGGACAACGCCCTCGGACATGCAGTTTTCTCGGCGGCGATGTCCATTCGCGTGCCCTACTTCGCCTCCGTTCTCCCCCGGGTGACCAAGTTGGAACCGGGCCTGTGCGAGGTCCGCTCCCCCAAATGGTGGGGCGTCCACAACCATCTCGGCACTTTTCACGCCATCGCAGCATGCAATCTCGCGGAGGTCGCAATGGGCATGCTGAGCGAAGCGACGGTTCCGAACTCGCATCGCTGGATCCCCAAGTCCATGAAGGTCGACTACCTCGCCAAGGCCGAGACCGGCCTGCGGGCGGTCGCCCGACTCGAGACTTTGCCGGACTTCGCGGCGATCGAGAGTGGCACGGAACTTCTCGTTCCCATCTCGATCTTCGACCGGGGCGGCAAGGAAGTAGTCCACGCCGAAATCACCACCTGGGTCTCCCCGAAGTAGGCACTCACGAACCCGCCTGCATCGCAACCTGATTCGACCGCCAAACAGGTTTCGCAGAATTAGGCACCACCGCAGGTTTCGGCGAATGACGATCGTGGAACACCTCCCCGAACGGCGATGGTCGGTCGGGGTGCCGGTGTCCGGAGGTGGGTTGCGTTCCGGGCACCACATTGTCGACCTCGCGTCACGCCGAGCACCGGGAGGCCTCGTGGAAGAGTTCTTGACCACAACGAGTTCCGAAGCAGGCACGCAGACCTCGTCGTATCCGGACGAGGCCGAGGGATTGGACAGCTTCCGGCGCGACCTCGACGCCATCGACGCTCTACTTCTCGAGACGGTGCGGCAGCGGCTGGAACTCTGCCTACGCATCGGCGAGTGGAAGCGCTCCCGCGAGGTTCCGATGATGCAACCCGGCCGCGTCCGCCTCGTGCAGGAGCGGGCGCGTGAATTCGCCCGTAGACACGACCTCTCCCCCGACTTCTTCAACGCCCTGTACGAGCTGATGATTGCCGAGACCTGTCGACTCGAAGACCTGGTGATCAACGCACCTGTTGAGGAGGAGGACACTGTTCGGGAATCCGTCGGACCGAGATCAGGATCATCGACATGAGTTCCCGCACCCTTCTGGTGGACAATTACGACTCGTTCACCTACAACCTGTTCACCCTGTTGACCGAGGTCAACGGGGTTGTGCCGACCGTGGTCCGCAACGACGCGGATTGGGATTCCATCGATCTCGCGTCATACGACAACGTGGTCATCTCCCCAGGTCCCGGCCGGCCGGATCGCGACCGTGATTTCGGAATCAGCCGCCGTTTCATCGAAGAAGCGCCTCTCCCACTTCTCGGTGTCTGTCTCGGCCACCAGGGCCTGTGCGAGTTGTTCGGCGCGGACGTGGTCGTTGCGCCCGTACCGATGCACGGCCGAATTTCGCTGATCGATCACGACGGCTCGGGCATCTTTGCCGGACTTCCGTCGCCGTTCCGAGCTGTTCGCTACCACTCGTTGACCGTCGAGAATCTGCCGAACGCCTTCGTTCGCACCGCGTGGACGTCCGACGGACTGCTCATGGGTGTCCGGCACCGGACCAAGCCGATGTGGGGCGTTCAGTTCCATCCGGAGTCCATCAGTACCGAGTTCGGCATAGATTTGCTCGCGAACTTCCGCGATCTGTCCGTCGGACGCACTCTGGATTCGGTGATCCGACCCGAACCGACTTCGCAAACACCCGACCTGCGGCCGGCGATCAACTACGACGTCGACGACGTGACTCTCGATTTTGCAGTGGACCCGTCTGCGGCCTATGCAGCACTGTTCGCCGACGGCCCGAACGCGTTCTGGCTGGACCGCGCGGCAACCGCAGAGCCGAGTGCGCGCTTTTCGATTCTCGGCGATTCGTCGGGGCCGCTGGCCGAGTTCATCACGTACGACGCGCAAGCCGAGGTACTGACTGTCAGCCGAAAAGGCTTGTCCGACGAGCACATTCGAGTTCCGTTCTTCGATTACTTGCACGCACAACTCGCGACGCGCTTCGTGCCCTCGCATCCGGAACTCGACTTCAACCTCGGCTACGTGGGCTACCTCGGCTACGAACTGAAAGCACAGACCGGAGGAAGGGCAGTCCATCCGGCACCCACTCCTGATGCCGCTCTGGTGTTTGCCGATCGCGCCGTCGTCATCGATCACACCGTCGGCCGCACTCACGTTTTGAGGTTGCGCGAGAAAGTCCGGGACGCCGGCTATGACGATTGGCTCGAATCGACCGTCGACACCTTGGCGCGGATCGGCGCGGACCTTCCGGAACGCACCCCGGTTCCGCTGATCAGCGACACCGTCTGGACGCAGGCTCGCCTTCGGCATGATCGCGATCAGTACCTGTCGTTGATCGGAACGGCCCTCTCGGAGATCCGGGCAGGTGAGTCCTACGAGGTGTGTCTGACCAACATGGCGAGCGTCGACGAGACGATCGATGCACAGCAGGCGTTCGAGTATCTGCGCTCGATCAATCCGACGCCGTACAGCGCACTTCTCGACTTCACCGGCATCTCGGTGGTCTCGGCCTCGCCTGAGCGGTTCCTTCGTGTCGACTCGGACGGCAACGTCGAGTCCAAGCCGATCAAAGGGACCCGTCCGCGCGGCGTCACCCGAGCGCGTGATGCTGCGCTACGGCAGGACCTGCTCGACAGCGAGAAGGACCGCGCCGAGAACCTGATGATCGTGGACCTCACTCGCAACGACCTCACCAAGGTCTGCGTTCCGGGAAGTGTCCACGTTCCGAGGCTGTTCGCGATCGAGTCGTACTCGTCCGTTCACCAAATGGTGTCGACGGTGCGTGGACATCTGAGCCCGGGGTCGTCGGCGGTGGACTGTGTCCGCGCCGCGTTCCCCGGCGGATCGATGACAGGTGCTCCGAAGGTACGAACGATGGAGATCATCGACCGCCTCGAATCCGGCCCACGTGGGGTCTACTCGGGATCGATCGGGTACTTCGCCCTCGGTGGCGCCGCAGACCTCTCGATCGTGATCCGGTCGCTGGTCTGCACCGAGAGCGGCGTGACCTTCGGAATCGGTGGTGCCATTACAGCGTTGTCCGACCCGGAAGAAGAATTCGACGAGACAACGGTCAAGGCGTCCACTCTGCTCCGTGCACTCGATGCGGTGTCCTCGCGGGTCCTCGAGTACGGCGGGTAGATCCAGCCATGACGGCGGCATCAGGCACAGCGACGGTTGTCGGCGGGCTGGGTGCCGTCGGATCCATGTTCGTCGAACTGCTTCGCGCCGGGGGGGCGACGGTCACCGTCGTCGACCCAGCAGGCAGCGGTCCTGACGGAGATGTAGTCGTCGGAGACATCACGAAACCCAGTGACCGGGTCCTCGCACACGTGGAGTCCTCGAGCGTCATCGTGCTCGCCGTTCCCGAACAGGTCGCTCTAGCCGCACTACCGAGCCTTCGAACATCCGGTGCTCTCGTTGTGGACACGCTGTCGGTCAAATCGCGGATGGACGCAGCAATCGCCGACGCCGGCCGAGAAGGGGAGTTCCTCGGACTCAACCCCATGTTCCGTCCGTCGCTCGGCCCACGCGGTCGGGCCGTCATCGCAGTGCCGTACGTCGACGGTCCGCAGTCCGCCAGATTCCTCGACGTCGTGCGCTCGTGGGGAGCGTCGGTCGCGGTGATGGACGCCGATCGTCACGACCGGTTGGCCGCGGCTACCCAGGTTCTGACACACGCGTCGGTGCTGGCTTTCGGCGTTGCCCTGGCCGAACTCGGAGTTTCTGCGGACGAACTCCTCGCGGTCGCCCCTCCCCCGCATCGGACCTTGCTCGCGCTCCTGGCGCGGATAGCCGGCGGCGAACCGGAGGTGTACTGGGACGTACAAGCGGGCAATCCGTATGCAGGTGCGACACGAAAAGCACTGTTCGATGCCACCTCACAGGTGGACACGGCGGCCGAGACGCTCGGCGACTTCATGACGCTGATGAAATCCGCCGAGGCAGCGCTCGACGATCACTCCGGCGAATTGAACGCGGAGTGCCAGAGCTTGTTCGATCGCATTGCCGAAGGGCACAGAGAGTAGGGAACGATGAGACCTGGAGTGAGTCCGCCCAGCCTCCCGGAGTACGACGCCTCGGATCCGGTCGAGAGTGCAATCGTCAGTCGGCTTGCGAGCAATTGGGCGCGCCGGGCAACCGTGAAGAAGGCGGAGCCGGAACTGGACGATCTCTTCGATTCGTCGTTGTCCGACTACCCCGAAGCACTTCTCCCGTTCGCGGAGCATCCGACCTACCTGGCATTGAGTCCCGAGCAGAAGCAACGCCTGCAAGCCTGGGCATGGATCGCGTTCAACAAGAACGTCATGGACATCGAGAAGTACGTCGTCAATCCCGGCTTCGACGTTCTCGCCGAAGACCGACTCGGCGTCGGACTCGGAGATTGGGCTGCAGTGGCCGTCAATCAGGCGATGGTCGACGAGCAATATCACACGCTCATGCACTTCAATGCCAGTTCAGCGACCCGTCGAGGCAGGGGCTGGGCGCTTCCGTCGAAGGCACTGCCAGACGTCCTGACGGTCCGCACGCGGGCGCAAGCCCTCGACGCAGCCGAGGGGCCTCGCAAGATCGCCCTGACACAGTTGGCGTTCATGACCGTCGCCGAGGTGTCGATCACCGCATACCTCGACCTGATCTCGGATGACCCGGGCGTGCAGTCGATCAACCGCGCGACGATCCGGTTGCACGCTCGCGACGAGTACTGCCATGCCTCGATTGCCGGGGAACTAGCCGTGTTGGTCTGGGATTCCCTGGATCGTGGAGATCGCAGCTATTTATTGGAAGGTTTCGAGGACGCGATGCGTGCGTTCAGCGGGACCGACTTCGGCGCGTGGCGAGCAATCATGGAAATTGAAGCCATACCTGGAGGACGGAAGATGCTCGATGATGTCGCATTGGAACCGCGCAACGAACTGTTCGTGCAGGACTACAGTGGAATAACGTCCCTGGTCCAAAAGCTACAAGTTGCACCGGAAGTAACAATCGCAGCGGAAAAATATTCCGCCAGTTAATCCCGTGCAATAAAAGAAATAGTTCGCAACGAACCCGAACCAGTAATTGTCCGCAATTATCGGGCACTCCCGATTATTCAGCTAAACACGAGCATTCTCGAATAAATACCGGACGGATTTATCAAGAAAAGACGGGAAGATCCCGCGCCCGCTGCCTCCGACCCAAGACCCGAGAAGAGAGTTGTCCGGAATTCTTGTCATACATTCGATAAAGAGGCCACAAGATTGCATGCAGAATACTGTCCGCTGCGATCAAGAATGTTAACTTCCAATTCGATACACCATGATGCTCGAGGGTTTTCTTCGATGCTCGATTATATCGTGCATACACGCGCGGCGAACTAACTCCACGCCTACCCGAAACCTTTGCGGCCATGCTCGAGATCTGTCCCACTGCGCAACGAACATGCGCCATGCAGAGGGATAGATCGATATCCTCGTGAATGTCGGTTCGATCGCTGACCGCATCCCTAACGGCCAACCAAGCCGACCGACGCATCGCCATGTTACTGCCTGGAACTGCAACAACGGGCCGAACTGCCCCCTGGGCCCCGCGACCGAGTCGCCAATTCGTCCATCGGCGCTGAAGGCCGGCGATCGGAGATTCATAAAGGTAAGTCAGGCCAGTTACGCCCGAGAAATCGTCGCGACGCTCGAAGAATTCGTGAACCGCAACGGCCCAGTTTTCCCCCACGATCGTATCCGCGTCGATACGTCCGATAATTTCTCCACTAGCCGCGTCAAACCCTTTGTTTCTCGCATGCACCACCCCGGGTCGGGATTCTTTGAGAAGCCGAACCTTGGGACAACTACTTTGATACTTCTTGATCAACTCGGAAGTGTTGTCCGAGGAATTATTGTCAACGACGATGATTTCGTCGACATATTCACCTTGAGCAATGAGCGCTTCGATGCACGTTTCGATGTATTCAGATTCATTAAAAGCCGGAACAACCACCGACAACGTCGCGTTCGCCATTTCCCAACGGTATCGCGAATCTCCCCACAAGACATTGAGCAGCGGGCCCAGAGGACCAACCGGAAGGAATCGGGGGACTTTCGTCACCGGTCAAATCAAAGACCTCCGGTCCGCGCAACCGAATACCCACCTGCGCAGATGCGTTGAAAATCCATTTGGTCATTCGTTCAATTAGAGGAGATCTTTACGTTACAAAGAATATTTGTGATTCTTGCCACAAGGTGAAATCGAAGGTGAGAGTTGCTGGCAGGAGCCAAATACCCCCTCTCACGCGTCCGATTGCCCGAGTGTCGGTTTGACCCTCCGGTAACATCTGAGCGGAGATCACGGATAGAAGACAGAAGGCATCTGTGCGCCCGTCGGGAGCGCGTGCCCGTTCCGACAATGCAGACAGCGGAGTGTTGATGCCCTTTTCCACGGACGCAGCGGTACTAGTGGAGGACGTACACAAGTCCTTCAAGAACGTGCACGCGCTGCGAGGGATCAACTTCACCGCCCCACGTGGGACAGTGCTCGGCATCTTAGGTCCCAACGGCGCAGGCAAGACAACGACGGTGAAGGTCCTCTCCACGCTCATTCGTCCCACCAGTGGACGCGCGATGGTGGCCGGCTACGACGTCGTGCGCAACGCTCCAGAGGTTCGACGCTCCATCATGATGACCGGGCAGTTCGCCGCCCTGGACGATTCTCTCACCGGCCGCGAGAACATCGAACTGTTCGGCCGCTTGATGGGACTCGACAGGATGTCGGCCAAGGTACGCGCCGCCGATTTACTCTCGCAGTTCGACCTCGTCGAGGCAGGATCTCGCGTTGTCCGGAACTATTCGGGAGGTATGCGTCGACGGATCGACATCGCCTGTGGGCTCGTCGTTCGCCCCGAGGTGGTTTTCCTCGATGAACCGACGACCGGCCTCGATCCGCGAAGCCGTCAGAGTGTCTGGTCACTGGTTCAATCTTTGAAGGAGCAGGGCATCACGGTGCTCCTGACCACCCAGTATCTCGAGGAAGCGGATCTCCTGAGCGACAACATCATCGTCATCGACAAAGGCGCGGTTATCGCTGAGGGGACTGCTGATCAACTGAAGGCTCGGACTGGCGCGAGCTTTTGCGAGATCGTGCCTTCAGACCTCAAGCAGTTGGCCCACGCGGTCCACGCTCTAGGAAATCTGGTGCCCCGAGACTTCCGCTTCGACCTGGCACAAGAGAGCGGCCGAATCGCTATCCCCGCGCCCGTCGGCGCCGGAACGCTCTCTGAAGCACTGCGCCGTCTCGATCATGCTCGGATACCGCTTGCCGACATCGCACTTCGCCGCCCGTCACTCGATGATGTCTTCCTCGCACTCACTGGCGAGCAGCATGTAAGTGGGACAAAGTGACGACAACAACCAAATTCGGGGTCGATCAGGTGGCTGTCCGTGGAGACACGCGCAGCAAGATTGCAGTCCCTGACGCCTTGAGCGTTGGCAAGCACCGCCGACCACACCCGTCAGCGATCAATCAGTGGTGGGTGTTGACGGCACGCACCGTCAAATCGATGGTGAAGCGCTATGAACTGCTCGTTGCAGTCATAGCACCGCTGATTTTCACGATCGGGTTCTACCTTCCTCTGAAGTTCGTCATGCAACTTCAAGGGATCAACTACGCGCAGTTCTTGATGCCGATCATCGTGCTGCAAGCCATGGCATTCACATCGATCTCGGCTGCTCAGATGTCGTCAACCGAATCAATCACCGGATTCAGCAACCGGATGAAAACCATGCCCGTCGTCGGCCCGATTCCGCTGCTGTCCCGTCAATCCAGTGGGTTCGTCAGATCAACAGTCTCGCTTGCTGCCGCATTGGCGTTCGGCCACTTGATCGGTTTTCGATTCTCAGCAGGAATCGGACAGGCCGTCCTGTTTTGCGCGGTCGCCTTGGCGTTCAGCACCTGCTTGTCCTTCGCCGGTGATGCGATCGGCTCACTGTCGAAGAGCCCGCAGGCCACCAGTCAAGCGCTGACATTGCCACAGTTGATTCTGGGGATGTTGTCCTGCGGTTTTGCGCCCGAGACTGGCTTTCCCGAATGGATTCGGCCGTTTGTACGCAATCAACCGGTATCGCAGTTTTCATTCGCCATGCGTGATCTTGCGCAAGGCGGGGTCACCTGGAGCGTCCTCTTTCCCGTCGTTGCCTGGACTATCGGCTTGATCGTCGTGTTCGCGCCACTCGCGTTCTGGGCAAGTATGAGGCGGTCATGAGCGAGCCGACAGATCGATTCATGGCTGTAGTCCGCCCGGTCGAGGGGTTCAACTTCCCTTACCCAGACAATGCGCTCCCCGAGAACTCGTTCAAGGCGCTGGTCGTTCACAGTGGAATTCAGGCCAAACGCCTGTTGCTCACCTGGCTGCGCGATCCATCGACCGCTATTCAGGCCCTCATTTACCCAGCATTCATGCTGCTGATGTTCCGGGTCGTATTGGGCAATTCGATTACGGCAGCAACCGGCCAGTCGAGTATTTTCGGGACCGTTCCACTGATCATCCTCGTCGGCGCAATGTTCGGGTCGATTGCAAGTGCGGTCGGTCTCAAAGGTGAACGCGCGTCCGGACTACTGAGTCGATTCTGGACGTTGCCTGCGCACCGCGCCTCTGGCCTCGTCGGACGCATGATCGCAGAAGCAGTCCGAGTTCTCCTCACGTCAATCGTGATTCTCGGCGTCGGCTACCTGTTGGGGTTCCGATTCAATCAGGGCCCGCTCGCGGCCTTTGCGATCTTGGCGTTGCCCGTCATTTTCGGCGTCGGTTTTGCCATGATGGTGACGGCCCTGGCCACGGTTTCCGACAACTTGCCGCTCGTCGAAATCGTATCCATCTCGTGCACACTGTTGATGTTCTTCAATTCCGGCTTCGTCCCTGTGATGGCCTACCCGAAGTGGCTTCAACCGGTGGTGGCAGAGCAACCGATGTCCGTCGCGATCGACACGATGAGAGGGCTGTCGCTAGGGGGTCCTGTGGCGGAACCCCTCGTCAAGACGCTGCTCTGGTCCTTCGGCATGATTCTCGTCTTCGTCTACCCAGCGATTCGGGGATACCGACGCGCCGCGGCGATGTCGTAACGAATACAGACCGCAAACCGACTTCACAATTCGAGAAACAAGTGGCACCAGGGATGAGCATCGATGTACCCGTGCCACGCAACGAGAGGTATCTAACTTGACGCGTACAAGGCAGTCCATGTGGAGGCGCGCTACCGGTGTCGCCGCGGTGACGATGGTGTGCGCTCTGGTTCCGGCCGGTATCGCAACTGCGTCACCTGTCGCTCACCAGGGCGGCGGAGATTCGGTGGAGTCCGTCACGAGTGGTTCTTACGTCGTCTCAGTCGAGCAAGTGAACGATCGCCAAAAGATCGTGAATGTATACGCGGCGTCGATGGACCGCGTTGTTCCAATTCAGGTCATCACTCCTGCCGATGACTCCGCACCCCGTCCCATCCTGTACCTGCTCAACGGCGCCGGTGGTGGACAAGATTCGGCTACTTGGGAGTACCAGACCGACGTCGTCGACTTCTTCCAGGACAAGAACGTCAACGTCGCGACGCCAGTTGGTGGCCGCCTGTCGTACTACACCGACTGGGAGAAGGAAGACCCGAAACTTGGTAAGAACATGTGGAGCACTTTTCTGGGTAAGGAGCTCCCTCCGTTGCTGAACAAGCAACTTGGCAGCAATGGCGAACAGTCCATTGCCGCAATCTCGATGTCGGGCACTTCTGTGCTCAACCTGGCGATCGAGTACCCAGGCTTTTACAACTCCGTTGCCGCATTCAGCGGATGTGCCCAGACCAGCGATCCGCTTGGCCAGCAGTTCGTCAAGACCACCACGGAGTGGATCGGCGGCGTTGACGACGTACAGAACATGTGGGGTCCGTTCGACGGCCCCGGTTGGCGGGAACACGACCCGCTTGTGAACGCTGAGAAGCTGCGTGGCACACAGATTTACATGAGCACCGGCAGCGGGCTCCCCGGTTTCCCCAATGACACCCCTGCAAATCCGCGCATCCAGGACGGTCGCGCTGCGATGTTCGACCAGATCGTTGTCGGCAGCCCGATCGAGCTTGCAACCAATCTGTGTACCTCCAACATGGCGAAGCGGCTCTTCGAACTGAATATTCCGGCAGTAGTGGATTTCCGTCCAACAGGTACCCATTCATGGGGCTACTGGCAGGACGATCTACACAAGTCCTGGCCATTCATCGCACAGTCTCTGGGCGTCTGATTCAAGTGCCTCGTGCTGGCTTCAACTCCAGCGCGAGGCACCGTTTAGCATCATGGGAGGAATGTAGCGGTGCGGTTCATTCGGATCATGCTGGTCGTACTGGGAACTTGCTTCCTGCTGTCAGGCACCTCCGTCAGCGCCCTAGCGGATGATCATGAGCCCAGCCCCGGTTTCGCCACTATGGGTCCATCGCCGGCCGGTTCGAACAACTGGAATTGCGTTCCGAGCGCCGAGCATCCTCGTCCGGTAGTTCTCATCCACGGAACAACCGCGAACATGGTTGATACATGGGCTGAACTTTCCCCGCAACTTGCTGATCTCGGCTATTGCGTATTTGCACTCAATTATGGAGGCGCACGGGAAATCTTCAATCCCAATGCTCTCCAATGGGGTATCAGGGACATTGCGACTTCAGCGAAAGAGCTTGCAACCTTCGTTGATTCAGTTCGCCGTTCTACGGGTGCAAGCCAGGTGGATCTCGTAGGCCACTCCCAAGGGGGAGTCGTCGCTCGCCAGTACCTGAAGTTCGACGGTGGTTCGACTCCGGAAGATCCGTCGAAAAACGCCGTCCATTCTCTGGTCACCCTCGGCGCTACCAACCACGGCACGACCTTCGGCGGCTTGCAAGCGAACGCTAAACAACTGTCAGATATGGGACTTCCCGGAGACCTCTTGGTTCAGGCGATCTGGGGACCAGCCGGTGTTCAACAACTTCAAGGGACACCACTGTTGGCTGAGCTCAATGCGGGCTCGGAAACCCAACCGGGAGTTACGTATACCGTGATCGCGACCGCTCACGACCAGATTTCAACCCCTCCGGAAGCTTCGTTCCTTACCGCAGGCCCCAATTCTGTTGTCAACAACATCTGGGTCCAGGATGGCTGCCCAGGCAACACTGCCTCGCATGCGGGTCTGGTCCGTGATGCGCATTCGTTGGACCTCGTAAAATCCGCGCTCGATCCGGAATTCACGCCGATCCCCTGCGCATAGCTGACTCAGACGTCGCGAAGGTCGCCGCAGAAGTTGAAATCGCACACTCGACAACCTCCGATCGACAAGCGTGTGCTGTCACGGGCGAACATGACCTCCTACACGGCCAGTCGGGAAGAGCGAAACATACGAGCCTGGCCATCGCCCGACCAGGCTCGTATGCGCCGGCTGATCAATCAGCGGCGCCACCGCGCAACACACGCTCAATAATCAGCCCGATAGCGCGAACGCCTTCAGGAGACATCATTTCCAGGTGGTGAACGTCGACCAATTCATCCGTCAGTCCTCCGTGCGCGTACGGACCCCAAACCTTGTCGGCTTGCTTCGCGCCCGAACGATCCAACGAACTCACGAAAGTGATCGGCCCCCCGACCGACTGCGGCCGATGGGCGTTGATCAGCTTCGCCGAAATCGCAATGCTTGTGAGCAACCGTTTGATCGCAGACGCATCGAGTCCGATTCTCTCTCCGTCGACAGCCGCCAAGATCTCTGCTGACCTCTCGACCGACAATTCATCGAGACTTTCGTTCTCGCCGAAGACAATCCCTATTGCAGCCAACTCAGCGCGCACCTGGACAGCATGCTCTGATTCGTCGCGTGTCTCCGGCGAACCGTCCAGCAAGATCAACGCCTCAACGATCTCGCCTCGCTCCTCCATCTTCGCCGCAACCGCTTGAGCGATGATCGCGCCGAGCGACCAACCGAGAATTCGGTACGGGCCTGACTGCTGAACCCGGGTGATCTCGTCCACGTAGCGATCTGCGTAATCGTCAAGGGATCGTCCCTGGAATGCCTCATCAGTCAGAACTGGGCTCTGCAACCCATAGAGCGGAATCGAACGGTCCACAACTGCCGCCAACGGTGCAAAAGGCCACGCCAGTCCAACGAGTGGATGAACACAGAACAACGGCACATCGCTCCCTGTCGTTCTCAGCGGCAGAAGCGTTCGTAGTGCATCATCGGTTTTCGCATCGAAGCCCACCCGAATTCCGAGCGCAATCCGTTCTGCAAGTTCGCTGACCGTCGAAGTCGCGAAGATGAGTCGCAGTGGGACCTCCACGGAAACTGCTGCGCTCAGCCGAGCTGCAACCCTCGCTGCGACCAATGAGTTGCCACCCAACTCGAAGAAGCTATCGTCCGCCCCGATTTCCTCGACACCGAGAATCTCCGAAAAGACGCTTGCGACAAGTAGTTCAGCTTCGGTAGAGGGAGCTCGGAACACCGCAACCTCGAACACCGGCTCCGGCAACAACTTCCGATCCAACTTCCCCGAAGCATTCAACGGCAACGCATCCAACACCACAAACTGCGACGGCACCATATACGACGCCAACCGCTCCCCCACACCCACCTTCACCACATCAACATCAACCGAAGACCCCACCGCAGCAGTGACATACGCAACCAACTGATCACGCCACACCACCACCACCACAGAACCCACACCCACCTGATCCCGAACCGCAGACTCGATCTCCCCCAACTCGATCCGCTGACCACGCAACTTCACCTGAAAATCACTACGACCGACATACTCGAGCTCACCCGACACACCGATCCACCGCACCACATCCCCCGTGCGATACATCCGCGAACCCACCCCACCGAACGGATTCGCCACAAACCGCTCCGCCGACAAATCCACCCGCCCGAAATACCCACGAGCGACCTGCACACCCGACAAATACAACTCACCCGCAACACCCACCGGCACCGGACGCAACCGCGAATCCAACACCAACACCGACGAATTCCACACCGCAGCACCCATCGGCACCACCACACCCACACCATCGAGCGGACCCGCCGCCGTCGCATGCACCGTGAACTCCGTCGGACCATACAAATTATGAACCTCAACCGACGGCAACACCGACAACACCCGACCCACCACCGACGCCGGCAACGCCTCACCCGCCGCGAAAATCACCCGCAACGAACCCAACCCAGCACCACCGAGACGCGAAATCGTCGCCTCCGACGTGTCGACAACCTGATCGACGAACACCTCCAACATCGACGGCACAAACGAAACCATCGACACCGACTCCGCCGCCACCACCGACGCCAAATACCCCGGATCCCGATGACCGTCATGAGTAGCCACCACCAACCGAGCACCCACCGCCAACGGAACAAACAACTCCCACACCGACACATCGAACGTCACCGGAGTCTTGAACAACACCACATCAGAACCCGACACCGCATAACGCTCCGCCAACCACGACACCTGATTGACCACACTGCGATGACTGACCGCCACACCCTTCGGCCGACCCGTCGACCCCGAAGTGAAAATCACATACGCCGTATTCCCCGACCGCAACGGCGCAACACGATCCACATCCAACACAGGCGCACCCGAAAAACCAGACACATCAACAACATCAACCTCGACCACCGGCACCACACCAGCATCGAAACCAACATCAGAAGTACTGACCACACACACCGGCGACGCCGCCGCCAACACATACCCATTACGCTCCGCAGGCTGATCCGGATCCACCGGAACATACCCACCACCAGCCCTGAGCACACCGTAAACCGCAACCAACAAATCAACCGACCGACGAACCGCAACACCCACCAACGACTCCGGCCCCACACCCACCGAAACCAAATACC
>NZ_JBFUJN010000004.1:0-249930 GCF_056401335.1 Rhodococcus sp. P4_F3_2
CATGATGACGTAGTCGACTTGTTCGGGGGCGACTCCGGACTTGTCGAGGGCGCCTTTGATGGCGATGCCGCCGAGGTCGGACCCGGAGAGGTCTTTCAACGATCCGAGGAGTCGACCCATCGGGGTACGAGCTCCCGCAACAATCACAGTGGTCGTGTCGGTCATGCCAGTTCAACTTTCAGTTCGGTGCCGGTCGCGGCGACAACGTCTTCGACGCTGACATCGGGGGCGAGTTCACGCAGGACGAGTGGGCCTTCGTCGCTCACATCGATGACGGCGAGGTTGGTGATGATCCGATTCACCACGCCCTGGCCGGTCAGGGGCAGGGTGCATGCGTCGACGATCTTGGGGTTGCCGTCGCGGTCGTTGTGCTCCATGACGACGATGACACGCCGGGCACCGTGGACGAGGTCCATTGCGCCGCCCATGCCCTTGACCATCTTGCCGGGGACCATCCAGTTTGCGAGGTCACCCGTCTTCGACACCTGCATGCCGCCGAGAACGGCGGTGTCGATGTGGCCGCCGCGGATCATCCCGAACGAGAGGGCCGAATCAAAATATGCCGCACCGGGATTGACGGTCACGGTCTCCTTGCCGGCGTTGATGAGGTCAGGATCGACGTTGTCCTCGGTGGGATACGGTCCGGTGCCGAGAATTCCGTTCTCCGAGTGCAGGACCACACGAACGTCCGAGCCCAGGTATCCGGGAATCAGTGTGGGAAGACCGATTCCGAGATTGACGTACTCGCCGTCGATCATCTCTGCAGCCGCCCGCGCTGCCATCTGCTGGCGCGTCCAACCCGTCACTGTCACTGGTGCGGTCATCGTGAGGTTCCTTCCGAAGCGCTGACGGTTCGCTTTTCGATTCGCTTGTTCTGAGGGCCGGTGTGCACAATTCTCTGCACGAAGACTCCGGGCAGGTGTACCGATGCCGGGTCGATTTCACCGGGCTCGACCAGACGTTCCACCTGAGCAATGGTGACCCGTCCCGCCATCGCGGCGAGCGGGTTGAAGTTCATCGCGGTCTTGTCGAACACGAGGTTGCCGTCGGTGTCGCCGAGAACAGCGTGCACGAGTGCGTAGTCGGCGTTGATCGCCTCTTCCATCACGTAACGCTTGGTTCCGAAGACGCGAGTCTCCTTCGGAGGCGACGCAATAGCGATCGAGCCGTCGGCGTCGTAGCGCCAGGGCATTCCGCCGTCGGAGATGGGGCTACCCACTCCGGCCGGTGTGAAGAATGCGGGGATTCCGGTTCCGCCGGCGCGCAGACGCTCGGCGAGCGTGCCCTGCGGCGTCAGTTCCACTTCGAGTTCGCCGGCCAGGTACTGCCGGGCGAACTCCTTGTTCTCACCGACGTACGACGCGGTCACCCGTCGGATACGTCCGGCGCTCAGCAAGATTCCGAGACCGTGATCGTCGACGCCGCAGTTGTTGGAGAACACCTCGAGGTCGGTTGCACTCGTTGCTGCGATCGCGTCGATCAATACGTCGGGGATGCCGCACAAACCGAATCCGCCGACGGCCAGCGTTGCTCCGTCGACGATGTCGGCGACCGCGTCCGCCGCGGACTCGTACACCTTTGCTGTCATGTTTTCTCCCTGCCAAGCGTTCATTGAGTAGACACTCACTCACTTCGCTATCCAGTGAACTATCTCCAGTTCACAGGTTCAAGGGATCTTGAATATCAAGACAGAACTGATCGACTGCTGACCATCTGAAGAAAATTCGTTCACTGAATGGACGCTAGGATGAACTCATGCCTACTCACGAGCAATCACCGGCCATGGTCGCGCGGGTGGCGGCACTTCTGCGAGCCCTCGGCGCCTCTGAGCCAACGGGCATTTCCACCACTGAATTGGGCAAGGTCACCGGCCTCGCTCGGCCCACCGCGCACCGACTGCTCACGTCTTTGGCTGCCGAAGGACTGGTCGACCGTGACGCACGAACCGGTCGGTGGTCTCTCGGCCCGGAGTTGTACCTCCTGGGCGCCGCGGCCGGAAATCGGTACGACATCACCGACCGCGCTCGCGACATCATCGACGACCTCGCCCGGGTCACGGGGGAGAGTGCATTCCTCTCGGCACGTCGCGGCGACGAGACCGTCTGCATCTTGAGTCAGGAAGGCAGTTTTCCGCTGCGATCTCACGTGCTGCACGAGGGGAAGCGATTCCCGTTGGGGGTCGCGTCGGCGGGGCTTGCCATCTTGAGTCACCTACCGACGCGGGACGTCGACGACTATTTCGCCCGAGTGAATCTGGAGTCGGAATGGGGTGAGATCCACAGTGAGGCATCAATCCGCGAGCGAATCGAGTCGACGCGTGTCACCGGCTATGCCGTCAATCCAGCCCTCATCGTCGAGGGAAGCTGGGGGATGGGTGCCGCGGTGTTCGACCGCAACGGGCGCCCGGACTGGGCGCTGAGCCTGACCGGAGTGGAAACTCGCTTTCGGCCCACGCGTCATGCCGAGTTGGGAACGCTACTTCTCGAGTACGCTCATACACTGTCGAACCGACTGAAAACGCATGCAGTGGTCTAACTTTCGGGAACTGCGTCATGCGCAGCAGCAGTTCTTGCCTTCGTTCGCACGTGCGCCTTTTCGCCCTGCGGGCCGAACAGATGCAAGATCTCCACGACCTGTTCATCGGCGGGCCCGAACCAATGGGGCTCGGCGGTGTCGAACTCCGCGACCTCACCGGGGTGCAGGACAACCTCGTTCGTACCCAGAATGAGACGCAGATCCCCAGCGAGGACGTAGAGCCATTCGTAGCCGGCGTGGGTGACGAGCTTCGGTGGACGTGGACCGATCACCTGTTTGAAGACCTGCACCCGGCCCGGATAGCGCGTCAACGGAACGACGGCACTGCCGTTCTTGCGTCGACTCGGGGTGAGATGGACCCGAGGATCGCCCGTGGCGGGAGCGCCGACGAGTTGGTCCAGCGCGACCCGGTGAGCACGCGCGAGCGGTAACAGCAGATCGAGGGTGGGACGACGCTTACCCGATTCGAGTCGCGACAGTGCGCTGACGGAGATGCCGGTGGCGTCGGACAGGGCCTCGAGGGTCAAATCGCGATCCCGACGAAGCGTTCGCAGTCTCGGCCCGATATCGGTAAGCAACTGCTCGAGTTCGGCGTCCATGCGCTCATCTTTGCAGTTTCTGCAAATTTCTTACCGGCTTTGCAGGCTGGGTTGCGACGATCCTTTCGACTGGCGAGCACGGCAGAACACTTCGAGAGATGGAGTCCGAGATGAAACCTTCGAGCGGGATCGACGAACCGCAAGTGATCGGACTTGACGCACGCCGCCGGTGGGGCATTCTGGCCATCTGCTGCACGAGCTTGTTCGTCGTCGGGTTGGACACGACCATCGTCAACGTCGCTCTCCCCGCGATCGGGGAGGGATTCGGCGTCGGAACCGTTGGTCTCGAATGGATCGTCAACGCGTACACACTCGTCTTGGCGAGCTTGCTGATCTCGTCCGGCGCCCTGGCCGACAGGTTCGGTAGAAGGCGGATCTTCCAGATCGGACTGGTCGTTTTCGGGGTGGCGTCGATCGTCTGCGCGCTGGCCCCGTCGGTGGGAGTTCTGATTGCGGCGAGGATCGCGCAGGGAGTCGGTGGGTCGATGCTCAGTCCGGTGGCCCTGGCGATCGTCGTCAACGTGATGACCGACCCGAAGGAGCGAGCCAAGGCGATCGGCGTGTGGGCTGCGGTCTTCGGTCTGAGCATGGCAGCAGGACCGATAGTCGGCGGAGTCCTCATCGAGAGCTTCGGTTGGAGATCCGTTTTCTGGATCAACGTGCCCGTCATCGCAGTCGTTCTTGTGCTGACCGCGGTGTTCGTACCGCAGTCCCGGGCTGAACAACCTCGACGTCTCGACTTACCGGGGCAGGTGCTTCTGATGGTCGTCGTGGGCGGATCCGTGGCGCTGCTCATCGAAGGCCCACGAATCGGGTGGCTGGCCTCCGGTGCAATCGCGGGTTACGTCGCCGTCGCTGCCGCGCTGGCAGCGTTCGTCCGCGTCGAATCGCGAAAGAGCGAGCCGCTCATGGACCCCTCGCTGTTTCGGCACCGGCCGTTCACCGCGGCAGTCCTCGGCGCGATCGTGGTGTTCGTGGCTCTCAACGCGACGCTGCTTCTGGGCACCTTCTACCTTCAACAGGCGCGTGAAATGACTCCCGCCGCCGCGGGCGCGATGACACTACCGATGGCAGTCGCGGCAACCATCTGTGCGCCGTTGTCGGGGATTCTCGTCGGGCGCTTCGGTGCACGATTGCCGTTGCTGATCGCCGGAAGCTTCACCGCGCTCGGCGGACTGTGCCTGGTCTCTCTCGACAACAGCACAGGCACTGCGACGTTGCTAATTGCGTACCTGTTCCTCGGTATCGGCTTCGGTTTCTCGAATGCTCCGATCACCAACACCGCCGTCAACGGACTACCGAGAGCGCAGGCAGGCCTTGCCGGCGGGATCACCTCCAGTGCAAGGCAGTTCGGCGCTGCTCTCGGTGTGGCGCTGGCCGGCGGCATGATCGCAGGCAGCGCACAATCAGACATCGCCGAGGCATCGAGAGCGGGTTGGATCCTTGTTGTCGCCTGTGGGCTCGTGGTTCTTGTCATCGCCCTGGCGTCGGGAGGTTCCGAGAAGACGAAGGGGTGAGGAGCGTGAGTTCACCCTGCGCGGGTGATTCCAACGCCGCTGCCGCCGGATAGAGATTATGGGGTATCTGATCGTCGTATCCGAGCGGGGAGAGCCATGTGCCAGACACCTAAGGACGCAACACCGGCCACCGTGGCGGTGAACCGCGAAGCGGTCACGCGGTACGCCATGGATGACCGGCAAGATTTTGTCGACGCGGATCGTGGCTTGATCGCACCGTTGCCTGGCAATGTTCTCGGCGACGACGGGCATGTGGTCTTCGACCCCGAGGCATTGGCGTACATCGGTGACGACGTTCCGGCGCCGGACACCGTCAATCCCAGTTTGTGGCGCCAGAGTCAGGTCATTCGCCGGGGTGGGCTCTACCAGGTGACGGATCGCCTCTACCAGGTGAGAAACAACGACATCGCAAACCTGACGGTCGTCGAGGGTGACGAAGGCCTGATCATCATCGACTGCATGGCGGGAGTCGAATCAGCGCGCCAGGGCATGAAGATGATTCGCGAGCACGTCAGCGACAAGCCGGTTGCAGCGATCATCTACACGCACACCCATATCGACCACTACGGCGGAGTCAAAGGCATTATCGACGTCGAGGACGTTGCATCGGGAAAGGTGCCGATCATCGCGCCGGGCACGATCGCATCGTTCGACAAGTTCGCAATCGGCGAGAATGTTGTCGCCGGCAATGCCATGGCGAGGCGGTCGTTCTATGCCTTCGGCGGATTGCTCGACCTCGGTCCGAAAGGGGCGGTCTCGTGCGGGATCGGCGTGCTCAGCACCAAAGGCCCTCAGATCTCGTATATTTCCCCCACCGACGGCATCACCGAAACCGGAACGAAGCGAGAAATCGCGGGTCTGGAGTTCGAATTCCTCTATGCACCCGATACCGAGGCTCCGGAGGAGATGCACATCTGGATCCCCGAACTCGCCGCACTGACGTGTGCGGAGAACGCAAATCATTCACTCCACAACATCCAGACCCTGCGCGGTGCGCGTACCCGCGATGCCCGTAATTTCGCGCGATACCTGGACGAGACTTTGGAACGGTGGGGCGACGACGCGGCGGTTCACTACGGACCGCACACCTGGCCGGTGTGGGGCAACGAGAACCTCGTTGGCTTCATCGAATCACAAAGGGATACCTACAAATACATTCACGACCAGGCGCTCCGGCTGGCGAACAAGGGATACACGCCGCTCGAAGCTGCCGAGGTGATCGAGCTACCCGAGGAACTCGGCCGCAAGTGGCACAACCGCGGTTACCACGGAACTTTGCATCATGACGTGCGTGCCGTGTACACCAAGGAATTGGGAATGTGGGACGGCGATCCGGTGACGCTTCATCCACATCCACCGGTCGAGTCGGCGAAGAGGTTCGTCGATCTCCTTGGGGCGCAGAAGATCCTGGATGAGGGTAAGCGAGCATTCGACGCCGCAGACTACCGGTGGGCGGCAGAGATCCTGCACAAGTTGGTGTTCGCTCAACCGGAGAACACCGAGGCGAAGAACCTTCAGGCTGACGTCTACGAGCAGATGGGGTATCAAGCCGAGGGACCTCAGTGGCGAGGTATCTACCTTTCGGCAGCGTTGGAATTGCGTGAGGGCTCGCAACCCCCGCCGTACATCACTGCGAGCGAAGACAGCGTCCTCGCGATGCCCATCGATATCTTGTTCGACTTCGTAGCAGTGCATCTCATCGGAGACAAGGCAACTGACGTCGACCTCCACATCGATTTCGTGTTCACCGATCACGACGACGAGACCTGGACGGCCTGGGTCAGGCGCGGCGTCCTCAATGCCCGCCGGGGAGCGGCGTCGAACACGCAACTGACGGTGTCCGGGCCGAAAGCTGCACTGATCGGCGCACTTCTGCAACCGGGCGCGGCTGCGGAACTTGCCAAAGCCGGGAAGATTTCGCTCACCGGAGACGAATCGGCGCTGGAGACATTGGGAGGGCTGCTGGATACCTTCGATCCCAGTTTCAATATCGTCACGCCGTGAGGAAGGGATAGTTTTCGATGTGTACACGCTTGGTCTACTTGGGGCCCAACGACACTGTGATCACTGCTCGATCGATGGATTGGAAGGTCGATCTCGGAACCAATCTCTGGGCATTTCCGCGGGGCATGACGCGCGAGGGTTGCGCGGGTCCGAACTCGATTCAGTGGACGTCGAAATACGGAAGTGTTGTCGCAACGGCCTACGACATGTGCACAACCGATGGGGTCAACGAGGCAGGACTGTCTGCAAATCTCTTGTGGTTGGTCGAGTCCGAGTACCCGGCATACGACGGCTCGACTCCGGGTCTGTCCATCGCAGCGTGGGCGCAGTATGTTCTGGATTGTTTTGCGACAGTTCAGGAAGCAGTCGAGGTGTTGGCAGCGGAACCGTTCACCGTCGTGACTGCTGCTGTTCCCGGTGAAGACCGTCTCGCTACCCTTCACATGTCACTCTCGGATGCTAGGGGAGACAGTGCGATCATCGAATACGTCGGTGGACGCGCGACTATTCATCACAGCCGTGAGTACCAGGTGATGACAAATTCTCCGATCTTCGATCAGCAACTCGCGGTCAACGAGTACTGGAAGCAGATCAACGGGACTGTGATGCTGCCCGGAACGAACCGTGCCGCTGACAGATTCGCCCGCGCGTCGTTCTACGTGGATGCGATACCGCAGACGGACGATCCGCGGTCCGCGTTGGCGTCGACGTTCAGTGTCATTCGCAATGTCTCGGTGCCGCTGGGTATTTCGACTCCAGACGAGCCCAACATCTCGTCGACCCGCTGGCGTACGGTGGTCGATCACAAACGCGCGCTCTATTTCTTCGAGTCCGCGATGACCCCGAATACGTTCTGGGTGGATGTGGCGTCGATGGATCTCGGGGAGGGGACGCCCGTCCGCAAGCTCGGGCTGGGCCCGAACGAGAGCACGGTCTACTCCGGAGACTCCACCGACCAGTTCGAACGGGCGGAGGCATTCACGTTCGCAGGAGCGTAGGGATTCGGGGACCCACGAAAACCCAATTGTGAAACTTCTTGACATTTCTACTCCGTTCAGATGAAACTTTGTTGCATATTCGGGTTTCGTCAACGGAGGACGGCATGGGCATCACAGTGCAGACACGGAACGATGGTGCGCAGCTCAAACGGCGCAGGGCGCTCGTCGCCGGCTCCGTCGGAAATTTCATCGAGTGGTACGAGTTCGGTGTGTACGGGTTCTTCGCGACGATCATCGCGTCGAACTTCTTCAGCGCCGACGGCTCCGGCGACCTCGAAAGCCTGATCAAGACCTACGCGTCGTTTGCGCTGGCCTTCTTCTTCCGCCCAGTGGGGGCCGCACTCTTCGGTCGACTCGGTGACCGCATCGGCCGACGCCCCACCTTGGTGATCGTTCTTCTGCTGATGTCGGGTGCGACGACCCTGATCGGTGTGCTCCCCACCTACGAGAGTGTCGGAATTCTGGCACCGCTGCTCTTGACGGTCCTTCGGATCCTCCAGGGATTGTCGGCCGGAGGCGAGTTCGGCGGCGCGGTGTCGGTGATGACCGAGTTTGCGCCCCCGGGACGACGCGGACTGTACGGGTCGTGGCAATCGTTCACGGTCGCGCTCGGATTGCTCGCCGGTGCCGGAATCGCGGCGCTCCTCGCGACAGTTCTCGACTCCGGTCAGCTCAACGACTGGGGCTGGCGCATCCCGTTCCTCCTTGCACTTCCGATGGGCCTGGTTGCCCTGTGGCTCAGGCTCCGACTCGAAGAAACGCCGTCGTTCGAGCGTGCCCGCGCAGTCCAGTCCGAACCGACAGTTGATGCGGCGACGCCGGTAGCGCAGCCGACCGTCGGCGAGACCGCCAGGGCGATCCTGCTCGGCATCGGTCGGTTGATGGGCTGGTCTGCGGCGGGTTACACGTTCCTCGTCGTGATGCCGACTTATCTTCAGAGTTCACTCAACGCGACATTCCATCAGGCACTGGTTGCTTCGGTACTTGCCAATGCCGGCTTCGCGGTGACGATTCCGCTTGCGGGCGGGCTCAGTGATCGCATCGGGAGACGCGCGGTCATGCTCACCGGCACCGTTTTGATCTTGGTCCTTGCGTTGCCGCTGCTCAACGTCCTGCAGAATGAGCAGACGTCTCTGACCGCCAAGGGATTTGCAGTGTTTGCCGCCGGCGCCGCAGTGGGACTTGTCGCCGGACCCGGACCCGCCATGCTCTCCGAGATGTTCCCCACCTCGGTCCGGTACACCGGATTAGGACTCGCATACTCCCTGTCCAACGCGGTCTTTTCGGGCTGCGCCGGTCTGATAATCACATGGCTGATCAAGGAAACTTCCAATCTCGATATTCCGGCCTACTTCGTGATGGCAACGTGCGCCGTCAGCGCGATCGCTTTGAGTACCTTGCGAGGAAATGCCCACAAGCGGGCACTCGTCGACTGACCGCAGCTTGCCCGAATGCCGAAACGATCCGAGTAAGGGAAATTTCATGAGAGTCATCGGCCTGATGTCCGGTACTTCGTACGACGCTATCGATGCTGCCGCAGCAGATATCCGGATCGACGGGGACACTCTTGTGCTGACCCCACTGGGGATGGTCAGCGAACCATATTCCGGTGAGTTGCGGGCAGCGGTGGCCGCTGCGGTACCGCCTGCGTCCACCACTGTCGGTCAGATCTGCCAACTCGACACCGAGATCGGGCAGGCATTCGCGGCCGTGGCTGCGCGGGCGAACGCGGAACTGTGTGGCGGCAGTGCGGAATTGATCTCCTCACATGGGCAGACGATGTTCCACTGGGTCGAAGGAGCGCAAGTAAGGGGCACTCTCCAACTCGGGCAGCCGGCCTGGATAGCCGAGAAGACCGGATGCACCGTCGTGTCGGACCTGCGCTCTCGCGACGTGGCGACGGGTGGTCAGGGCGCACCACTTGTCAGCGCGTTCGACGTATTGTGGCTCAACGGAAGAACTTCGGGTTCCGTCGCGCTCAATCTCGGTGGCATCGCGAACGTCACTGCTCCGGGTGGCGGCGGTACGACGGCAGATGGTCCCGCAGTACCGATTGCCTTCGACACCGGCCCGGCAAATGCGCTGATCGACGCGGCGGTAAGCGAATTCACTGCGGGGGAGCAGTGGTTCGACCTCGGTGGCGCGCTGGGTGCAGCCGGCACGCCGAACGTCGATCTGCTCGCACATCTACTGAGCGAACCGTATTACACGCAGCCCGCTCCCAAGAGCACGGGCAAAGAATTGTTTCATCGGGACTATCTGCTCGCCGCTCTGCGGGGCTACGAGTCGTTGTCTCTGGCAGACATCGTCGCGACTCTGACTGCACTTACGGCCCGGACCGTCGCCGATTCCGTCAAAGCACTCGCGGCCACCGAAGTGGTGGTGTCAGGTGGTGGCACCAAGAATCCGACGTTGATGGCGATGCTCCGTGACGAACTGGGCGACATCGCGCTTGTCTCTTCGGACGAACTCGGAGTCACCTCCGACATCAAGGAAGCATTGGCTTTCGCGGTTCTCGGCTTCCTCACCGCACACGGATTGCCCGGCAGTATTGCGTCGTGCACCGGTGCGCGTCACGCCAGTGTGCTCGGATCTTTGACGCCAGGAAGCCGTGGGCTGCCTAGAATCACATCGGTGCCGTCAGCTCCGAAAACGATGCGAATCGAGGCGTTATGACTTTGGACCGGAGTGCTCCGGCGTCCGTCGACCTGCTTGCTCGTATTCGCGCATCACTGAGCAGCCTCTCACCTGCCGAGCTGCGGATCGCCGAAATCATCGAAGCCGACCCCAGCCTGGCGTCCACACTGACGGTCAACGATCTTGCCGAACGAGCGTCGACAAGCACGGCGACAGTGGTCCGCACAGCCAAAAGGCTCGGTTTCGAGGGGTATCCCCAGCTTCGTCTGGCATTGGCGGCCATCAGCGGTTCCGCGTCAAGTGATTCGATTCCACTCGGTGTGGACATCGTTGCCGCCGACTCTGCCAGTGAAGTCATGGCCAAACTCGCCGAGTTCGAGTCCGAACAACTCAAGGGCACAGCACAATTGACTGACCCTGTTGCACTCGAAGAAGTGGTGTCGCGGATTCGATCCGCCCGCCGGGTCGAGGTGTACGGCATCGGCGCGTCAGGCATCGTCGCGCAAGACCTCACGTTGAAGCTCTCGCGTATCGACGTCAACTGCCGGGTTCATCTCGACCGAGACGCAGCGATGGTCAGCGCCAGTTTGCTCGGACCGGACGACATAGCAGTGGGAATCTCGCATTCCGGCGAGACTTCTGATGTGGTCGAACCGCTTGCCCTTGCCCGTCGTACCGGGGCGTCGACGGCCGCGATCACCGGCGGGGCGCGGTCGACGCTCGCTGTGCAGTCACACCACGTTCTACTCACTGCCGGTAGAGAATTCGGTTTCCGGTCGGCAGCAATGGCAAGCCGCACCGGCCAGCTATTGGTAGTCGACACAATTTTTGCGATGGTCGCGCACTCGCTGCCGAGCGCCCTGTCTGCGCTGCAACGCAGTCATGATGCCATTGCTTCGAAGCGTCACTGACGAGGAGTCGTCGCTGTGATTACTGACGAGGAGTCGTCGTAGTGAAATTTGATCGAGGAGGACTCGCCACAATGCAATTGGACATGCTGTCTACCGAGAGACCGAACCCTCTCACCCGCGATCTCGACGTCATGTCGGTGTCGGATCTGCTGACGGTGATGAACCAGCAGGACGCAATCGTGGCCGACGCGGTCGCGGCGGTGTTACCGGCCATCGAAGCCGCAGTCGATTCGATCGTCACCGCTCGGGCACAAGGTGGTCGGCTGATCTACCTGGGAGCTGGGACCAGTGGGCGTCTGGGAGTGCTCGACGCGGTGGAATGCCCTCCGACTTTCGGGACCGATCCAGGCGAGGTGATCGGAATCATCGCCGGTGGCCCGGGAGCGTTTCTGAACGCCGTCGAGGGAGCAGAGGACGATCCGCGAGCGGCTGGGGCCGACCTCGACGCAATCTCGTTGAACGCCACGGACGTCGTGGTGGGTCTGGCGGCGAGTGGTCGTACTCCCTATGTCATCGGGGGACTTGATCATGCCCGCGCACTCGGCGCCGCAACAGTGGCAGTCTCGTGCAACCGAAATGCGGCAATGAGTTCGCACGCCGGAGTGGCCATCGAAGTGGAGACCGGCCCCGAGATCCTCACCGGATCGACGAGGCTCAAGGCCGGGACTGCACAGAAGATGGTGTGCAACATGCTTTCGACGGCAAGCATGGTCCGTTCCGGCAAGGCGTTTCACAACCTGATGGTCGACCTTCGGCCTACCAACGCCAAACTGGTCGATCGTGCAAACCGGATCGTCGCGGCAGCCACCGGAGTGGATACCGAGATCGCTTCGGAGACCATCGAGAATGCCGACGGTCATGTGAAGGCAGCGGTCGTCATGTTGTTGGCCGAATGCGACTTCGCCGAAGCATCCGAATTGTTGGATCGCGCTTCGGGTTCCGTACGCGAAGCCATCGTCGGAGCCGGCAAGAGCAGAGAGGAAGCCTGAATGGAAATCGTCATAGTTCCCAGTCCGGAAGACGGCGGGCGACTCGCTGCCGACATCGTTTGCGGCGCAATCGAAAACGGAGCCCGGACGCTCGGCCTCGCGACGGGATCGTCACCGCTGCACACGTATCGGGAGCTGATCAAGCGGCATCGAGAATCGGGAGTGTCGTTCGCGGCGATGAGCGCGTATCTTCTCGACGAGTACGTAGGTCTCACGCCCGATCAGCCGCAGTCCTACGCGCACACCATCCGCACGGAACTCGTCGATCACCTCGACATCGACAATGCGCGAGTGTTCAGCCCCGATGGGGGAGCCGCCGATCCCAGTGAAGCTGCACGGCGTTACGACGCTGCCATCGTCGACAACGGTCCCATCGACGTGCAGATTCTCGGCATCGGTCTCAACGGGCACATCGGCTTCAACGAGCCGTCCTCCTCACTCACATCGCGTACCCGAGTGAAGACCTTGACCGAGAGGACCCGCGCCGACAACGCGCGGTTCTTCGCAGACCCAGCCGATGTGCCGCATCACGTGATCACGCAGGGTCTCGGAACCATCAGTGATGCAAAGCATCTTGTGCTGATTGCGGAGGGGGCGCGCAAAGCCCCCGCGGTCCGGGCTGCGATTGAAGGTCCGGTGTCGGCGTTCTGCCCGGCATCGGTACTTCAGTTGCATCCGCACGTAACAGTCGTCGTCGACGAGGCAGCGGCCGGTGAACTCCAACTAGCGGACTTCTACCGCTACACAACCGAGCACAAGCCGGCCGAGCAGGGTTACTGAAAAGCGGGTTACTGAAAAGCGGGTTTTTGAAAAGCGGACTTGATCTCCAGCGCAGTTGAGGTCCTAGCCTCGGGGCATGATCAACGCTAGAGGTTCAGCGGTATCCCCGCCGGCGGCGCCCCGGATTTTCTCACCACCGCTCAGGGTCGCGATCGTCGGAGCGGGGCCGGCGGGAATCCACGCTGCCGGCGCTCTCGCTGAACTGGCTCCTGGCACCAAGATAGACATGTTCGAGCGTCTACCGACGCCGTACGGACTCGTGCGCTACGGTCTCGCCCCAGGGCACGCCGAGTCCGAAAAGTTCGTCGATTCTCTGCACACCGTGCTGGTCGCCAGTGACTTCCGGCTGTTCTGCAACGTAGAGATCGGAAAGGACCTTTCCGTCGAGGACCTACGCTCTTCCTACGACGCGGTGATCATTGCAACCGGTGCGCCGCGGGATGCACTACTCGACATTCCAGGCGTCGAGCTTCCCGGTTCATTCGGGGCCGCCGATTTTGTCGGTTGGTACAACGATCACCCGGACAGTTCGCTGCAGTGGCCGCTGAACGCCGAATCGGTTGCGGTGATCGGAGGTGGCAACGTCGCACTCGATGTCACCCGAATGCTTCTCGCCGAGGCGAAATCGCTGCAGGCCACGGACGTATCGGCCGAAGTTCGGGAAGGGATGGCAGGCAGTCGTGTTCGCGAAGTGCACATCTTTGTCCGGCGCGGACCAGCCGACGCTCGCTTCTCCCCGAACGAGTTGCGCGCTCTCGGTGAACTGCCAGGCGTCGATGTCGTCGTCGACGCTGCCGATGTCGCACCGGACCGGCATATCGAGCGGATGGCAAAGCAGTCGGTGCACGCCCGACTGGCAGTCGAGACACTCCGTGGTTTCGCGGACACTGCACCTGCCGACCGAACTGCCCAGCGTCGAGTTCACCTGCACTTCTACCGACAGCCCGTGGAGATTCTCGGCAGTGGGAAAGTCGAAGCACTCCGCGTCGAGCGGACAGTCCCGGACGGCTACGGTCACGTCACCGCTTCGGACACCTGTACCGACTATCCGGTTCACGCTGTGTACCGGGCAATCGGATTCCTCGGAACGCCACTTGTCGGGGTGCCTTTCGATCACGGGCGCGGCACCGTTGCGCATCGGGGCGGCGCTGTGGTCGACGAGAGCGGCTCACCGGTTGCGGGCTTGTTCGTGACCGGGTGGATGAAGCGAGGTGCCGCCGGGCTGATCGGCGCGGCGCGGCCTGATGCTCGCCAGACCGTCGAAACGATGCTGCACCAGCTGGATTCGGTAGGCGAGCGGCGAGCAGACCGAAGCGGGATCGCGAGGCTCCTCGGGGCCGGCAACGTCGTGTCCGTCGATTGGGACGGATGGCTTCGCATCGATGCCGCCGAACGTGATCTCGGTGTGAAGTATGGGCGTGATCGCGTCAAGATCAAAGATCGCGAAGTACTTGTCGGTATCGGCACGAATCTGCCGGTTCACCCCCAATAGTTTCGCTGGGGTCTGGGGTACCGCCGGGGTTACGCTGAAGTGAGTCACCCCGATTCATCGTGATCGAGGTGCGGAACAGAAGTGTCATGAATGAACGTGGTGCGCAGGCCGTTGACGCGACAATCGCGAGCGGGCCCCTGACCGAACGGGGCACCGTCACCGAGTTGCGCCCGTCCGCACCGCCGGTGGTGCGTGACCGACAGAACGGTGCCGACGGCCTCGGGCGACTTGTCGGGGATTGGGAGGAGGGACGAACCCCGTCCGACCTGAGCGACTATCTGCCCGATCCGGCCAAGATTCGTCGGGCGGCGTTGATCGAATTGGTCGGGATCGACATGGAGTATCGCTGGCTGAAAAATGATCGCCCGAAACGACTCACGGACTACTGTGCCGAGTATCCCGAACTACTCGAAGAACCACTTCCGGCCGAGCTCCTGTACGAGGAGTTCCGGCTGCGGAAGCAGAGTGGGGAGAACGTCGTAGCAGCCGACTATCTCAGCGAGTTCCCCTTGCAGGCAGAGAGTTTCGAGCGGTTGTTCGACCGTGATTCGATGGCCGGACGCGAAGATGTCATGATGTTGGGGCTCTCGGGTTTCGACGAGTTCGAGATCGGGCAGCACCTCGACGATTTCGAACTGGTGTTGGAACTCGGGCACGGAGCGTTTGCCCGAGTGTTCCTTGCTCGGCAACTTTCGATGCAGCGGTGGGTCGCATTGAAGATCTCGCGCAACGTCGGGGTCGAACCGCAGACTCTCGCCCAACTCGACCATCCCAACATCGTTCGTGTCTTCGACCAACGGCTGCTCGAGGAACGCGCACTGCGAGTTCTGTTCATGGAATACGTGCCAGGCGGGACCCTGCTCGACGTGGTCAAACTTGTCCGCGTGACACCGCAGGCTCAGCGGTCCGGACAACTACTTCTCGACGCCATCGATCACACCCTGGCGAAGAAGGGAGAGATGAAACCGAGCGAGACGAGCCTACGGAGCGAGATCGCAGCGATGTCGTGGCCGGAGACCGTGGCCTGGATGGGAATGAGACTGGCCGACGCCCTCGAATACGCGCGTGAGCACGGCGTACTACATCGGGACATCAAGCCGGCGAACGTACTTCTCAGTGTCGAAGGCATTCCCAAACTCGCCGACTTCAACGTCAGTTCGAGCGAGGAGGTTTCGACCGAGGATGCAGCATGTTTTGTCGGAGGCTCGCTTGCCTACATGTCTCCAGAGCAGTTGGAGGCCTGTGCCGTGGGGTCTCCCGGCACACTCGACACCCGTAGCGACATCTATGCACTCGGCGTGATGCTGTGGGAACTCCTCACCGGGAGTAGGCTTTTCACGGACGACGGCACGGGGGAGAACCCACCGTCGCCCAAGAAGGCGCTCGAGGCACGTCGGCGTGGGGTGGATCCCGCGGCCGAGGCCCGGTTACCGGACGACTGTCCGCCGGCGCTGCGCCGAGTGCTGGTGAAGTCTCTTTCGCCCGAGAGGGACGGAAGGTGGTCTGGCGGACGAAAGCTTGCCCGTCAGTTCGCACTGTGCCTGGACCGGTCTGCCCGGAACCTGGTGGACCCGCCGGAAGGGAGCCCGCGTTCGACGTTGTGGAAGTGGGCACTGCCGATTCTTCTGGCCGCGATCGGAATTCCGAATCTCCTGGCGGCAGGCTACAACTACTACTACAACAAGATGCTGATCATCTCGGGACTCTCGCCCCAGGCTCAGCAGCACCTCGAGCAGGTTCATCTGGTCATCGGGGTGGCCGCGTTCTCACTCGGTGCCGCGGCGATCCTGTATTGGTGCCGGCTTGCGCTCACTGTGCCTCACGGACTGCGTCACGGTCAGACGTACAGCGCGGAGGTCTTGAACAAAGCCCGTACCGCGACGCTGAACGTCGGACACCGCGCGGTGGTGATCGCATTCGGTCTGTGGGTCCTGGCCGGTATCGCATATCCAGTTGCGTTGCAGATTGCCGCCGGAGGTATTCCGCAACGAGCATACGTGCACCTGATGTCGTCGCTGGCAGTGTGCGGCGCCGTCGCAGTCGCGTATCCGTTCTTCATCCTGACGTACTACTCGGTTCGATGTCTGTATCCGATCTTGTTGTCACACGGCGAGTTACGAAGCGACGACGGACGCGATATTCGCTCGTTGGGTCGGAGCAGCACGCGTTACCTCGCAGTCGCGGCGTCGGTTCCACTGGTGGGAATCGCGGGACTCAGTTTTGTCGGTTCCGGGGCCGGGGAGGAACTCAACGCAACCGTCCGTGCGCTGTGTCTGGGCGGGATCGCCGGATTCATCGTTGTGTATCAACTGTTTCGACGGATCGAAAGTGATCTCCGAGCACTGCTGCGCGTTGTGTCTCTCGAGGTGTCGGCGTCTCCGTAACCACCTGACAACCGTGTTCGCGACGAGTTACTTCGCAGTGCTCTTGCGCGGTCGGCTGCGACGAACTGCTTTGGCGGGCGTCGGAGACTTCACTTCTGATTCTTCCTGAGGGTCGTCGCGCCAGTGAATCTCGATTTCTATCTCGACTTCGTTGCCGTCGACTTCGATCTCGAGTTCCCACCGAACCTGTTCCGGAACACTGATTTCGATCGAGTCCCCACCCGACCCCAGCTCCACTTCGGATCCGCTGGCGAGGGCTTGGCCGAGGGCGATGAGTCGGTCGGCGACTTCCTGCCGTGAGAGTTCTGACTTCCTCTTGATCTCCAGTTTGGGCACGATCACTCCTGACCTCGGCGGATTCTCTCTTTCACGGTAGTTGGACGAAGGGGAGATTGTCGGAGTTTGTGGAACCGCGAGGTGGCAACAGGCTTCAACGCAACGCTGATCTCGAATGTTCAGGACTCTTGCGTGCCATCGACGAGGCGGTGTATTTCCTGGGCGATGATTTCCGGATCTGTGATGGGGACATAGTGGCCGGAGCGCTCGGCGATGACGTGGCGGCCCTGTGGAGATTGTTCGGCCCGGTACTCGTGGGAAGCATTCGCGGCCGCCCTCACTGTGGCATTCATGCCGGATCCTGTTCGCGCGCCGGAGATGACAGTGACCGGAATCCCGCCGAGCGCGGGTGGGTCAGCTCTGAACTTGTACAAGTCGTCGATGAAGGTTTCGGTTTGCGAGGCATGCGTGCGGACCATCGTGACGGTAAATCCCTCCAACTCCATATCTCTGCGCGCGTCGTCCGGCAAAGCGTCGGTCATCGTCTTGTACAGTCGCGGCATCAGTTTGGTTCGTGCCAAGACCATGTTCGCTGCGATGGCCACCCGCTCCATCAGACGGAACATCCGGCTGAACAGCAGGTCTGCAGCCTCGCCAGTCGGATCGACAAGCACGATGCCCGCAATCCGTTCGGGGTGAGCGGCCGCTGCAGCCCGGACGATGGGTCCGCCGGCGCTGTGGCCGACCAAGACGAACGGGCCCGGGCCGAAGTGATCGAGTACGTTGCCCAGATCGTCAGCCATCCGCCGTAGCGTGCGCGGGTGCGCATCGACGGCACTGCGTCCCAGTCCGGAACGGTCGTAGACGACGGCGCGAGTCCATTTTGCCGACTGCTGGTTGAACCAAAGCCCACCCGGATCGGCTTGCCGCCGCACCGGCTTCGAAGACGACGGTCACGGACCGCTTGCGGGGCCCTGGCAGCACCATCGTGTGCAGGTATCGGCCGTCGCGGGTGCGTACTAACTCGGAATTCCCCTGGCAATGATTCTCGCGTCGTTCGTCCGGTTCGGTACTGCTGAACTCCACTTGTCGCGCTCCCCTGAGTTGACCGTTCAATCTGCCGGAACGTAACACGCCTGAAGACGCTACGGGGACGTCCGAGGGCCAGGAGGCAGCGTTCGATCGGAGTTCTCGCGCTTCCTCATGCAGATCGTTCAGGGGTCCTGTTCGGTTCGTGGAATGCGGGCAGTGCAGGAATGAGGAGGTCGGCATAATCGCGAATGCGCTGTGGTGGAAAGGATTTCGGTTCCGCCAAAACCAAGCGACCGGCTTCCCAGAAAAGTGCATACATGGTGCGGGCGGTGAGGTCGACATCGACGGCGGGAAGTCGATCCGGAGGTGTTGCCGCTCGTACGAAGTCCGTCAGTGCTGCGATGAGCGCCTGGCGGCCGTTCTCGAGGCGTCTACGAAAGGTTGGCGTGCTCGAGTCGGCGAGCTGGAAGACCGCCCGCCACCGGTTGGGTGCGGCCAAGACGGCTGTAAGGAAAACTTCGAGGCTTTCTGTCATCGCGTGGATCGGGTCCTGCGTGCGAAGAGGCACCACGTTGGCGAGTTGCGTCAGTGCTGCGTTCTCCTCGCGGTCGAGGCAAGCGCGCAGCAGTTGGTCGGAGTCGTCGAAGTGGCCGTAGACGACGGGGCGACTGACGCCCGCTTCCTTCGCCACGGTGTCGATGGACACCTTGTGGACGCCTTGTTCGACGATCACCCGCAGGACTGCGTCCAGTAGCTGTTCCCGACGTTGTTCAGGAGCCATTCGCGGTGCATACGCCCGGTTCCGTCGTTCGGTCATGATCGTTTGCCGCCTCTCCGTCACGGCGTTGCTTGACATGCAACAACGCCTGGGCAAATACTACACTGACTGTAGCTACACAGACTGTAGCTTTAAGGGAAGGTTGCAACCGTGACTCGGTACTGCATTATCGGAGCTGGATACACCGGGCTGGCGGTGGCAAAGGCCTACGCGGATCTCGGCTTGGACTACGACCACGTCGAGGCCGCCGTTGCGATCGGCGGAAACTGGTCGCACGGGGTGTACGACTCCACGCATCTGATCAGTTCGAAGGACGTCACCGGGTATCCGGACTATCCGATGCCCGACGACTACCCGGACTTTCCCAGCGCCGCACAGATGTGCGAGTACCTGCGCGCCTTCGCTGCCGAGTTCGGCCTGGATCACCGGATCGAATTCAACACGCTGGTTGCCGATGTGGCGCCACTCGATACTTCGGGAAGAGCCGGGTGGCGGGTGGAATTCGGAGACGGCACGGTGCGCGAGTATGTCGGCGTCGTGATCGCCAACGGTCACTACTGGGATGTCAACATTCCCGCGTACCCGGGCGAATTCACCGGCAAACAAATCCATTCCAAGAACTACAAGCGCCCTGCTGACCTCGACGGCTCGTGCACGTTGGTGGTGGGTGCGGGAAACTCCGGTTGTGACCTGGCGGTAGAAGCCGCGCTGACCTTCGGCACCGCGGAGATTTCACTGCGCCGTAGCTACTGGTTCATTCCGAAGTACGTCCTCGGTGTCCCTAGCAGCAAGTTCGACGTGGGCTCGATTCCCGTTCCAAAAGTGTTGCAGGAGATAGTCTTCCGAATGATCGTTGCTGTCGGAATGGGAAGTTTTCGCAGTTTCGGGCTGGAAAAGCCGAAGCACCGTATCTTCGATCAAGATCTGGTAGTCAACCAGCAACTGCCTTACTTCCTCAAACACGGCCGCATTGCAGTCAGGCAGGAAATATCCCGGTTCGACGGACGTACAGTGCATTTCACCGACGGCACTAGCGGCGAATACGACACCATCGTCTGGGCTACCGGCTTCAAGACCACCTTCCCCTTCCTGCGCGACGGACTGCTCACATGGGATAACGGGCAACCGCGCCTGGTGTCACACACCTTCGCCCCGGGGCTGGCCAATTTGTATTTCGCGGGACTGGTCGCCCCGCGCTCGGGTGCAGGGATGCTGCTGATGAACAGTTCACGCCTGCTCGCCGAGGCCGCGATACTGCAGCAACAACTGCATACACCAGTCGGTGATCTCTACTCGTATCTGTCCAAGCCATCCGGAGAAATCCTCGCCGGTGGCCCCGAATTGCGCTGGGAAATGCGGCGCGGCCGGTGGTCGGTCCGGATCATGACCCAACTGGTCACACTCCGCTCGAAGCTTCTCGGTGCCCTCGCCGACCCACCGACTACGCCGACAATTCCCGACCCGCAGCCTGTTTTTCCCGGCAGCATCCGGCGACCGATCCTCGCTGCCGCGCACCGCAACGCCTGACCTTCAATTCTCCACCACAACAACAGGAGTAACCATGCCACCCAAGAAGCACGCACCCTGCACCGCTGCCAGTTCACTCACGCTGCCATGCGGCGTTACCCTGCCCAACCGCATCGCCAAGGCCGCGATGAGTGAACAACTCGCCGCGATCGACGGCTCACCCAGCCAGAACCTGACCCGCCTCTACAGCGCCTGGGGACGAGGCGGTGCAGGCCTGCTCATCACCGGCAACGTCATGATCGACCGTCGCGCCTACGTCGAGCCACGCAACGTGACCCTCGAAGACGACCGCCACCTCGAAGCCGTCGGCAACTGGGCCCGGGCAGGATCCCGAGAGGGTGCGGTGATGGTCATGCAGATCAACCACCCCGGACGAGTCGCCGTGGGACCACTGCATCGACGCCCGGTCGGCCCGTCGGCACTGCGGCCGCAGGCGCTCGGATTCAATTTGCGCAAACCCCGGGAACTCTCGCTCGGCGACATCGCCTTCCTACGTCGCCGCTACGCCCGAACCGCGGAACTGGCCGTGGCAGCCGGATTTTCGGGAGTGCAGGTCCATGCCGCGCACGGATACCTCCTGTCGCAGTTCCTCTCACCTGTCGCGAACAAGCGCACCGACAGCTACGGCGGAAGCCCGGAGAACCGGAGTCGCCTGTTGCTCGAGGTGATCGCTGACGTTCGCGCAGCCATCGGCCCGGAGTCCGTTGTGTCGGTCAAGCTCAACTCAGCAGACTTCCAGCACGGCGGGTTGGAGGAGTACGAGTCGCTCGATGTCGCGCTCGCTTTGGAAAAGGCCGGCATCGACCTGCTCGAGATCTCCGGCGGCAACTACGAGGCTCCAGCCATGACCGGCGTCGTGCAGGACAGCACCCGAGCCCGGGAGGCTTACTTCCTGCGCTACGCCGAAAGCCTGCGCGCTCGTACTGCTATGCCGCTCATGTTGACCGGCGGTGTACGCACCCGCGACTTCATCCGCGACGTGCTCGCTCAGGGCGTCGTGGATGTGATCGGGCTCGGCCGACCATTCGCCGTGCGGCCGACAATCGCGGCCGACCTGCTGTCCGGGACCAGTGAGCCGCAGGTGCTTCCGACTGCGCCACGCGTTCCGCTGCCCGGCGCCACACCAATCAATTCCTATCTCCAACTCGCCTGGCATGCGGCGAATTTCCGCCGGATTGCGGCAGGTGCGGAGCAGGTACGTCAACCGGGTGCAGTTCGCACTCTGATCGCTGCTGGTACCGCCGTGACTGCCCGCGCGCTCACCCAATTCTGATCACCCAGGAGCGAACCATGAGCCTTACCCCACCCACCTCAACCACGCGAGCTGTCGTCACCGGTGCGTCCTCCGGCATCGGTCTCGCCCTCGCCGAAGGCCTGGCGCGGCGCGGATACTCGTTGATCCTGGTAGCCCGTCGCGAGGATCGATTGCGTGAGCTGGCCGCGCGGTTGGCCCAGCGTTACGGCATCGAGGTCGAGATCCGAAGCGTCGATCTGTCCGACCGTGCCGAGCGCGCGAAGCTCTGTGACGAGCTCGCGACCAGAGATGTCGCAATACTGTGCAACAACGCCGGATTCGCCACCTACGGGGAGCTCACGACCGCGAACCCGGAGCGAGAACGCCAACAGGTCGAACTGAATTCCGTTGCTGTGCACGACCTCATCCTCGCTGTACTGTCACCCATGCTGGCGCGCGGCGTGGGCGCGATTCTGATCACCGGATCTACCGCCGGCAACCAACCCGGACCGAACAACGCTACTTACGCGGCGAGCAAGGCATTCGCTAACACCCTCGCCGAATCGCTGCACAGTGAGCTCGTCGGCACCGGAGTGCAATGCACGCTACTCGCGCCAGGCCCAGTACGTACGGAGTACGCCGAGGTAGCAGAGGTCCCGAAGCTCGACGGCCTGTTGCCGGGCCCGCTGTGGGTCAGTGCCGAACAAGCCGCAACGGCAGCAATCGTCGGGCTGGCGGCCGGTCGCCGCCGCGTGGTCCCCGGCGCGTTCGCCAAACTGCAGACCGTCGGTGGCCAATACACCCCGCGAGGGCTGATCGGGCCGATTCTGCGTACCGTCTACCGAAGGGTCAAATGAGATGGGCTGGGAACCTGCCGTCAGGACTGTGGGTCRCTCACTCCGGACGGACCTGCGCCGCACACTGACACTCGGCGATCCGCGGCGCAGCCTCTACCGCGACGCTCACTACTTCAGCGCCACCGTCGAAATCGACCCCGACATCATGAAGCAATGGCTTCCTGCGGGGGTACGGCTGGCCGAACCGGCGCGCGCCGACCTGTTCACCGCCTGTTTCCCGGACAACAATTTCGAGTCACCCGGCTATCACGAGGCCGGACTGTTCGTTCACATCAAGACAGTGCAGGGCACCGGAATTCACTGCCCGTGGATGATTCTCGACGACGACGTAGCCCTGATCATCGGCCGTGAACTTCTTGGCTACCCGAAGAAACTGGGTGAGATCGAGTGGACGGTCACCGATACCGAAATCCGCACAGCAGCAACCCGGCGTGGGCACAAGCTGCTCACCATGAGCGGCCGCGTGGGCGACGTCATCACCGACCCACCGCCGATCCTCGCCCGACCGCACCGCAATGTCGTCGGCGTCGCGGGCATGCTGCCGCCTTGGTTGGTCGCCTTCACTCCACGTGAGAGCGTGCTCGAGGTACGGCGCATCGACGAATTCGCGCTGGAAGTGTTTGGTTCAGAAAGAGACCCACTGGACCAGATGGGAATCGGCCGGGTGGTCGAAGCTCGGCTGCACCGCGTCGACCTGCCGGGCGTGTGGGTGCCGCCTGTCCCGGTACGCCCACTTACTCCGTTGTTCACGACCAGCCGTCTACGGCCGCGGGTCCTGTGACCCTCACATGCTCGAGCGCAACCGCGGGAAATCAACGTGAGCTGCCGCCACCGACAGAATCCCTCTGCGAGAGAAACTTCAGGACCGTCATGAGCGATATCTATCATCACATCTTGCGTGCCCACAAATGGATCTACATGCGTACCGGTGGGCTGGTCGGGCACCGTCTCCTCTTCGGCAACCCCACCCTTCTGATACGCACCCTCGGTCGCAAATCCGGTCTGCCGAGAGTTTCGGCATTGACCTACGCACGCGATGGCGGAACCTATCTGGTGGTCGCCTCCGCCGGAGGAGCAGCCAAGCCACCTGACTGGCTTGCCAACCTCACCGCACAACCCGTGTGCGAGATGCAGATCGGCTTACGCAGTACACGAGTTCGCGCGCGCGTCACCCTGCCGACCGATCCGGATTACGCGCGACGGTGGTCGACACTCGACGCCGTGAACAAGGGGCGTTACACCGCCTACCAGAACAAGACATCTCGCACGATCCCGATCGTAGAACTGGTCCCGATGAAGTCTTGAACACCGCAGTCGTTGCGCTGAATGCGTCGAAGTCACGAAAATGAACGGAGTCGCCCGACCACCGCCGCATTTAGGTTCTGGTGTCGGACGATAACTCGGGGCTCGCGGGCGAGCCTGCGTTGTACTTGTTGCGGTGACGGGTGACCGGACGGATTGTTCGCAGGGCCATTAGCTCGATCGGGCAAGAATTTCGCGAAAGTCTGGGTTCAGTCCAGAAGATTGCGCAATAGTGGAAAGGTGCCTTCGACGCCGGATTATGCAGCCCAACTGCGTAACGCTGAGCTTCGCGTGACTCGTCCCAGAGTCACGGTGCTCGAGGTTGTGCATGCACGCCCACATGCAGCCACCGAGACGATTTTAGATGCTGTGCGGGCAGTTTTGCCGGGGGTATCTCGGCAGGCGGTCTACGACGTGTTGCACGCTCTCACCGACGCCGGGCTGATACGGCGGATCCAACCGTCCGGATCGGTGGCGCTGTACGAGTCCCGCGTCGGCGACAACCACCATCACGTCGTCTGCCGGTCCTGCGGGGTCGTTGCCGATGTCGACTGCGCAGTCGGAGAGGCACCGTGTTTGACGCCGTCGGCGCGCAACGGCTTCGTCCTCGATGAAGCCGAGGTCATTTACTGGGGCCTGTGTGCCGACTGTTCGACAACTCAGAGTTTGCGATCACACCCGTGATCGAAGTCCGTTCTACTCGCTCATGGAGGGATTACCGTGTCCGATAGTTGCCCGGTTGCTCACGATGGAAACACCGAGAGCACCAGCGAAAGTGAAAACCCCGCAATCCCGTCTCCGACACCTACCGGGAATCGTCCGAGAACGAACAGCGACTGGTGGCCGAATCAGCCGGATCTCTCTGTCCTGCATTCGCATTCGTCGAAATCCAATCCCATGGGTGCCGACTTCGATTACGCCCAGGAATTCGCCAAACTCGATGTCGAGGCACTCAAGCGCGACGTCATCGCGTTGATGACGGCGTCGCAGGATTGGTGGCCGGCCGACTACGGACACTACGGCGGACTCTTCGTGCGTATGAGCTGGCATGCTGCCGGCACCTATCGCATCGCAGACGGCCGCGGCGGTGGCGGTCAGGGCGCTCAGCGTTTCGCCCCGCTCAACAGTTGGCCGGACAACGCCAGCCTCGACAAGGCACGTCGCCTGCTCTGGCCGGTCAAGCAGAAGTATGGAAAGCAGGTTTCCTGGGCCGACCTGCTGGTGTTCGCAGGCAACTGCGCTCTGGAGTCGATGGGGTTCAAGACCTTCGGCTTCGGCTTCGGCCGAGAAGACATCTGGGAGCCCGAGGAGATCTACTGGGGTCCTGAGGACACCTGGCTCGGCGACGAGCGCTACAGCGGAGACCGTGAGCTGTCCGGACCGCTCGGCGCAGTTCAGATGGGCCTGATCTACGTCAATCCCGAAGGACCCAACGGACAACCGGACCCGGTAGCGGCCGCCCGCGACATCCGAGAAACCTTCGCTCGCATGGCGATGAACGACGTGGAAACGGCCGCGCTGATCGCCGGCGGCCACACCTTCGGCAAGACACACGGTGCCGGTCCGGCCGACCTCGTCGGACCCGAACCGGAAGGCGCACCCGTCGAGCAACAGGGACTGGGCTGGAAGAGCGCCTTCGGTACGGGCGTGGGTAAGGACGCGATCACCAGTGGTCTCGAGGTCGTGTGGACTCCCACTCCGACGAAGTGGGACAACACTTTCCTGGAGATTCTGTACGGATACGACTGGGAGCTGACCAAGAGCCCGGCGGGTGCCTGGCAGTGGATCCCGAAGGATGGCGCGGGGGCCGGCACGATCCCGGATCCGTTCGATTCGTCGGCCGGACGTACTCCGACGATGCTGACCACCGACCTCTCCCTACGCCTGGATCCGACGTACGAGAAAATCACACGGCGTTGGCTCGATCATCCCGAAGAATTCGCTGAAGAGTTCGCCAAGGCTTGGTACAAGCTCCTGCATCGCGACATGGGACCGGTCACGCGCTACCTTGGACCGTGGGTTCCCGAACCGCAGTTGTGGCAGGACCCCGTTCCCTCGGCCGATGATCAACTGATCGGGGACGCGGACATCGCGATCCTCAAGAGTCGACTTCTCGATTCCGGGCTGTCCGTCTCACAGTTGGTGTCGACCGCGTGGGCGTCGGCCGCGAGCTTCCGCAGCACTGACATGCGCGGCGGCGCCAACGGTGCTCGAATTCGCCTGGAGCCGCAGAAGAACTGGGAAGTCAACGAGCCCGCAGCCCTCTCCGCGGTGCTTCAGACCCTCGAGCGAGTTCAGCAGGAATTCAACCAGGCTGGTGGAGCCAAGGTTTCACTTGCCGACCTGATCGTTCTGGGTGGTACAGCGGCAGTCGAGCAGGCCGCGAAGAACGCCGGACAAGACATCACGGTCTCGTTCACGCCGGGACGTACGGATGCGACTCAGGAGCAGACAGACGTCGACTCGTTCGAGGTACTCGAACCCCGGGCCGACGGATTCCGGAACTACCTCAAGGGAGGGGAGAAGATTCCGGCAGAGATTCTGTTGGTCGACCGCGCGTACATGCTGTCGCTGACCCCGCCCGAGGTGACAGTTCTGGTCGGCGGACTTCGCGCGCTGAACGCGAACTTCGGCAAGACCGGCCACGGGGTGTTCACCGACCGTCCCGAGACGTTGACCAACGATTTCTTCGTCAACCTTCTCGACATGGGTACCGAGTGGAAGCCGTCGAAGACGGATGAGAACGTCTACGACGGGGTTGATCGGGCGACTGGAGCTCCGAAGTACACGGCAACTGCGGTCGACCTTGTTTTCGGATCGAATTCGCAACTGCGCGCACTCTCCGAGGTGTACGCCAGCGAAGACGCGAAGCAGAAGTTCGCCGAGGACTTCGCTGCCGCCTGGACCAAGGTGATGGACCTCGACAGGTTCGACGTCAACTGATTCAGCAGATTAGCCGTCGGCGCCCCGCGAGCTTTGTTCTCGCGGGTGTACGTGATGTTTCGTCGAAGCAACCCGGCGCAACGGCCGGAGGTGCTGTTGCAGTTGCGTGAGGGCACCGGTTTCATGGACGGATACTGGGCTCACGCTGCTGCGGGACACGTCGAACTGGGGGAGTCGGCACTCGATGCGGCTGTCAGGGAGGCCGCGGAAGAACTTGGCGTGGAGCTGCTTTCCTCGGAACTGAAGCCACTCACCGTGTTGCATCGCCGACATGCGGAAGGGGTCGACCCGGTGGATCATCGAGTGGACTTCTTCTACGAATGCCGCACGTGGTCGGGTGAACCACGCCGGATGGAGCCGTTGAAATCTGCAGATCTGCGGTGGTGGCCGGTTGACGAACTCCCGGAGAAGTTGGTCGACCACGAGCGTTTCGTGATCGAAGCCCACCACGCCGGTCAGCTCGCACCCATCCACAGTTACGGCTTCTGACCGAGCGAGGATCCAATTCAGGCTTCGCTCGCAACGATGACCGGGCAGTGAGCTTTTCGAATCATTGCACTGCTCGTGGTGCCGAGAGCGGTGTCGTCGAACGAACCTCGGCCGCGCCGGCCCACGACGAGAAGCCGTGCCTCGGTGGAGAGTTGTTCCAGAATGGCAACCGAAGGGCCGTCGTACTCGATCTGTCGGATGGTGACGCCGGGGTAGAGCGTGGCCCAACCTGAAAGTTGCCACGTCAGCGGCGTCGAATGCTGGGGCGCGTGCCCGGCTTCGAAGTTTCGACTCAGCTCGGCCTCCGGCGGGACAGCGTGCACGACGACCAGTTCGGTGTTCGCGGCCTCGGCTTCCTTGAATGCAATGGCCAGAGCGCTTTCGCTGTAGGCGCTTCCGTCCAAACCGACGACAACGGGAAGATCAGCCGTAGCCTGGCTTTCACACGAAGTTCCGACTGTTGCGAATGAACATGCCGGGGCGGGTGCAGTGAGATCGTCCTGTTGAGTGACGATCAAGGGGTTGACGATCAAGGCGGCCTCGGACGTCAACGCGGTGAGGATTGCGGTGTTCTCCCCGGAGATCAGATCGGTCCGGATCCGAAGATCTGGCGACACCGACTCTGCGATCTGAATGGCTTCCATGAACAGGCCGGTCGGTGATGCCGAGGTATTCGGATCGCCGGTGTTCGGATCTGCGGTGTTCGGAGCTACGAAAACTATTCGCATCCAGAGACTGTGGCGATGCGCGAACTCGGCCGCCCACGTGATCACGTCGGTGCGCAGCGGGGATCCATCGATGCACACGACGACCGCTCCGTCTGCGGACCACTCCGAGGTGAAGACGTCAGTCGAAAGTTGGGAGGTCATTCCGAGCTCCTCGCGTTATGTCTGTCGAAGGTTCTGTTGAATGCGAACTGGCTTGCAGGACAGTGCCGAACAGCAATCCTGCAACCACTATCGAGCAAGCGGCAGTTGTCAGGGGCAACCACACGAGCGTCGTGACTGCGAACATGAGGACGAGCAACGGCATCAGGAGATGGCCGGGTTTCGCTCGGCGTTCAACCTGCTGACTTTCTGCCCAAGCTCGATACTTCGTGCCGTCATTCATGTCATTTCACCTCTGTGCTTACCGTGGAAACCGGCTTGTGACCAAGCAGTCCGACGTGCGCCTCGTCGCGCATCCTCTCGACCATGTGGGGGTAGTGCAGTTCGAATGCCGGCCGCTCACTGCGGATTCGGGGGAGTTCGGTGAAGTTGTGTCGTGGTGGAGGGCAGGACGTCGCCCATTCGAGTGAGTTTCCGAATCCCCAGGGATCGTCGACCGTCACGATCCGTCCGTACCGATAGCTCTTGAAAACGTTCCAGATGAACGGAATCGTCGAGGCTCCGAGCACAAACGCGCCGACGGTCGAGATCGTGTTGAGAAGAGTGAAATTGTCCGACGGCAGGTAATCCGCGTACCGCCGAGGCATACCCTGAGCGCCGAGCCAATGCTGGACGAGAAATGTCGCGTGAAAGCCGATCAGAGTCAACCAGAAATGGATCTTGGCGAGCCTCTCGTCCAACATCCGGCCGGTCATTTTCGGGAACCAGAAATAAATTCCGGCGTATGTCGCGAACGCGATTGTTCCGAAGAGGACGTAGTGGAAATGCGCGACAACAAAGTACGAGTCGGTGACATGAAAGTCCAGGGGCGGGCTTGCGAGAATTACGCCGGAGAGTCCGCCGAACAGGAATGTGACCAGGAAGCCGACGGAGAACAGCATCGGCGACTCGAAAGTCAACTGCCCCTTCCACATCGTGCCGATCCAGTTGAAGAACTTGACTCCGGTGGGAACTGCGATCAAGAAGGTCATGAACGAGAAGTAGGGGAGGAGAACGGCGCCGGTTGCGTACATGTGGTGCGCCCACACAGCGATCGACAGAGCTGCAATTCCCAGTGTTGCGTAGACCAATCCGGTGTATCCGAAGATCGGCTTGCGGCTGAAGACAGGGAAGATCTCGGAGACTATGCCAAAGAACGGAAGCGCCAGAATGTAGACCTCGGGATGGCCGAAGAACCAGAACAGGTGCTGCCACAACATGACTCCACCTGTCGCGGGGTCGAACAAATGCGCTCCCAGGTGCCGGTCTACCCAGAGCCCGATCAAGGCAGCAGCGAGCAGCGGAAAAACGAGGAGGATCAGCATGCTGGCGACCAGCGCATTCCACGTGAAGATCGGCATGCGGAACATCGTCATCCCGGGGGCCCGCAGGCAGACGATCGTCGAAACGATGTTGACTGCGCCGAGGATGGTGCCGACGCCGCCGAGAGTAAGCCCGATGATCCACAGGTCGGCACCCATACCGGGGGAGTGGAGTTCGCTGGTGAGTGGCACGTAAGCGGTCCAGCCGAAATCTGCTGCACCACCGGGTGTTACGAACCCGGCGGAGGCGATCAGGCCGCCGAAGAGATACAACCAGTAGCTGAACGCATTGAGCCGCGGGAAACACACGTCCGGCGAGCCGATCTGCAGCGGCATGAGGTAGTTGGCGAATCCGAAGAAGACCGGGGTCGCGTACAGCAAGAGCATGATCGTGCCGTGCATGGTGAACAACTGGTTGTACTGCTCGTTTGACAGGAATTGCATTCCCGGGACAGTCAATTCCATGCGCATGAGCAGCGCCATCAGTCCGCCGATCAGGAAGAAGGCAAACGATGTCACGATGTACATCAGCCCGATCATCTTGTGATCGGTGGTCCTCAGGATCTCGACCAGTTTCGAACCCTTCGGAGCGGTCCGGGGAGTTGCGCCGACGTGGATATCGACCTCGTCGACCGGCCGGGGCGCGAGATCAACCACGACGGCCGCCTGTGCGCATCGACGTGACGAAATACCGAGAATTCCTGGGACTGTGGAACATAAACGCAATGATCTCGGCGGCCACGACCTCGGACGAGGGGAAAAGGTCCCGAGGATCGGACAGGGCGGCATGGCGTAGATCACGTGGTCCGGTACGGTCGAAAGACAATTGTCCTTGCGGATGGAAAGCGAGTTGTCATGGCATGTCGTATCAGTGAATTGGTGCTCGGTTGCCGGGATCCTGAGGTTCTGGGGCGGTTCTGGTGCGAGGTCCTGGACTTCGTCGTGCTCGATCGAATGCACGACGGTTCTCTGGAGATCGGCCCGCGCGAAGGGTTCGGCGGTCCGCAGCCGACGATCATCCTCAGTCGCAGAGACGAACCGGAGAAGGGTAAGCCCCGCCTGCATATCGACGTCAACGCCACCGACCGCGATCAGGAAGCCGAACTGGAACGCCTATTGGGTCTTGGTGCGCGGCCGGCCGACATCGGCCAGACGGGGCAGGAACAATGGCATGTCCTGGCCGATCCAGAAGGTAACGAGTTCTGCCTGCTCAAGGCCCAACTGGATCCGCTCTGACGCTCAACGGTGCTGGATTGACAACGGACTTCGCCTGGGGCTCAGCGGAACTCGCCACACCAATTCGGTGACGCCGTTCTCGCTGGTGATGTTGCTTGAGCCGCCGCACTGACGAGCGCGGGTCGCCAGGTTGTCGAGACCGTGGATTCTGGTTGCCTGGTCGATTCCCACACCGTCGTCGACGATGCTGATGACAAGATCTTCCGTTGCCCGGATGGTGACGTCGATGGCGTTGGCATGGGCGTGCCGCAGAGCATTGCTCAACCCTTCGCGCACAACGGCTTCGGCGTGCGGGGCGAGTCGAGCCGGGACGGAACTGTCGATGGTCCCCTCGAAAGTGACGCTGGGAGTGATCGACGAGTGACCGGACAGACCGTTGACGGCGTCGAGTAATCGGCGTCGCAGGCTTGTGGGAGTCGACATCTCACTCGTGTGGAGGTCGAAGACTGCGGTGCGGATTTCGCGGACCGTTCGATCGAGTTGATCAACGGAGTTGTCCAACACCGTGCGAATGGTTTCCTCGTCGCCGGGACGTTGCAATGCCCCCTGCAAACTCAATCCGGTGGCGAACAACTGCTGAATGACGTGGTCGTGAAGATCACGCGCGATTCGGTCTCGATCTTCGAGGACGTCGACCAGTCGCTCTTTTCGTTGCTGTTCGGCGAATTCGACAGTGACAGCGGCGATGTCGGCCATTGCCGTCAGCTGCTCGATCTCATCGACGCCCCACGGACGATCGCTGCGGCGTGATGCGAAGAGGACGCCGCCGCCGAACGAGGTTCCCGACAATGGGAGTGCGACGACGGATTCCTCGCTGGAAACATGCAGTGCCGGAACAGCACTGGCGCTGGGGGCGGAAATCGTTCGCCGGCTGCGGGCAGCTTCGTCGATCACGGTTCCGGAAAGATCGAGAACTGTGCCGTCCGAGACGGTCATCCCGCGAGTCCGGGATTCTGCGACGTGAACACCCGGCCCTTCGCCGAGGTCGTAGCGAACTATGCACACCAGATTGCCGTCGGTCAGACGGCGCGTCGTGCGAACCAGTTCGGCCAGTGTCTCGTCGCGAGATCCTCCACTGAGCAGGCGTGCGTTTACGGCGGCGACGGCCTTGAGCCACGCTTCCCGCGTTTGGGATTCCTCGAACAGACGCGCATTGTCGATGGCGATGCTCGCAGCGTTTGCCAGAATCTGGAGTACGGCCTCGTCACGGTCGTCGAATGCAGTCCGTTCCGAGCTGTCCGCGAGGTAGATGCTGCCGAACACCTCGCCCCTGACGAAGATCGGAACACCGAGAAACGTGTCCATCGGTGGGTGATTGGTTGGAAACCCCGCCGAGGACGGGTGTGAGGCGATTCGGTCGGTTCGAACCGGACAAGGTTCTTGAACGACCAGGCCCAGCAGTCCGTGACCTTCGGGAAGATGCCCGATCTTGGCAACCTGCCCCTGATTCAAACCGGAATGGATGAAGCGGGACAAGCGGCCGTCGGGAGACTTCACGCCGAGCGCACCGTAGTCCGCTTCGAGCACATGTCTTGCGACATCGACTATCTGTTGCAGCGTTTCGTCGAGTTGGAGGGTGGACCCGACAGTCAATACGGCACTGAGCAGCTTGGGAATTGCAGTCGGGTTGAGGGCAGTCAGCTCTGCGCTTCCGGCGATGTCGCCGAAAAGGCTGAGCATGAGCGCGTCGCGGCTACCTGGCATGGTGTGTGCCTGTAGTGGCGGAGAATGGTGAACCGGACGGCGTCAGTAGGTGTGTGGTCGCCTGTCCCGATGGATCCGGGTAAGCAGTGCCCGCACGAATCTTGGTCGCCAGAACTGCAGCCTGCGTTCGACGTTCGAGACCCAGTTTTTCGAGGATGCGTGAGACGTAGTTCTTGACTGTTTTCTCCGAGAGTTCCGCGTGCGTGCTGATCTCTCGATTGCTCAGCCCCTTGCCGATCAACTCGAAGATCAACAGTTCCTGATCGGTCAACAGTGCTGCCGCAGTGCCCGACTCCTGCTCGGATCGGATGCGCCGGACCAAACCGACCACCGCCTGAGTGTTCAACAGCGATTTGCCGGTGGCGACCGTATGGATCGCGGATACCAGGTCGTGGCCGCGGATGTTCTTGAGGACGAATCCGCGTGCGCCGGCGATCAGGGCGTCGAGTAGGGCGTCGTCGTCGGAGTACGACGTGAGCATCAACGTGGCCGCTTCCGGACAGGTCGACGCCAGTTCCCGGCACAGTTCCACACCGTTGCCGTCGGGAAGTCTGACGTCCATGACGACCACGTCGGGTCGGCATTCGGGTATTCCGTCCGAAGCTTYGCGAACACCGGACGCCTCGCCCACAACGTTGAATCCCGATACCTGATTCAACAGGTCTGCCAATCCACGACGGACGATCTCGTGGTCGTCGACCAGATAGATGCCGATCGTCACGGTGGTCACCTCTTCCAGCTCGCGCCTGCCATCGATGTTACCGGACGGTAATGTACTGGCAAGGACGGGTTGTTCGTCAAACGGTCGACAAAAAACCCGCGTCGAACGGTGCGAGACCGAGTGTCGATTGCACAGAGTCAAAGGTCCCGATCGCGACGAGATATGGATCACCGAGGTACGGCTCGGCGATCAGTGTGGAGTGAATGTTATTGCGCCGGTGCCGTTTCGATCGTTTCAGTCCGTAGGCGCGAGTTCGACCGAAACGTAAACTCCCTTGCCTTTTCGATGTGCGAGGGCTTCGCCAGGACGATCGATACCGTCCAGTTGGAGAACGATGGGGCCTTGTTCCGGATAGAAATTGCGCCACCAGCTTTTCTTGTCCGGCATGGCAACTCCGATCGTCACATGGTCGCCTTTTCTTTTGTAGGACACGGGCGCGCTGAAGGTACGTCCCGATTTGCGGCCGACGTAGGTGATGACGGTCATTGAACGGCCGAGTAATTTGCCCACGATCGGAGCGCCGATCAGTGGTTGGACCACTATGTTGACGGCGGCGGATACACGTTGGAAAGTGTTCACAAGAAGCCCTTTCGCTTCGGATGCTGCACGGATTCGAACGCTGCACGGAAATGGTGCGTGCTGTAGTTCTATCCTGCTCGACGGTGATTGTCGCGTGGCAGAAATTGGTACAAACCGGTGCGCCGAAGCGAGTAGCGTGGGGGTACGTCGAGGGTCATTCGTATATGCGCGGTCAAGCCATGTCGTCCTCGACGCCAACCCGGTCTGTGGTCGAACGGCCGAGAACTGGAGCGCCTGTATGGCGTCGAACCCGTCCGATGTGTCGAATGCACCAGGGCAAGCCGAGTCGACAGACGCGGATCAGAAAACGCCGTCCATCTGCCCTGCGTGTCAGCACAGTATGGAATCCCACGATCCGCTCGGCGTCCGGTTCTGCGCAGTGACAGCCGACCGCGGTCTCGATCGAAAGTGCATCTGCGCTGCCGATCGTGAGGAGATGCAGCACTATTCGCGATACTGAGCTTTCGGGCTGAACAGCGCCCGAGATCCTTCAATTCGCAACGCCTGAACCGCTATTGACGGCGGTACAAACGCGGTCTAGATTAATCGAATCAAATTCGATTAATTGCGGAGGTGCTGGAAGTGGAGGCCGAACTTCTGTTCGTCGGAGGCACGATTCGTACGGGGGACTCGGCCCGCCGTGTCAGTGACGCATTGGCCGTTGCAGGCGGCAGAGTTGTTGCTTTGGGGGATGCGGCCAGGGCGTTGGAGTCGGCCCGTACGGAAGTTGTCGACTTGGCAGGGGGAGCGCTTCTACCGTCGTTCGGCGACGGCCATGTTCACCCGTTGATGGCTGGCCTGGAAATGCGCGGCGCCAAGATTCGTGATTGCGACAGCATCGACGAGGTAGTGCGGGAAGTGCGTCGCTGGGCGGACGCGAATCCGGGCGCCGAGTGCATCTTCGGAGAGGGCGTCTCTCCCACTCTGGCTCCGGGCGGACTGTTCGACGCCCACTGGCTCGACGATGTAGTGCGGGACAGGCCCGTCGTCTTGCGCACGATGGACTATCACACCGCGTGGGTCAACAGCGCCGCGCTTCGGAGCGCCGGTCTGACGCGCGATACCCCGGATCCGGTCGGCGGGGAAATTGTGCGAACAGCTGACGGCGAGTTGCTGGGGACACTGCGTGAATGGGGAGCGATCAACCCGGTACTGGCTCTTCTTCCCGAAGTGACACTTCACGACGGAGTCGATTCGCTTGCTGCAGCATCGAAAATGCTTGCGGCAGCGGGTATCACTTGGGTTCAGGATGCATGGACCGAGTTGGACGATGTCGAGATCTGGCTGGCCACCGCTGAAAGCGGGCGCCTGTCGACGCGAGTGAATCTTGCCTTCCGAGCAACACCTGAGAGCTGGAGAGCAGACCTACCGGCGTTTGTCGAGGCTCGGCAGAAAGTTGCAGAACGGGGCGGTGACACAGTCAGAGCCGAAACGGTGAAATTCTTCGCCGACGGTGTCATCGAGGCCGGCACGGCAGCGCTCCTTGCGCCGTACTCGGACTGTCCGCATTCGCACGGAATCAGTAACTGGACGACGGATGAACTCGGTCGGGTTGCAGCTGAAGTGGACCGGTTGGGCTTTCAGATCCATATCCATGCCATCGGTGATGCAGGTGTACGCATGGCGCTCGATGCGATCGAATACGTCGATCGATGTAATGGCCCGCGTGATCGGCGCGCCACGATCGCGCATCTGCAATTGGTTGACGGCGACGACCTTGACCGGTTCGAATCATTGGGCGTGATTGCCAATTTCCAGCCGCTCTGGGCTCAGCTCGATCCTCTGATGACGGAACTGACCATTCCGCGTATCGGCGTCGACCGCGGTGAGCTGCAATATCGCATCGGAAGTCTCGCCGAGCGAGGCGCGCGAGTGGCATTCGGCAGCGATTGGCCTATCACGGCCCACGAACCGATCAAGGGAATTGCCACCGCAATTCACCGCCAGACGTCTGCAGGAGTTCCGAGCGAAGGATGGCTGCCTCGTGAACGCGTCGGCCTCGACTGGGCCCTCGCGACATATTCGGCCGGTATCGCCTATCAAGGGTTCGAAGAGAACTCGTGGGGTCGCCTCCTTCCGGGCATGCGAGCCGACATGATCCAGCTGCCTGTCGATCCCCGCCACCTTGCTTCGTCCAAGGAACTCAGTGACCTGGTCGTGTCCCGAACCTGGTTGGCGGGTAAGCGCGTTCATTGACCGCCCGGCCGGATTCGCGACGGCTACTCGTGCACCTCATGCAAGAGGCGTCGAAAACCTGAAAGCAATGCCGTCCAGCCGAGTTCGAAGGCTTGCTCGGCCCTGGCCGGTCCCCTCGGTGCCGCGGCAAGTGCCCGAGTCAGGGCGTCGTCGGGTGTTGTCGCGTCCGCTTCGATCATGACCTCCGGTGCGGCCGCATCCAGTGCCGCTCCGAGCAGAAAATTCTCCGATGCAGTGATGACGGCCAAGATGTGGTCGTCCGGGAATCCCGCCTCGCACAGACCCGCAGCGGGAGCGCGGTACACCGACAGTGACGTGGGGTCGCGTACCGTCTCCGTGGCGAGGAGGCGGATGGAAGTGGGGTGGCGACTGAACGCGGCTCGATACGACCTCGCCCACTCGGAGAACGCTTCGTCCCATGGCAAGCGCTCGAACGCCGACCCGTCGATTTCGCGTACGACGCGATCACGAACCAGGTCTACGACCGCGGCGCGGCCCTTGGCGTGGTGATAGATCGACGAGACTTGAACATTCAGGTGTTTCGCCAGGTCAGGCATCGTGAAGTCGCCGTCGCGGTCGACTAGTTCCAGTGCAGCCTTTGCGATCCGTTCGCGGTCCAGGCGTGCGATACGAGGTCTACCCACGGTCCCACCTCTCTAATCGAAGTTGATTCGATTATGCCCTTGTGGCGCCGGTCACAAGGATCTATCATAATCGAAACTGATTCGATTAATCCGGTCGGTGATTCCCGTTCCTGTTTTCTCCTCGTCATGCCCCCTTCCTTCACTGGAGAAGTGCCTCATGAAGAAATCTGAAACCTCGCCCACCGTGCAGTTGCAAGGAGGCGTCCTGGGCACTGCCGGGATCGTTTTCTTCGTCGTGGCCGCCGCGGCTCCATTGCTGGTGATGGCAGGGGTCGCGCCGCTGGCCTTGAACATTGCAGGCATCGGGGCTCCGGGCGGATACATCTTGGCGGGGCTCGCGTTGGGAGTGTTCGCAATCGGTTTCACTGCGATGAGCAAGTACATCCACAATGCAGGCGCCTTCTACGCCTACATTTCAGTTGGACTCGGGCCTCGCTGGGGGCTCGCCGCAGCAGTACTCGCGTTGGTGTCCTACAACGCTCTCGAGATCGGAATCTTCGGGGCTCTAGGATATTTCGCCCAAACCACTATGGCGGACCTGGTCGGGGTAGATCTGCCGTGGGGATTGTGGTCGCTGTTGGGTGTTGGATTGGTGTGGTTTCTCGGATCTCGATCGGTACACCTCGGGGCGCGATTTTTGATCCTTTTGCTGACCGCGGAGACAGGGATTCTGGTTCTGCTCGCAGGAGCGGTCCTCTTTCAAGGCGGAGCCGTCGGAATCGATGTCGAATCCTTTGCTCCTTCCAATGTTTTCAGTCCAGGCCTCGGCGGGGTGTTGACTCTGGCCTTCGCTGCGTTCATCGGATTCGAAGCCACCGCCCTGTATCGGGAGGAAGCAAAAGATCCCGCTCGGACGGTTCCGCGGGCAACGTACATTGCCGTCGCGTTCCTCGGACTCTTCTACGCATTCATGGTGTGGATCATCATTCAGGCGTACGGCCCGGATCAGGCTCTCGCGCTTGCTGCTTCCGATCCCGCCGGCATGTACTTCAACGCGATCGAGCAGTACGTCGGCGGTTGGGCGAGCACCTTGATGGAACTGTTGATCATCACGAGCATTCTCGCCAGTCTGCTCGCGTTCCACAACGCGATCACCCGCTACGTCTTTGCGCTCTCGCGTGAACGCGTGCTGCCCCGAGCGTTGGGCAAACTACATCCGGTCTACAAGTCGCCCTACGTTGCCAGCGCAGTCCAGAGTTTCCTCGCGATGGTGGTGATCGTCGTGTTCGTGATCATCGGCGCAGACCCGTACCTCGAACTCCTGCTGTGGGTGAACTCGCCAGGCATTGTCGGCATCGTCGTGCTTCAGGTCATGGCGGCCGCGGCTGTCATCGCTTTCTTCTGGAAAGATCGCCGTGGGCATTCGGTGTGGAGAGTCTTGATCGCGCCCGCATCCGCTCTCCTGATGTTGGTCTACGCAACGTATTTGATCGTTGATCAGATGGAGCTGATCACTGCCGCCGGCACGGCAGTGAACGTGGTGCTCGTTGCCGTCACACCGGTCAGCTTGGCTGTCGGCTGGCTACTCGGCTCCCGACTCGAACGACGTGACCCGGCGCAGTTCGCCCGGCTGGGAACTACCGACGTCGACGCCGGTCCTTCGGCCTGACTCGGCTTTTACTCCACCAGTGGTGTTCTCCTATTTGTTCGTTTTCGGGAGGCCAGGGGGATTGACCAGCGACTTGTCGACTGCCTCGTTGGTGATCTTCCATCGCTCGAGAACTTGCTCGTATGTGCCGTTTTCGATGAGATGATCTATCGCTTCGCTGATCGGTTGTACCAAGCCGTTGTCTTTCTTGACCAGTACACCGATCTGGCCCAACGCGGCCTCACCGGCCCCGGAGAACTGGCCGATCACTTCGTTCTCGCCAGTCTGTGCAGCGTGAAACTGCGATGACGGGTTGGGGCCGAAGTAAGCATCGATTCGACCGGAAGACAGCGGCAGGTAGTAGTCAGTGGTCTTCTGGTACACGGTGATTTCAGCGGGAGCACGCCCGGCCGCGACGTTGTCCTCGTTCCACTTCACAAGCAATGCCTCCTGATTGGTGGCAGCGCCGACTCCGATCTTCAGTCCGGCGATGTCTTCCGGCTTCTCGAGTGAGAGATTCTTGTCCTTTCTGACTTCGAATGCGAGAGTGTCGAGGCGGTACGTCGCGAAGTCGTACTTCTCTTTACGCTCTTCGGTGACCGTCACGTTGGAGATGAACGCATCTGCATCTCCCGAATCGATCCGCACTGAATTCTGCGCCCAATCCGCGACCTGAAGGTCGATTTTCAACCCGAGCACCTCTGCGATCAAATACGCGAAGTCGGTCTCGGAACCGATGACCGTCTTGTCGTCGTCGGCATAGAAGCGCAACGGCGGCGCGGTTCCAGCGTTGCCGGTGATTCGGATCGTGCCCCGGTCGCGGAACTCCTGAGGGACCTTCGCTGCAATCGAATCAACCTTGTCGGTACTGATGCGGTTCTGCTCGGCCGACAAGTTGATACCGGATGTTGTTGCACCGGAGTGTTGCTCGGTCGATTCTTCATCTGGGCTTCCGCAAGCGGTACCAAGGAGGGCAACTGTGGCCAGGGCAGAGATCAGAAGCGTCGCGGTGCGAGGACGGGTGAACATCGGGTTCCTTCCGAGAAAAGGGTTTGTCGAAGCAGGTTGTCGAGCTGAGGAAGTGTGAACTAGCTCTTCCACGCATCCACGAAGTCCACCGAGTAGAGATCGGCTTGGATGCGCAGGTCGTGAACCGCGGGAGTCGTCGCGTAGATCAACGAAGAGGCGTGCAACGGGATCGCCAGTGCCTGATCGGCAATCAGCTCCTGAATCTCCTTCAACACTTCGTTTCTCGCATCGATGTCAACGGTCTGAGATTGTTTGACCAGCAACGTATTCAGCTCAGGAGTCGAGGCGATGCCTTTGGTCGAGCCGAGAGTGGGACTGAACACCAGCAGTACGTCACCGTCGGCGCGCAAGCTCTGGAAGTAGATCGATTCCCACGTGCCGTCGGTTCTCGCGGCGTTGTCCTCGGCAGTCGAGCGAGGTTGCAAGTTCACCGCGACTCCGATGTCGCGCAGCTGAGATTGGATCAGTTCGAACTGCGATTGTGGGAGGTGGTTGCGGTATGCCAATTCCACGGTCAGTTTCTCACCATCCTTGGTTCGGAATCCGTCACCGCCGACTGTCCATCCACTGGCGTCCAGCAGTGACTTCGCACCCGACGGATCATAGGTGTACTCGGACGAGAGATCGGTGTAGCCGGGCGCTTTCACAGACAGGATGCTCCGTGCTTTCTCGTCACTCGGTGTGTAGGTGGTATCGATGATCTGTTGGGTATCGATGCCCTTCACCAAGGCGCGCCGCACGTTCAGGTCCGCAAGTACCGGCGCGAACGTGGGGTTGAGCAAGAGCGAGTCGTTGATGCCGGCAGCAATGGACGGGATGACAGTGAGTCCGGCGCTTTGTGCGCGGTCGACGTCTGTGCTCGGAATGTCGATCGCGGCGTCCAGTTGTCCTGACGTCAAACCGCCGATTCGCACCGAGGATTCGGGGACCACCAAAAAGGTGATCGAATCCAGATATGCCTCTCCCTTGTTCTTGTTGAGTGAGGATCCCCAGTGGTACCCGTCCCGACGGGCGAGTACGACCTTCGCGTTGGTCTCCAGTTCTTTCTGTACGAATGGACCTGAAGCGATAACGCCCTGGGCGCAGCGTTCTTCGGGCGTCTTCTTCAAGGATTCCGGTGCGATGATGGCGAGCGTGTCGGAGCGGGCGGCTTGAAGGAATCCTGCCGATGGTTCCGAGAAATCGAGTGCGACGGTCGAGGGGGCGAGTACCTCGGCCCCGATGAAGGTCGCGAGATGAGATTTCGCAGTGGTTGCGAAACCGCTGTCTCCCAGTCTTTTCTGGCTCTCGAAGTTATCTGCCACGACCTGTGCATCCAGACGTTCGCCGTTGCTGAAGGTAACTCCGTCCTGGAGAGTGAAGACGAATCGTCGACCGTCGTTCTGGACCTCCCAGGACGTCGCCAACCAAGGAACGATCTCCCCGGTGTCGAGATTCTGGTCGACGAGTTTGTCGTAGAGGGGATGGAACGCTGTAGCGGTTTGACCGTTCAGGGTCTTGTCGATGCACGGTGGAAACGTATTGATGGCAAAGGTCAGATCGCCCCCGGACGCGGGCTCGAAGTCCGCGCTGGCAGATGGTGTTGCAGTGCTGCAACCAGCCGCAACTGCAAGCGTCGACGCCAGGATGGCGACTCGGATCGGTGTGGATGAAAGCCGCGACGTCGTCATGGACTGAGTTCCGTTCATCGTGTGGAAGTGCGAGTGGAATCGAAGATGTTGGACCGCAAGGTCGTTCCGGTGTATTCGCGCCGGAACACGCCCCGATCTTGCAGAAGTGGCACAACGGAACTGGCGAAGTCGTCGAGCCCCCTGGGGAAGTGGGTAGCCGTCAGGATGAAACCGTCAGTTGCTCCCGATTCGAAGAGATGTGTCAACTCGTCCGCTACCTCTTGCGGCGAGCCGACAATCTCGGGAGTGAGATCGTTACGCGCGAACAACTGTGCGGCTTCGGCGATAGTAAGATCCTGGGCGTCGATCAGCCGCGCCAGACGACGCGACGGACCTTTTCCCTGATCGACGACGTCGTTGATCGGAGTTGTCGGGTCGAACTGCGACAGATCGAGTCCGGCGGAGTGGGAGACCCACTCGATTGCTGCATCCGGATGGATCAGGGATCGCAGATACTCCTGCCGTTCCTTCGCGATGCTCGTCGTCTCGCCGACTATCGGTTGCACGGCGGCGACGAGGCGCACCGAATCAGGGTCGCGTCCAGCCTCTTCCGCGTAGCCGCGAATTGCCTGGCGCTTCGCTCGAAGATCTTCCTCCAACGGGTCGATCGCAAAGACCAGATCTGCCCACCGCCCACCGAACTCGCGCCCTCGCGCCGATTCACCTGCCTGGATGAAGACCGGGCGGCCCTGAGGTGATTGTGGCAAGGTGAGTGGACCCTGCACCGACAAGTATTTGCCCTTGTAGTCGGCCGCGTGAATCTTGCTTGTGTCTGCGTATATTCCGCTGTCGCGATCGGCCAATACGGCGTCGCCGTCCCACGATGACCAGAGTGCGGTGGTCGCTTCGAGAACCTCGTCGCCGCGCTCGTACAGTTCTTCTCTCGGAAGCCGATCGACTTCGGGAAAGTTGTCGTTTGCCGGACCGGGCGCCGTCATCACGATGTTCCAGGCCGCGCGCCCACCGCTGAGTATGTCGAGGCTGCCCAGAGTTCGCGCCAGGTTGTACGGGCTGTTGAAGCTTGCCGAAAGGGTTACGCCGAGACCGATACGATTTGTTACGCTGGCTACCACTGCAGCCAACTGCGTCGGATCATGTTGAAAGCCGGTCAGCAGACCGTATTTGGTGTGGCCGTCGACGTAGTGCACACGCTCAGGTATCAGTATCAGGTCGAATTTCGCTCGTTCCGCGGCTTGCGCGTATCGCTCGTAGAGCACTCTGTCCTCGAAGGCATTCTCCGAGTACGAATGTCGCCACATTCCCGCACTGTGCATACTCGGAAACACCATGTAGGCGCCGAGGATCATCTGTCGTGTCATCGCTGGTCCGGATTCCTTGGTGTGTGATGGATGTCAGTGGAGACGGGTCGTTCGGGGTCGGCGCTCCACCCCGACCACGACGCGACGTAGACCGCGGAGCTGATGCCGACCGCTGCAAGCGCCAGTGCGTTGTGCGACGCGGCAACTCCGCCGCCGCAATAGGACACGACGGTGCCACCACGCTCTATTCCGAACTGGTGGAAGTATTCTCGTAACTCGCGGTCGGGAAGTAGGAAGCCGTTGTCGTCGAGTAGGTCAGTTGCCGGCGCTGAGATAGATCCGGGGATGTGGCCGGCGCGGAAACTGCTCGATCCTCGGGCGTCGAGCAATCTGCCGGCCGATGCCGCGCGCAGGGCGCCTTCTGCGTCGGCGAGTGTCGTGCTAGCGGTGGAAGGTGGTACGGGCATCGAATCGTTTGTCGATATGGGTTTTCGGGATGAAGCCCATGCGGACGATCCGCCGTCCAAGTACCGCACTGAACGTCCCGCCCAGCGAAGCGTGAACCACGCGCGGGCCGCAAGCAGGGGGCTGTCCGAACTGTAGACCACGATGTGAGCATCGGCGGGTACTTTCAGATCGTTCAGTGTTCTTCCGAATGCGTCGAGATCTGGCAGCGGTCGATTCCCTTCAGTCCCGCCGCCACTGCTTTGAAAGTTGTTGATCGACAATGTGATGGACTGCGGCGCAGTAATGATTCCGGCTCCGCCCTCGCTGTTGTCTCGTACCACGTTGACGACGACGAGCGTCCGATCGGAACGAATGAGTTCGCAGAGTTCGGTTGCGGAAACAATGACTGCGCGACGCTCGATTCCCCCTGCTTCTGACATGAAAGATATTGTGTAACAATTGCTTCAGTCAAGAAAGAGATAAGATCGTGGCAATCTTTACTCATGGCGCCACGGCTGCCAGCACTTGTCCGGCATCGATGACATCTCCCACCGTTACTGTCACCGCCGAGACGATTCCGGGTGAGGAAGCACGAAGGGCAGTCTCCATCTTCATTGCTTCTACGACCGCGACGACATCACCTTCCGACACCCGCGTTCCAGTCTGCAGCACTGCCAGCACGGTTCCCGGCATCTTCGATGTGATCTCTCCGTCACTGAGATCGGAATCCTTTGCTGTATAGACTTTCTCGATTACCTTCACGGTCCAGCCACCAACGCACACCCATGTACCGGTGCCGACTCCGAGGCGTCCAGCGGTGGTTGTCAAACCATCGGCGACCAGGCTGAGTGTCACTTCGTCGGTTCCGCCCCTGACGACCACCGAAATGTTCCGGCCGTCGGCGGCGACAATCCAGTGGTTGCTTCGTTGTGAGATGACCGTGGTCGGCACGACGCGGCCGTCGGCAATGAGTTCGCGTCCGATCGGGTCGGATCCCACCTTGCGCAGTGTCTCTCGATGTAGTCCGTGGGGGCCGGTCCATGACGACCCGGTGACCGGCGATTGTTCCTCGACGGAAGTCCACACCATCGCAACAGCAGCGGCGGTGGCCTGGAGCTCTGCAGAATCCGGGATCAACCGAGGGAGGTGCTCGTCGACGAAGGAAGTGTGAATGTCATCCGCGCGCACAGCCGGTGTCGCCAAGAGAAGTCGGAGGAAACCGATATTCGAGGTTCCACCGAAGTAACTGGAGTCGGCCAAAGCTCGGTCCAGTGATTCCAGTGCGGTTGACCGCGTCGGACCGCTTGCTATGACCTTTGCGATCATCGGATCGTAGAACGGCGGAATGCTGCCGGCACCCTCGAAAGCACTGTCGATGCGAACCGTCGACGGCCAGGCTACGTCCACAGAATGTGAAGGTGCGGGCCGAAATCCGTTCGACGGATCCTCTGCGTAGATTCTGGCTTGCACCGCGAAACCCCGCAGCGCGATATCGCGCTGCTGTAACGGCAAACGGGCGCCGAGGGCGATGTCGAGTTGCAGTTCGACGAGATCGACGCCGGTCACTTCCTCGGTGACCGTGTGTTCGACTTGCAGGCGCGTGTTGACTTCGAGGAAGTAGTAGCGGTTTTCGGCGTCAACCAGAAATTCGACGGTTGCTGCATTCACGTAGCCGACGCCTCCGAGTAGTCGCAGAGCGTCGTGCTGCATGGCTCCCAGGACCGATTCGGGGACAGAACTTGCCGGTGCCTGCTCGATGATCTTCTGGTTGCGACGCTGTAGGGAGCATTCACGGGTGAAGAAGTGAACTCCTGTACCGAAGGAATCGAAGAGGACCTGAACTTCGATGTGACGCGGACGCTCCACCAGCGTTTCGATCATCAGGTCGCCGCGGCCGAAGTTCCTTCCGTTCAAACCGATTGCAGAGGTGATGACCTCTCGTGCGTCATCACCCGGATGTAGTCGAACCATCCCCTTGCCGCCGCCCCCGAACACCGGTTTCAGCAGCACCGGCACGTCGAGAGATCGAACGTGACCGAGGACGGTATCGGGATCGGCGCTTGCCTCGCCCCACGCGGTGAGAGTCGGGATGCCGGCGTCAGCGGCGGCCTTCTTCGCTCTTGCCTTGTCTCCGAGTAGAGCGATGGATTCAGCGGCCGGACCGACGAATGTCAGACCTGCAGCGACGACGGCTTCAGCGAAATCGGAGTCTTCGGAGAGAAATCCGTAACCCGGGTGCACGGCGTCGCAATCCGCGGCCAGCGCGGCCGCAATGATTTGATCCGAATTGGTGTAGGACTCCGAGGGGATGTCTCCGTCCAGAAGCACGGTGTGATCGGCGAGGCGATGCCACTGTGCGTGTGAATCGACGGGGGAGGAGATCGTCACTACCGACATGCCGAGACGACGGGCCGTGCGCGCGATGCGCGTGACGATTTCGCCCCGATTGGCGATGAGAAGTCGAGTCATGTTCTCACATCCTGAAGACGCCGAAGCGCGTAGTTCCGTGATTGCGGGGAAGCATGGACAGCGCGAGTGAAACCCAGGATCGCGTGTCGACCGGGTCGACGATCGCGTCCACCCAGAGCCTGGATGCGACGTACACCGACTCGCCCTGCCGGTCGTAACCTTCGCGTATCGGCCGTTTGATTTCCTCGATTTCCTCTTCCGTGAGCGGAGTTCCGCGTGTGCGCGCAGATTCGATCTTCATCAATGCCATCACCGACGCTGCTTGCTCGGAACCGACCACGGTGGTCTTCGCGTTCGGCCACACGGCCATGAAGTCAGGACCTATCGAGCGTCCGCACATCGCGAGGTTTCCCGCCCCGTAGCTTCCGCCGATGACGATGCTGAGCTTGGGAACCCTGGCGCAGGCAACGGCATTGACCAGTTTCGCTCCGTGTTTGGCGATACCTTCCGCTTCGTACTGCTTCCCGACCATGAATCCGTTGACGTTGTGCAGGAACAACAATGGGATGTCTCGTTGTGAGCACAGTTCGACGAAGTTCGCGGCCTTGAGGGAGTCCTCCGAAAAGAGCACACCGTCGTTCATGATGACCCCGACGGTGTACCCCTCGATGTGGCCGGTCCCGCAGACGATGGTTCGGCCGTAATTCGCTCGGTACTCGACTAATTCGCTGGCATCGAGCAGGTGGGCCAGAACGTCGCGCGCGACGATCGGGGTTTTCGAGGAAGCCGGGATCACCGTGTCGAGCGATTCGGGGGAGTGAAGAGGTGGTCGCGGAGATCGTGACGGCGCCCGTACCTCCCGTCGATCACCGCGGGCGACGATGTCGGCGATCATGCTCAGAGCCTCGATGTCGTCGTTGGCGATGTGATCGACGACGCCGCTGATCACCCCGTGCACGTCGGCGCCGCCGAGCTCTTGCGGTTCGACGTCGACACCGGTTGCAGCCTTGACCAACTGAGGGCCGCCCAGATAGACGGTGCCGGTACCGCGGACGATGACGGTCTCGTCGCACATCGCTGGGATGTATGCACCTCCAGCCGTGCAGGAACCCATGACCGCTGCGATCTGAACGATGCCGTCCGCCGACATTTCGGCGATGTTCTTGAACATCTCGCCGAAATGGTGCTCGTCGGGGAAGATCTCGTCCTGCATCGGAAGGAAAACACCTCCGGAATCGACGAGATAGACACACGGCAGCCTCAGCCGACGAGCGACGGATTGCAATCGCAGTTGCTTCTTGACGGTCAGCGGGTAGTAGGTGCCGCCCTTGACGGTGGCGTCGTTCGCGAAGATGGCGCAGAGTGAGCCGCGGATGAGCCCTACGCCCGTGACCAGACCAGCCGACGGGAGTTGCTCGTCGTACACCTCGAATCCGGCCAGTTGTCCGATCTCGAAGAACGGGGACTGCACGTCGAGAAGAGCATCGATGCGTTCGCGAGCGGGCAATTTGCCGCGAGCCCGGTGCTTGGCGACCGACCGCTCGGGTGCCCCGTGAACGGACAAGTGTTGCGCGTCCGCAACTCGATCGCGAATTTGCTTGTATGCCAGTAAGTTCTGCTCGCGGGTACCGGGGTCGAGTTGTGCGGTGCGTTCAATGACGGGCATGGGACGTACCTACTGTCGGTTCGGAGGAAGCTGTGCGGAGGGAGAATACGAGCGCAGTCGCTGCTGCAGTGATCAGTGCGACGATTGCCGACCACACGCGTTCATCGGATGCGAGAGGTCCGACTACAGAGGCGATGCCGGCAATCCCCTGCTGTACGAGTCCGCAGTACGCGACGGCGATGGCTCCGCCTTCAGCAAAATGCGTCACTGCTGATGCTGCCGAGTTCGGGAAGAGAAGTGATTGCCCAAATGTCAGTGCGATGTATCCGAGCAGGAAGACCGCGAGCAACGGCGTGGAACCGAGTGGGGGATACCAGCAGAGCATGAGGACGAGGCCGGCAAGCAGCATGCACAGCGCACCTCGGCGCATCAACTTCTCTGAACCGACGGTTGTGGCCCTTCGATTGACGTAAAGCGCGCCGCTGAAGTAGGMGGTTCCGTAGAGGATTCCGAAGGCTCCGAATGCCCACGGTTGCAAGTCGAATCGATCGCTGAACAGGAAGGGGCTCGATTGCTGCACCAGGACTATCGCGCCGAAACCCAGGCCCCCCGCAATGGCCGGTTTGTAGAACTGGGGTGTCAGGACTATGGCATTCCACCGAACAACGCGTTCGTTGTTGTCGCGGACTGTGGTGTTCTCGGTCCTCAGTGCCACCGCAGCGAGTGCTGCTCCGAGTACTCCGAGCACGCCGAAGCCGGTTCGCCACGAGGTGAACGACGCGAGAGCGCCGCCGATCAGTTGGCCACCGCCCAGTGCCACCACAAATGCCATCGACAACAGCGACAATCGACTAGCCAACTCCGAACCGGTGAACTTGTCCTTCACCATCATTCGCACGATGATGGCCGCACCCCCTGCTCCGATGCCTTGAACGATCCGGCCGATCAGTAGTACGGCGGCACTCTGGACCAAAGTCAATGCAACGCAGGCGATCACGAACAATACCAAGCTGGACAACAGTGCCGTCCTGCGTCCGAGTCGATCTGCCAACCGCCCCCACACGACCACCGGAAGTGCGGCACTGATCACGAAGAGTGTCACAGACCACTTCACCACGGAATCTTCGATGCCCAGATCGGTCGCGATCTTCGGCAGTGAAGGGAGGTAGATGGTCGTGGCCATTTGTGCTGTCAACACGACGGCACAAGCCAGAGGTGTCACTGCGACAGTGCGGTCGTCGCTCATTCCGTGACTCTTCGTAGGACGTCGGCGAAACGCTCGATCGTTGCATGTGGAAGGTCCGCCCGAAGCATCAGTCTCAGCCCGGCTTTGCCCCGGCCGATGACAGGGAAGAAGACCGCCGATGTGTAGAAACCGCTAGCCAGCAGTTTCTGTGCTGCGGTGATGGTTTGTTCTTCCTCGTGGAGCGTGACGAAGCGGATCGGGAGTCCATCGCCCGATGCCGGCGTGTCGACGAGCGAATCGAACAGTTCGACAACCGTGCGGAGTTGCCGCTGCCGCTTGTYGACCTCTCCGCTGCGGTGGAGCTCCACGGACGCCGCAATAGCACCCAGCCCGGCTACGTTCACACGCTGCGACCACGTCAACGGGCCGCCGTAGCGAAGTGCGAGATCACGATTTCGACTGCCCCCGTTCCGACCGAGTGCGATCGCGCCGCCGGAAGCACCGAATCCCTTGTTCAGTGATGTCAGCAAGAATGTTCGATCATTGAGGCTGCCGATGAGATCCAGGACCGCGCCACGCCCGTTGTGTCCGATGACCGAGGTGCTGTGCGCCTCGTCGAGAACGAGAATCAGTCCGTATTTGGCCTGTAATGCAAACAGTTCGTTCAGGGGCGCCTTCCCGCCTGTGCTGTAGACGGTGTCCGCCACGTATGCCACCTGAGAATTTGTTCGGCAAAGACTTTCGAGTTCATCGACGTCGTCGTGCCGAATGGTCACGATCGTCGTTTCGTCGGCGACGCTCGCCTTCATGGCATTGAGGCAGAAGTGTGCGTTCTTGTCGAACACCATGAGGGGAGGTTCACCGCCGGTGAGCAACCCGGACGCAACGAGGGGGAGCAAACTCCACGCAGCGTTTGCGGCGGATCCGAGGGTGAGCACATGTGCGTCAAGCAGTTCGCTCAACGCGGCCTCTGTGTCGTCGAGAAGGCTGGAGTGGACTCTCATCCGCGAGATGGAACTGTTCAACGTTCGTTCGCGCTCGAGAGCGGCGATCGCACCCGAACGAATTCGGTAGTCGGTGTCGAGCCCCAGATACGAGTACGTGGAGAAGTTCTCGAATTCGTATCCTTGGATCGTCCGGTGTTCGAAACCTGCGACGCGATCGGCGGTGATATCGGCCAGACCCTCACTGACTGCGCGATCCCAGAATGGGTTGCTCAAATCAGCAGCACGCCTGAGGTTGGAGTACAGATTCCTATCTTTCAAGCTCTCGGCAACCGTCATTTCGCGGCTGGTCCCTTCACTGGATTCGATAGCGGAATTACTGCGTTGATGCACTGAGATGCATCATCGTCAGTTGACATCGCTCATTGAGAACGAAAGACAATTCGATGTCAAGCATTACGGATTCGAGACGCCGAGAAAAAGGAAGAAACCCCAGGGTTTGGAACTAGTTGAATCTGTAACTTAAGGTGTTTTTGCAGTTCAGTGACGGTGATGATTTATCACGATTTCCCGTGATAAATCGGATAATGTCGTGAGTCACAGGCTTGTGTGCGCTTCCATGTGATGTCCGAAGAATATTATGATCCGCATGCGTCAAAGGGTTGGCATGGAAGCGATAAGGCTTCTGTCTCATATTTTTCGAGGATCTCGTGGAGGTTCGGCAATCAGGCAATTAGGCGATCGTGTATCTGGAATCGATTTTCTTCTTAATGAATTTCAAAACGGGTTAGGTCCGCTTATCGAATTCTTTACTCGTTGGATGGATGATCCGGCAATGATTCATCCTCGTCGCGACCACTTGCCGCGCAGAAGCATCAGTGCGGTAAGGGTGAGGCCCCATCCGATCGTGGACAGTGCGACGCCCACGCCTGCCTGTCCGGTGACATCAGTACTGGCGTCGATACTGAATGCTGTGGTGAATCCCGCAGCCGTGCCGGCAGCTGCAGTCAGGCCGCCTGCCTTCATCCATCGCGACCGATGCGCGGAAACGAAACACGCGAGGATCACCGTTAATCCGCAGGCAAACACCTGCCAGGGAGGAAACTGCGTCGGGGCAGGCAGGCCGGGGCCGCGGAATCCGCCTTTGTAGTCGGCTGACCAGCTGAGCCAGCCCACACAAGACAGAAAGCCCAGCGCAAAGGCCAACAGACCGGTGCGCCACAGTCCGAGTGGGCCCGATCCCGTGCGCCCGGCGTCGAGGGCGGTCGTGGAGTGCTCCACGCCAGTTCGTTCCGAACGCCGGATTGTCCAGATGATGCTTGCGCCGATAGTTGTGGGTACGCCGACGAAGATGAATGCAATCCAGAGAAACTGCGGCCAGGAAAACTCGAGATCGACAGTCATGATCGGAGTATGCGCGAACTTCGAATCCTGTGCGCCCATCTACCGATCTGGCGAGTTGCGGGTCAACCTTCCTCGACCTTCTCCACATGTGTACTTGCCGGGTCCAGGTCGATATTCCGTGCGTTGATCAGTCGAAGCCTGGGCACCGGATCGCCCGTGGTGTCGTCGATCAAGATCGAGTGTGGCTCACCGTCATCGAAGGCGTGGCGCTCTCCCCATTGCCGCAGGCTCGTGATCACGATGAACAGATCCATACCGCGTCCGGTCAAGACGTACTCGTTGCGGGTCCCTTGTTCGTTCGGTCGGACTTCGAAAATTCCTTGCTCGACAAGGGTTTTCAGCCTGTCCGTCAAGATATTCTTTGCGATGCCCAGGTTTCGCTGAAACTGACTGAACCTCGACGACCCGTCGAAGGCGTCTCGCACGATCAACAGCGACCATCTGTCGCCGATGATGTCGGCCGCTCGGGCCGTCGGGCAGTGTGGGTCCGTCCATTGCGTGCGATCAGGCATCGGGTTCCTCATTGGTTGCGTTTTGAAACTGTATTGACATAGTCTTCAAATGGTATCAAAACGCAACCAAATTGAGGTGGAAGTGACTGCACGTCAATCTGTCGAGAACGCACGGGACAAGTTCAAAATGCCGCGTGGACTTCGCCTGTTGCTCGCGGTGCTCTGCGGTGTCTCGGTAGCCAATATCTACTACGCACAGCCGCTCCTCGGGCAAATCGGTTCAGATCTTTCCATCCCTCCGGCCGGCCTCGGCTTCGTAGTCGCGCTCGCCCAAATGGGTTACGTGGTGGGGTTGATCGTGTTGGTGCCACTGAGCGATCTCGTGAATCGCAAAAAATTGATCGAAATCCAGATCGTCTCTGCTGCAACAGGAACGATGCTTGTTGCTGTGGCCGCCACGAATCTGCAACTGCTGATCGGGATGGCCGTCGCAGGCACCTTCTCGGTCGTCGTTCAAGTCGTAGTCGCCTACGCTGCGGCAATCAGCGACCCAGATGAGCGCGGCGCAAACATCGGTGTGATCACCAGCGGCGTTGTCGTCGGCATCATCCTCGCTCGAACTGTCGCCGGCGCAGTTGCGGATCTGGCAGGCTGGCGGGCGGTCTACGCCGGATCCACCTTGATTTCGGTCCTCATCGCGGCTCTCGCGTTGACGATGCTGCCGAAAGACCGTCGTTCGCAATCGGATCGGGGTTCGTATGCGCGTGCCATGGGATCGGTCGTGACATTGACTCTTACGAACCGACTATTTCGCACGAGGGCTCTGATCACCCTGTTCCTGTTCGCGTCCTTCGGTGCGCTCTGGAGCGGTATGGCATTACCACTGAGCGAGGAGCCATGGCGATTGTCGACCACACAGATCGGGCTCTTCGGAATCGCCGGATTGGTCGGAGCATTGGGCGCGGTCGGTGCCGGACGTTGGGCCGATCAAGGCAAAGCCCAACGCGTCACCGGGGCGTCGTTGGTCGTTCTCTTGCTGTCGTGGGTTTTCAACGCGCAGGCGACGCACTCGCTGGTGTTACTCGTAGTCGGTGTTGTTGCGTTGGACTTCGCTGTGCAGGCTGTTCATGTCTCGAGCCAGAACCTGATCGTCGCGGATGAACCGGAATCGGCCGGGCGGACCATCGGTAGTTACATGGTGTTCTATTCGTTGGGCAGCGCGGCTGGGGCGGTTTCCACCACTATGGTTTTCGACGCGGCAGGGTGGGGCGCTGCAAGTATTCTCGGCGGCGCCTACGCGTTTGCAGCCTTGATCGTATGGACGGTCGATCGATTGCGGACCCGCAACACCCTAGGGAGTTGGGAGCCACGTCCTGGCCGCGACGACCAAGGCGTTCACACCGATGGTCAGGGTCGGCTCGATCACGGGAGCGTAGTGCGGGGAGTGGTTCGACGGCACGGTTCGCAAAGCCGGATCGGTCATGTCACCTGTCGTGAACAGTGAAGGGTCGGTACCGCCCAACAACCAGTACGACAGTGGCGCACCGGCACTGGTCGCGAGAATGCCGACGTCTTCACTACCTGCTCCTGCGCCGGGATCGAGAATCTTGTTCGTCCCCAACCATTCGGCGAAGGCATCGAGTGTCTTGTCCAGCGCCGCCGGGTCATTGACGACGATCGGAAAGTGCTCCGTCTCGGTGATGGTCGGTGGGGTGGGAGCGCCGGCGGTGGCCGCTTCGCCCTGGACGATGCGGTCGACGCTATCCAGGATGCGCTGACGCACAACTGCGTCGTAGCTGCGGATGTTGAGTTGCAGTTCTGCTTCGCCGGGAATGACGTTGGCGGCATCTCCAGCATGGATGGAGCCGACGGTGAGGACAGCTGTTGCAGTACTCGGGACCTCGCGTGAGATGACAGTTTGCAAACGCAACACGGTTTCGGCCGCCATGACCACGGGATCGACCGAGTTCTCCGGCATAGATCCGTGGGCGCCCTTTCCGACCAGTCTCACACGAAGTGAGTCCGATCCCGCATACGAGGGGCCGGCGTGCCCGGCGATCGTGCCTGCCGGTAGCGGCGATACGTGTTGGCCGAGAACGATGTCGGGCTTCGGGAATCGCTCGAACAGTCCGTCGTCGACCATGGCTTGCGCACCCGCACCAAGTTCCTCCGCCGGTTGGAAGACGAGGACAAGAGTGCCGGACCAGGTCGTCGTGTCCTGCGAGAGGATCCGGGCTGCACCGAGTAAGCAGGTCGTATGCAGGTCATGGCCGCACGCGTGGCTGACCGAGACGGTCTTACCCTGATCGTCGGTCGTTGTCACGGTGCTGGCGTAGTCCAATCCGGTTTCTTCCCGAACCGGGAGGGCGTCCATGTCCGCACGCAGCAGCGCTGTGGGGCCCGCTCCGTTCTTCAGGACTCCGACGACTCCGGTTGTCCCGACGCCGGTAGTCGTGTCGAATCCCAGTGCTGTCAAATGTCCTTCCACCAGACTGGATGTTCGATGCTCGTGAAATCCAAGTTCCGGGTTGCCGTGGAGGTCTTTGTACAGGTCGATCAAATCCAGATCCACTGCGATCGTTTCGTGCACTGACGAGGTCATGAGAGTCCTCTCGGTAGCGTCTTTTCAGGCTAACCGGGATGACGGGTCGGTAAACAGGACCTTAGGCCCCACCGCGTCCGCGAAGCGGAGTTCTGGTGCTACGGCACGTAGAACGATGCGACACCTGGGGTGATGATGGATCCGGCCACAGACGTCACGGCGACAGCGACTTGACCGGTCCCGGTCTGCACGATCGCCCCTGCCGGGACGCCGTTCAGACCGTCCGAGAGACGAGCGGAGCCGGAGACCCCGGTCGAAAGGTTCAGCCAGCGCACTTCGGACGAGAGCAGGCATCCCCAGCGGTCTTCCTTGCCCCCGGTGATCGTCACCGTGCCGGGTAGTTCGCCGACTACAGCTACGCAGCGGACCGCCGGCGCGTCGAAGCTGCCGTTCGGGTTGCCGTACGGCGCAGGGTTGATCTGGAATGGAATGGTCACCGCAGCGGATGCGAGCGCTACCGACGTCAGAGCCGACGTGATCACGACGGATGTGCAGACGCTCAGTCGGCGAACGAGATTCATCACGGAGGCCTCCAGCCATATCCAGGCGATTTGCTTATTCCCCGACATAACGTCTTGGTCGTAACTTCCCTTCTTGCACCGCCGCATTGAAGACGACAGCCTCACCATATCCGGTTGCACAGGAGAATTCAGGTACTCGTCGCTATTCGATACCTGTAGCGGCCTCAGATGCCGTCCGTCGAACCGCTCGAGGGGATCAGAACGCGCGGATTCAAGATGTTGTTGGGGTCGACAGCGTTCTTGATGGTCCTGTTCAGTTTGCTGACGACGGGATCGAGCGAGTTCGACAAGCGATCTCGTTTATCTTGTCCTACACCATATTCTGTTGCTGCGAATCCGCCCAGAGTGCTCACGAGTTGATAGATTTCTTGTCGCGCCGCGGAGGCGGATTCAGCGGCGGCCACGTCTCCGACGGGGTAGTTGAGGACTGGGTGCGTGAGCTCGTCGGCGGCGTGGGTGTAGCTGACGATGGTGGTGCTGTAGCGCTTCGCGATGTCGGCTATACCGTCGGTGAGCTCGGGGAGTCTGTCGATGGGTACCGCGACGTCGTCGCCGATGACCACCCCTTTCTGCTCGAAGGCTTCGTAAACGGCATAGCGGGGGCGGATGAACAGTTCGCCTTCGTGAGGGTCGTCGGTAGCGTATGTAGCTGTGGCTCGATGCTTTTCGCAGAGAGTGCTCATCAAATTCATCTCTGTCTCTGCGCCGTTACCGGCGTCGGATCGCCCGATCAGGAGTGCTCCGGCATCGGTGTCCAGTTCCATGTTGAGGAATTCTTCCGCCACCTTGATGGCTGCGTTGTCGAGGATTTCGAGTTCTGAAGGGCGTATAGAACTTGTGATATCTCGGGCAGCGGCAACTGCGTCGGCCATGAGTGGAAAGAAGGCCACCAATGTGTGGGGAGTCGGAGGCTGAGGGATGAGTCGCAGCGTCAGTTCGGTTATCACACCGAGCGTTCCTTCACTGCCGACGAATAGCTTGGTCAACGCAAGCCCTGGGGTGTCTTTGATCCGTTTTCCGCCCAGTTCGGCGACGGATCCATCAGGCAGCACAACCGTCATACCCAGGATGTAATCACTGGTGACGCCGTATTTTATGCAGCACGGTCCGCCTGCGTTGGTGGCGGCATTACCGCCGATGGAACAGATTTCATAAGACGACGGGTCTGGTGGATAGTACAAACCTTCGCGCGCGGCAACAGCCTTGACGTCATTGGTGATTGCCCCTGATTCGACGATCGCGGTTCGTGACGAGACGTCCACTCGAATAGATTTCATTCGCTCGAGGCTGAGGGTGATAGCGCCGTCGACGGCGGTGGATCCGCCGACGACGCTCGTGCCGGCGCCCCGTGGAATGACCGGGACATTGTTACTGTTGGCGAAGCGCAAGGTCTCCTGGACATCTGCCGTCGTCGAAGCACGTACGACGGCGATCGGAGTGCCGGCTGCGGGATCGAAACTCCAGTCCTGCCGATAGGACTGGAGTAGATCTGGATCTGTGATCATCGCACCCGGCGACAATCGTCGGGCGAGCGTGTTCAAAGCGTCGACATTGACCATGATCTGGCTTCAGCCTTCCGATCCGAGATGTGAAACTCATTGTGTCCAAGGGATGTCCGTGGACCTAAGAGTTGAAAGTTAGTATCTCGAGTGCGGTTGAGATCCACCGAATGTGGCGTACGTCATATGTTGCTGAGGTCGGTCAGTACCTGATCGAAGGCACCGGTACGTCCAGGTGTCACTACCTTCTGAAACAGAGTCAGGACACATTCGTCAAGGGTGTCCGTTGCCGTGAGGGTTCTTCTGGTGACGATACTTCTACCGGACCATCGCCCACGTTCCATGTGAGCCAATGCGATTCCGTCACGTCGGGCTGTTGCCTTTCGGCCCGATGAATGAACGAAGAGGTATCTTCTGCCCGCGATATCGACTTCGCACAGCTTGTTCTTGCGGCGCATGGCCTTGGGTCTCTGGTCGATCAGAGTCCCGATCGTTCCGTCGGACAATCGAAGTGATGCAGGTCGGCCTTTGCGGAATGCGAGCCTTGGTCGATCCTGCTCGGCTGTTGACGATTTCCTCTTCCGCCCGCCGGAAACGCTCTCCAATTCGTCGTCGGGTGCGGGAATCAGTTCGCCTTGGACGCTCCCCGACGGATCGAATATCGATACGGTCGAACCACCTTCGGCAAGGTTCACGAACCAGCCGGTCTCAGTAGGGGTGTTCCATTTCATGCAGATGATTATTCTTCATCGGTGCCGAGGAACGTCAGCAGATAGTCCGAGACGAGGATCGCAGTTGTCGGGAAAGACCTCGACGGACTCGAGCACCAAATCGCGCAGTGCATCGATCACTTCGCCTCGTGACGGAGCTTCTTCGCTGAATTCGTTGACAATCGCTTCGACGGCCAGACGATGAAGAGCCTGGTGCTGGTCGACGACGTGGCGTAGGCGGGGAAGCATGCCGCGTACGGTGTCAGGCTCGAACGATGCCGGAGTCTGTCGTCACGAGAGCAGCCTAAAGGTCGACGAGGGCAAGGCGTAGTTCTGCTGAGACGGCCACAACGTCCGAACCGTGGCAGGAGCTGTTTTTCGCCAATCCACTCGCAATGTCCCGCTGACTGGGCATCCGGAACCTTCTGCGCCGCGACTGCCTTAGCGTTCTACGTCGATAACCACGTGAAGGGATTTGTTCAATGGCTAAGAATCAGGCACCCCCCGCGACACAAGCCAAGGACATCGTTGTCGATCTATTGGTGATCGGGTCCGGTACCGGCATGGCTGCCGCCCTCACCGCGAACGAACTCGGCTTGTCCACGCTGATCGTGGAGAAGACGCAGTACGTCGGCGGTTCGACGGCGCGGTCCGGTGGGGCGTTCTGGATGCCTGCCAACCCGATCTTGGCGAAAGCCGGTGCGGGCGACACCGTTGAGCGTGCGAAGACATACGTGCGTTCGGTGGTCGGTGATACTGCCCCTGCCCAACGAGGAGAAGCATTCGTCGACAACGGTGCGGCCACTGTCGACATGCTCTACCGCACGACGCCCATGAAGTTCTTCTGGGCCAAGGAATACTCCGATTACCACCCCGAACTGCCGGGCGGTAGCGCCGCCGGACGTACCTGCGAGTGCCTGCCGTTCGACGCGTCGGTACTGGGAGCGGAACGCGGTCGCCTGCGCCCAGGTTTGATGGAAGCCGGACTGCCGATGCCGGTGACGGGTGCGGATTACAAGTGGATGAACCTGATGGTGAAGAAGCCGAGCAAGGCTTTTCCCCGCATCATCCGCCGCCTGGCGCAAGGCGTTTACGGCAAGTACGTCCTCAAACGTGAATACATCGCGGGCGGTCAGGCGCTCGCCGCCGGACTGTTCGCCGGTGTGGTCCAGGCCGGTATCCCGGTGTGGACGGAAACGTCGTTGGTTCGGCTCATCACCGAAGACGGCCGCGTAACGGGTGCAGTTGTGGTGCAAGACGGACGTGAAGTGACGGTGACCGCTCGGCGCGGTGTCGTCCTGGCAGCCGGCGGGTTCGACCACAACATGGAGTGGCGCCACAAGTACCAGTCGGAGAGCCTCGGTGAGCATGAGAGCCTGGGCGCAGAGGGCAACACCGGCGAAGCGATCGAGGCAGCACAAGAGCTCGGTGCAGGTATCGGATCGATGGATCAGTCCTGGTGGTTCCCCGCGGTGGCAAGCATCAAGGGCCGCCCGCCGATGGTGATGCTCGCAGAGCGTGCGCTGCCCGGCTCTTTCATCGTCGACCAGACCGGTCGTCGATTCGTGAACGAGGCGACGGACTACATGTCGTTCGGCCAGCGCGTGCTCGAACGGGAAAAGGCTGGCGATCCGGCCGAGTCGATGTGGTTTGTTTTCGACCAGGAGTACCGCAACAGCTACGTGTTCGCAGGCGGTATCTTCCCCCGCCAGCCGCTTCCGCAGGCGTTCTTCGAGTCGGGCATCGCGCACCAGGCGAGCAGTCCGGCCGAACTCGCCCGAAAGGTCGGTCTCCCCGAGGATGCGTTTGCCGAGTCCTTCCAGAAGTTCAACGAGGCCGCTGCTGCAGGTAGCGATGCGGAGTTCGGTCGCGGCAGCAGTGCATACGATCGGTACTACGGCGACCCGACAGTGTCTCCGAACCCGAATCTGCGCCAGCTCGACAAGAGCGCCCTCTATGCGGTGAAGATGACGCTCAGCGACCTGGGCACCTGCGGCGGTGTGCAGGCGGACGAGCATGCACGCGTGCTTCGTGAGGACGGCAGCGTCATCGACGGCCTGTACGCGATCGGCAATACCGCGGCCAACGCATTCGGTCACACCTACCCAGGCGCCGGCGCGACGATCGGCCAGGGGCTGGTTTACGGATACATCGCGGCCCATCACGCAGCAGAGAAGTAGCTCAAACCGTAGATGCACTAGCTAGTAGATCGACCTGACGGGAGATCAGCGCGCGTTTCCGATGCCGGAACGTGCACTGGTCTCCCGTTCGGCGTGTAGCAGCAATGCCAGCTGTATGTCCCATCTCGGTAACGCTGACGTGCCGGGTGACCGAGGCGCGGTATCGTCTCCAGAAGTGATGTGAGGCACTGATTTTTTCACCAGATGCCGTGGAATGAAGTGGCGCCTGATATCGACCGGTCGGGTCGAAAGCGCAAAAACAGGTACGTACCCAGGTAATTCGACCGTGGCGTGGAGCGTCGTGAAGCGACAGCGTATGAGGTGATTCCTCATCCGCAACGCAAGGATCTCCATGTTCCACCCCATTTCCGACCATCCGGGTAGACACCCACCCTGTCGATCTTCGAACGAAATGCCCTCAGTTCGGTCCGGCATTCGTAGTCCTCGATCAACGATCGATTCAGGCACTGCCTCGATGTAAAACCCGTATCTCCTGTGCTGTCACCAGGAGATACAGACCTGCGGGTCTATGCGCGCGATCGCGTTCGAGAGTGGTCACCGTACTTCTCTCCATGGCGCAATCCGAAAATTTCACTCCAACGGAGTCTCGGTGCGATGCACCGCGTAGCTCAGCACGTACTGAGTGCTGTCTGGCGGTAGAGCCTGCGCCGGCTCCGAGCACATCAGTCAAGGAAAATATGAGTAAGCACAGAAAACACAAGCCTTCCAGCACAAAACGATTCATCGCCGTAACTGCAGGACTGGGCGCCCTTGTGGGGGCCGGAGCAGTTGTCAATGCAGGTACCGCCGGTGCGCAGGGCTGGTCGGCGAGTTGCAGTTGGGAGTGGCCGGTAAGCGGATCACTTTCGCAGGGGTACCACGCGGGACATGACGGAGTCGACTTCGCTGTCAACGTCGGCACCGCGCTTCACGCGCCGACATCGGGCACGATTTCTGTTGCCGGACCCAATGATCCGGGTGGATACGGAACGTACATCCAGTTGGAAGCGGACAGTGGCGAGCAGATTCAGATGGGCCACCTCTCCGAAACCTGGGTCGGTGTGGGGCAGCACGTCGAGGTAGGCGACCAGATCGGGGCAACGGGTAACACCGGTAGCTCCACCGGTCCACATCTGCACCTCCGCATTCACACTGGTGGCGCCGTCGATCCCATGTCCTTCCTGAGTTCGATCGGGGCGTGCGATACCGGGTCGAGTATCGTGCCCGCACCCGCACCCGCACCCGCACCCGTGCCGGCACCGGAAGTAGCACCCGAATCCGCACCGGAATCGGCGCCAGTTCCCGTTGTCTACTCTGAGGCAGCCGAATCTGCACCGGTAGAGAGCATTCCGGAGTCGAAGGCTCCAGCGTCTGGCGAAGAGGTAGTCGTTGCGGCCGGTGATACATTGTTCGGCCTCGCTGCAGAACGAGGTCTCACCTGGCAGCAGCTGTGGGACATCAATCCACAGATCGCCGATCCCGACCAGATCTTTGTGGGCGACGTAGTCAATCTGTGAGAGTGGATAATTCGATACTGATCCTGGGGTGAGTCAAAGATTCGTATACGACCGGTTCCAGTACCCGAGTTAACTCCGAGTCCCAGTTGGTGCGTGTGAGCGCTGCAGCCGGGCCGTGTATTTCACGGTCCGGCTGTTTGCGCGCTCCGAGAAGTGATTCCTACCGAAGTGCTGATGCGTGGCGGTTCGCTTCTTGGGCAGCCACGGCCAATCGCGGGGGATCTTGCCGATACTATTGAGCCCGTGAACCGGTCCGCGATCACCTCCCTACGTCGACGTTGGTCAGATGAGGGCGTCGACAATTTACGGGCGCAGCTGCTCGATCAGTCGCGGATCGTCAAGCCGCCCCACACTCTCGTCTCCCCATGGGCGGAGACCGATGACGGGCTGATCGACGTGCGTGGCCTGACAGCGGGTAGCGGTGGATTGGACATCCGGTATCTCACGTTGGAACGGATTGATCTGAGTTTCGCTCGGGGTGCGATCTCCGTCTTCGAATCCGAATTATTCGACTGTCGTTTCGATTTCGTGGCACTGACCGGACAGACCCGTTTCAATCGCCGATTCGAACGGTGCAGTTTCCGGGGTGCCACGCTCTCGCGTCTGGCGCTCGGACCGAGGGTCGTCGATTGCGATTTCACTGGAGCCAAAGCACGCGGGCTCCGCTCCGTGCCCAATACTGTGTTCGAACGATGTGCATTCGACGACACACGCCTGCCTGGTGCGCAGTTCGCCGATACCTCTTTCGTGGAGTGCACTTTCGGCGGCGCACGATTCTCGGCGGCCACGAGTTTTGTGCGGTGTTCCTTCACCCGGACCGCTGTCGAGTTCTCCGAGGCGCGAGTGTCGCGAACAACATGTGACGGCACCGCGATTCCGGATCAATGGGCAGGTGAGGCTGATTCAGCAGTCGCACTGGAGCGGTATGCCGGTCGATATGCCCGAGCACTCGGCGTGGGGGACACAGAGGGTATGGCCCTCGATCCTGAAATGGATGATTCGTAAAGGGGGCAGATCGATGACTCGCGGGGTCACGTTCAGAACAGTATTCGGTGGCCCGTCGGTGCCGCTCGACTTCATCGAGGAGTTGACTCGGCTCAGACACCGGCTGAGGGGCATCGCGATGCAGTACGACTTCGATCTGTTTGTTGTCGTTGGTGGCGACATCACCGTGGTGACCGATCCGACCGGGATCCGGCTTCCACGTGTGTTTCTGGGCAGGCGTACCGCTACGGCGCAGGTTCAGATGAACACTGACGACGTGATGGGGGTGTCCGAGCCCCGCACATTTCTGTACACGACGATCCATGCGGCACTGACGGAGCTGATTGCGCGTGTCTCATACCGCGACAACGACTTCGATGCGGACGGGGAGCGAGCGAAGATCGAGTTCTTGATCCCGGAAGACAGACGCGATTGACCCATTGGTATCGATCTGTGGGTATTGGCCCTGGACCGCCGATTGCAGTGCCGCGGCCGTCAGGGTGACGGTCGCTGTGGTCCGACCCCGACAGTCAACGGCGAAAGCTTCGCACCCGAAGGATAATTCGCGCCGAACATCATCGAACCTGCAGGGGTAACCCTGACCTCGGCGCACACGGTTGATGCTGGGCTCTCGACAACATCGAGGGTCGCAATCACGATGTGGTCCGAACCGTCGAGGGTGGTCCTGACGCTTAGTTGACCCTGTTTGTCGTTGATACGAACCTCGGGATCGGCAATGACGATGTCGAGAAGCCCGTCGTGGGCCCGGAGGTGAATCTCACCACGGTACTGGGAAATTCGCGCCCCATCGGGGTCGTGGCGATCGGCGACGAGTGGCCAGTGGAGTTCGTCACCTTGTTCGGCTAGGCCGTAAGCGTATGAAATCTCGCCCAGGGCTCGAACATATTGCAGTAAGGAATCTTTCACTGACCATCTCAGTGACGTGGCGGTAGTGTTCTCCGATATGTCCACTGTGGCTCGCTTCTTTCCTGTGGTACCGACCGTGTTCGATCGGTCCGACCAATCTTGTGCATTCAATTTCATTGTGCGGCAGTAACTTCGGCGATATGAACTAGTCGTTCGTTCAGTGGTGAGTCAGGACGATGAACCGTAGGCGCGACTACCTGTCAGCAGAACTGCTTTGAGATTTGACGCCCCCGAGGACTAGATCGACGACCGACTCGATATATTTATCGATTCCGGCTTCGAACTCTTTGAGTTTCGAATTCGGGGTCATCAAATAATGGTGTTCGATCGTTCCTGCGACGGCATCAAGTATCAGAGCTGGCGAAGTTCCCTTCGCTATCTCTCCGCGTTCAATCGCGCGGAAAATGATTTCGCGACCGCCGGTTATGCCTTCAGCGCGCACCCCAGCGATTTCGCCTTCGAATAGTTCTGGAAAGACTTTGGCGTCGATCATGGCCCGCATCCGTACTGTGCCATGGTTCCCGAACAACCGCTCTGCAGTTTCTTGGCCGACGGCCACCAGGTCCCCCCGCAGTGTTCCAGTATCCAAGTCACCGAGAGATCTTTGACTGAATCGCAACGCGGCTGACATTATCTGTTCTTTGGTTTGCCATCGCCGGTAGAGGGCGGCTTTTCCAACCTTGGCGTGTCGCGCAATGAGATCGAGATTCAATCTTGCCCACCCTAGATCCCCGTACAATTCCAGAGTGGTGGACAGAAGACGTGTTTCTATGTCGGGGTCGATGGGGCGGCCGCGCCCAGACGGTTGTGAGGCGGCGCGTGGCATGACTCCATCATGCCACGCACCACCTGGCGATCTCCTTAGGGCATCTCGTCAGTTCCGGTCTAGCCTGGTGTAGTTGCGAGGTTCAGTGTGCTCCCTTGTTCGGAACTGCGGCCAAAGGCTCTCGTTCCGAATCATGATGATTCTCGGACCGGAAGATTGATCATTTGCTCCGGAGTCTCTGGCTGGTAGGCCTTTCCGCCCAGTTTGTTGAGGAATGGGGCGAGAACAAAGATCAGAACGGAAACACCGATACAGATGGCCCAGATCGTTATGAAAGCACTCTCGCTAGGTATTTGCGACCCGCTGATCAGCATGCTGGACATGATTGCAGCGAACGTGGCGCCGGCGACGGCCCCAGCCATCGTTCGAGAGGTGTTGTACAGAGCGCCGGCGATTGCGGAGTCTTCTGGACGTGCACGAGAAACGATGAGGGCGGGGAGGAGTGCCGCGATAAAACCGACACCGATACCACCAATAGCACCCATCGAAATGAAAACGGATAGATTGTGTCGAAATGTAATCAGCCCAACGAACCAGATGGCAATCAAAAGGGAAGACATCTGTAACGTGGTTCGATTTCCGAATCGTCGCGAAACGCTGTCGGCGAGGGACGACGAAATCATCAGGGCAATCGGCACCGGACTGATAGCAAACGCCACGCCCACTGAGTCGAGACCGAATCCGTACCCGACGGCTTCGGGTTTGGATGCGAAGAACAGTACTGAGACGGTGGCCGCTCCGTAAAATTGTAAGCCGAATAGTCCCGTCAATCCCATCAAAAATCCCACCCCGCCCTTGGTCAACAAGCTCACATCGACCAGTGGGGCGCTGATTCTCTGCTCGAGCGCGACGAAAGCGACAAGTAGCGCCAAGCCGCCACCAATCGCCATGAGCGTTGTTGCAGAAGTCCACCCCAGTTTGCTTCCGTTGCTGATCCCGACAAGGAAGATCGCGAGGCCGATGCCAAGCAGCGCTGCACCTGTCCAATCGATGGACCCAGCTGCACGGGTGGAGGTTTCGGGGACGAACAGCGCGATGGTGGCAAGGCTTACCAGTGCGAGTGCGGCGGGTATGAAGAGGACCAGAGTCAGGTCGGCGTTGGTGCCGAGCATTCCGACCAAAAGGGTTCCTGCCGCTCCTCCGGCGCCAAGGCACCCGACGAGAATTCCGATTGCGCGGCCTGAATTAGCTCCCGCTCGTTCTCGGAGAATTGCAAGTTCCAGCGGAAGTAGAGCTCCCAGGGATCCTTGAATTACCCTGCCCAACAGAAAGATTCCGAAGGACGGAGCTGCTGCTGTCAGGATCGTTCCGAGGGTTACGGAGCCAAGCACAATCAAAACCATGCGACGATGACCGTATCTGTCGCCCAGTTTGGCTAGCAATGGGACGAAAATTACGGTGGAGAGTAGGTATGACGCCAGGACCCAGTTGAGTTGTGCCGGGTTGACGTCGAGCCTCTGCCCGATTTTGGGAATGAGCGGTATATACCACGACTGCAACATTCCGCTGGTGACTTCCGAAAATGCGAGGAACCCAACCGCTGCTAGTCCTCCGGCCTGGAGAGGCGCAGTGGCAATACCCGACTGGACGTTCGGTGTGGTCAATGGAGCCCTCCGGCGATAAGCCCACTGCGGGTTCGGTTGTTGCGCATCAGTTCTCGGTTCCTTGTCTGCGGGAGATTTGGAGTCGACCGAATAAGAGACGACTATCGTCCGTTGAACAATATTGAGTGTGTTGCTGATGTGTCAAGGCTCACAAAATTACTACTGGGTGGTAGCTAGACCGGGCGCTCGGACTCCGGTGCTCGGCAGGTGCGGCCGTGCGTGCGGACCTGCGCTCAGTGGCGTGTGGTCCGACGTCCGGACTTCACTTGTCGGCACAGTCAGCCTGCAGGGCTTGCTATTTCAGCGATGGTTCGCTCGACGGTGTGGGCGATTTCGCCGGCTGGAGGGAGAAGCTCGGCATCTGTCTGGATTCCGATCCAGAAGTTGTCGTTGCAACACGCCGCCGTGAAGCCGACGCGGGGATTGCCCGCCAACGGGCCAAGCGGCCAGCGCTAGACGAGCGCGGCCTCGAGCGTGAGCGGAAAGGTTGTTCCTGCCGCACGTGGAGACGGCTTGCGACCGAAGTTTGCTTCGCGACGATTGCGACGGCACGTTCGAGGTCTGTTTCTTGAAATGGGAGGTCGATGATCATGAATCCGACGGCGTTGCGTGCGTCACCGATCGCTGTGACGGAGACGGGGACCGGAACGGCGATCGTTTTCAGAATGGACTCGCCACGATCTTCGAGGATGAATCGCAGTCGGGTGCCCGCTGCAACGAGGTAGGCATCGTTCAATGTGCCTCCCGCACTTTGCCAACCGGCACGACCGGAGCGGTCTGGGCGTTGACGGACGCGATGGATCTAGTGGTGCCGATTGTGCCTAGCAGTGGCCGTGATCGGATCGGCCGGTGTAGGAACGTCCTGATTCGAAATCGGAGGAGGTTCGAGAAACTGGCCTTTTGCGGGATGTGGTGTCGACCCTCTGCTGAGCTTATCGAGGCGACACGGTGGACGACGCTGGTTTCGGCTAGCGGATCACCAAGTCGTGGTCGGTGGCGCTGAGCGTGATCGCGGCAATGGGGTTTCCGCGCATCCAGTCCTGCACGAACGCGTTCAGAGCGGGGTTCGATGCCCGATCCGCGTACGCGTCCGACGGGATCTCGATTGCCCCGACGAGGTGGCGCGGATCGGCATCGAGGCCGGATGCGCGGGGAGTCATCCGTAGTCCGTCGGCGGTGTGCAGGACGACCGGAAGAACCGTGCCATCCGGTGCAGTCACGGTCGCGGTCCGGGTGGTGGCGACCGGGTCGAAATGGTCCACGTCCAGTCGGTATCCGGACGGTTGTGCGTACTGGCCGATCGCGTCCAGCATGCGCGGATCCACCACAGAGTACGGAAACCCGATGTCGATCAGAGTCTGACCGTCGATGGCGCCGTCGCGGGCGGGCAAGGTCGTGGACAAGTGCCAGGGGGCAGCGGGGGACAGGGTATCCGTCGACCGGTCTGTCGGCGCGTTTTCGATCAGTGTGCCGAGAAGGGACGCGCCAGTCGGCGTGAACTCCCAAGCATCCCCGACGAGATCCTTGTGCCAGAAACCGGATTCGGCGCCGCGGCGGCCCTCGACACGCAACTCCCGCCGGTTCGGGCCGGGGCCGAGTGAGTGCACACTGATCGCGGATGTGACTTCACCGGGAATCTTGGGCTGGTGCACCCAGTCCGGTGCCGGAAGTTGGATCGCGGCGGTGCTGCGGTCCAGCGTTTCGGCCACGAGGTTGGGTGCCGACGGCTTGTCCGACTGATCTTCCCAGCTGTAGCGGAAGAAGATCGAGTCCGATCCCGAAGAATCGAAATCAAATGTGCGGGTGTACATGTCGCCGTACTTGTTCATCACGAAAGTGGTTGATCCGGCCGCCGACAGCGAGTCCGCCTGGAATCGCCCGCCGAGCGGGCCGCCGATCTCGTAGCTGTCGTCGTTGGGCAGCCACGGGTCTGCGTAAGTTATTCGGCTGCCGTCCGCGGTCAGCGTGGGGATCATCGTCATCTTGGCGAGTCCGACGAAGTGAATCCGTCCCGCGATGTCGGTGAAAGTTTGATTGTCCCAGGGCGACGAGACGCTCAGCGCCCACCCGTTCGGCCGGTCTCCCGGAAGTTGTCGGCCTGGACCACTCCAGAGGGGCGCGCCCCACGCGGAAGTCCAGTTCCACACGAGCGGGTCCTGGGAGGCGTTGTCCATCGTGTAAACCCAGCCGTTGTCGTCGACTGCGACGAGTTCGTCGTCGTCCAGTGATATCCCGACCAGTCGTCCACGTAGGCATTCGGGCATCGGCACGAAACGCCATGGCTCGGTCGTTGGTTCGCCGGGTGCCCGCGGACGAGCGAGTAAGTCGTGGTCGACCAGTGCAAAGTCCCAGAATCGATTGAATTGGGTTGTTGGCGTGCGCATCTCGATAGAAGACGGGGTGGCCGTGCCGTTGAACAACGGAAGGTTTTCCAACCCGACTCGTCCGCCTCCCGAGGGTGCGCCGGGTGGCAGTTGGGCGGTTCCGAATGGTACGCAACTGGCCGGCCCGGTTTCGGTGGGCGTGGCTGCGGAGAGGGGAGTGGACCACAGCAGGCCGGCGGCGAAGAGGATGCCGACGGTCGACAGTCGCGATCGGTACGGGTGCGAAACTCCACTCGCGGTCTCGTTCACCGTCCGATTGTCGCATGATCGGCACGTTGAATCTGCGGATTGTGAGGTTTGTCCATCTGTGTCGGTTGCGCCGAGAGTGCCGATCGCTGCGTTGGTTGTTGTGAGTGGAACGAGAGTGCTTGTACTGCAAAGGTATTCGCCGTGTAGCTGAGTTTGCCATGACCTGCAGATACGGTGGGGTGATGAGAAGGCCGAAGTCGCTGGGTGAATGGTTGGTAGCTGACCCTCCGGAGTCGTCCAAGCCACCGGGGCCGATTCTTTTGGCATTCACCGTTGTTCCGCTTATTGCGTTGGTCTGCCGGCATTACGGGTGGTGGCCTTCGCCATTCGGTGACTTCAGGTGGTTCGATCCTCTCCTCGTCAGCGCTGCGGCTCTGCTCACCTTGATCGTTGTTGGTCTGGTGTGGGCGGTTCGTACGCTCTACGTTCTCGGCCAGGACCGACGGTGGTCGTGGTGGATCCTGCCCTCTCCGGTTGCCGTTATCGCCGCGGTCGCTGCGGTGTTGTTGATGCCGCCGGCAACTTTCCTCGACAAGAGCGGAGAGTTCGAGACCGTCGCGATTGCTCTCCTGGAGCAGCCTGGATCGACTGTGGAAGAGCTCGAGATCGGCCAGTTCGAGATCAGCAGTGCCCATGTCGTACGTCCCGATGAGGTCTACTTCATCGACAACGACAGCATGTTCACCACCACGAGTGGATGGGTGTACTCGCCCAGCGGCGCACCAACGGGGTTCGACGATTTCTCCGCAAAGCACCTCGGCGGACCTTGGTACGAGTTCACGGCGGTCTGGCGTGACTGATTCACCGCGCCATTTCACGCATGAAGTGCGTCGATAAATCGAGTGGCCCGTGTCGAGGACCTGTGGCTACCATCGGGGTGTGGACATCGTGATGCCCCATGGGCGTGAGGGGGTTGTCGGCGTCGTCTTCGCCGGCGGCAGATAGCGCATTTCGGACCCGACAGCACTAGGTGCTGGTCGGGCCATGAGCTGTACCCACCTTCACCGATCCACGATTGGCATACACCCATGATCATTTTGACCGATACATCTACCCGTTCCAGCCTCGTCAACGCGAGCCGTAAGGAGAAGACTGATCTCACGTTGCCGGATGGCTTCGACACCATCGACTTCGACGCTCTCGACTATCTGGGCTGGCGAGATCCCAAAATGGGCCGACGCGCCTACGCGATCGTCCCGACACTCGACGGGGAGATCATCGGAGTCTTGCTCGTTCAAGCGCAAGCCACTCCGCGGTCGCGTGCCCAGTGTTCCTGGTGCCGTGACACGCGCCTTCCCAACGAGGTCGTCTTCTACGGCGCCAAGTTGGCCGGGCCCGCTGGTCGACGTGGCAGCACAGTCGGAACACTGATCTGCCGAGACTTCCAGTGCTCGGCCAATGTTCGTAACGACCCCCCGCTCCCGTATGCCGGCTACGATGCCGCCGCTGCGCGCCAGGACCGGAAAGATGAACTGGTGCTGCGTGCTTCGAGTTTTGTCGAGCGAGTGGCTCGGCAGTAGAGGGGACCCCGGGGACGCGATATCCCTGTTGTGAAGTTCGGCCCCTCCCTGGGCTGAGGAAGGGGCCGAACTGCCTGGACGGTGTCGATCCGAGGGGCACTCGGACACGGTGCGACATCTGGCGTCGCACATGATTACTCGGTCAGGGCGTTGCTCGACGTAAAGTGACCCAGGCTCCGGCTATGCAGGCGATGGCCAGGGCCAATGGAAGTAGTGCCATCGGCACCACTCGGGAAGTATCGGCAAACCACGAACCGATCGCCGGCCACCAGCTGGCCCAGGTGATTACGATCGCTGACAGGCCGAGCACACCGAAGAGACCGGTGAGAGAGGCGAGCAGACCGGTGGTCCTCCATCGCTGGTAGATCGCACCTGTCAGCATTGCGATCGAACTGGTCAGCAGCAGCGTCGCGAACAGCGCGAGCAACTGAACGGCTGCGCTGTCGGTGAAATAGCGTGCGATGCCGAACATGCGCATGTGCACACCCCAGCCGTTGGTGGCGGACTCCACCACTGACAKCAGTTGTAGCGCGATTGCGAAGATTGCGGACTGTGCCAACGCCATTATCGTGGTGGCAGTGAAGAACTCGCGGCGAGTCACGCTCAGCCCGAGCGCGAACGGGAACGTCTGGGTCATCGACTGGAGGTAGAACGCCAGCACGAAACCGTAAACGGAGAACACACTGCCGGTGAATCCCTCACCCTGCTCGTTTCCGACGATCGCGTAGATGGTGAAGCTGATGAGGAAAGAGATCAAAAGGATGCCCACCGGCCAGGCGATCAGCAACGGCCACGCGACCGTGTGCAGTTGGAGGACGGAACCGATCCTGGACCGGGTGGGCGCCTTCGGGACCGTCCGGGGCGCTGTCGTTGCGATGCTCATGCGGTGATCTCCTTGCGCTGCGTCGAAGTCGCGATGACAAGTTCCTGCAAAGATGCCGGTTCCACTTGGACTCCCGCCTCCCGCAGTCGGATTCGCTCGGTCTCGGTCACATCGGCCTGCAACATGATTCGGCTGTGGGAGCCTAGTGTCTCCCGGCGCAGGACCCTGCCGGACGCGGCAACAGCATCCACCGCATCAAGGGGGCCGGATACCACTACGGCGCGACCTCGCAGTGCGTCTGCGTCCTCGTCGACGACAATCCGGCCGCTGTCTACGACGATCACGTGCTCGAGCAGATTGGCTACCTCGTCGATAAGGTGAGTCGAAAGCACTACAGTGCGAGGATGTTCGGCATAATCGGCAAGCAGACGATCGTAGAAGAGTTGGCGTGCAACGGCATCGAGGCCGAGATACGGCTCGTCGAAGAGCGTGAGCGGTGCACGGGAGGCAAGTCCGATGATCACTCCCAACGCTGACCGCATGCCGCGCGAGAGCTTCTTCACCTTGCGGCACAGTGGAAGTTGGAAATCGTCGAGCAGTGTCTCGGCGAACGCGTGGTCCCAATTCGGGAGCAGATGGCCGGCGGCGACGAGTACATGCTTGACCTTGAGGTCCTCGGGGTACGTCTGGCTTTCCTTGACGAAGCACACGTTCGCCAAGACGTCGGCATTTTCGAAAGGGGCAGCGCCGAATACCTCGACGTCGCCGCTGGTGTGCAGGTCCTGTCCGGTCAGTATCTGCATGATCGTAGTCTTGCCTGCGCCGTTACGGCCGAGCAGGCCGTAGATCTTGTTCTGGCCGATCTCGAACGAGACGTCCGAGAGCGCATCGACGTCCCCGTAGCTTCTGTTCACTGCTCGCATCGAGGCGACGAGTTCAGTCTCGTCGAAACGCCTGACGTGCGACTTGGTCGTTGTCGTGCTTGAGTTCATCGGTCCGCCTTCCTGTCGTCCAGCATGGATTTGAGTTCGTCGAGGGAAATCTGAAGGCGGTCGGCCTCCATGACCAGCGGCTCGATGTATTGGCGCGCGAACGCTTCTCGTCGTCTGAACCTGAGTGCGTCGCGGGCGCCGACGGTGACGAACATTCCGATTCCCCGTTTCTTGTAGAGGAGCCCCTCGCCTACGAGTTGATTGAGGCCCTTGGCTGCCGTCGCCGGATTGATTCGGTGGAACGCCGCCAGTTCGTTGGTTGAGGGCACCTGCCCGTCTTCCGGCAGTGAGCCGTCGATGATCGAGCCTTCGATCTGCTCGGCGATCTGCTGGAACAGTGGTCGTCCGTCGTCGATCACGATGATCGGCGCCCGGTGTTCACTGGTTCATTACTCATGTAATGAACCATAGAACGTCGTGGGGCATGTTGGCAATGAGATCGCGGAATCTGGCACCGATGACTTGGGTCTCCGAGCGCTACCCATCGGGAAATTCATCGCAGAGGCTGATGGAACAGCTTGGATGCAGACCAGCTACGACTCCCAGATCCCCGGGGCGCTGCGCACAGGCATTGAGCTTCTGCGGAACCGTGGAACCGCCGATCTAGGTGGTCGACCACGGGACGGGGTTGACCGAAACACCCGTCAGCATCGGCAATTCGCCACCCAACGTGAACAGACGAAACCGCGGCCTCGGCTTCGGGGCGTAACCCGGAGTCGTAGAACAGAAGCCGGACCGCACGCCGCGGTCGGGCTGTTTTTCGTCAACCCAAAGACGGAATCGCATCCACCGCAAGTAGGGACTTAGCGCCTCGTTTTGGTGTTTCTGTACTGATTCGCGATCCCGATACGTACGCTTCCGGCCAGGGAATCGGACACTCGACCAACAGGGGTATCAATGCCGAATGTGACAGTGAAGTTCGGGGGTTCAGACCCGGAAACAGCAGACCTCGCACGCCGGGCACTGCAACCAGTACTCGACAGCATCTACCGCACATACCGCAGGAAACCGCTCCCATTCGTCGAAGCCGCACTGAAACGCGCAGGCCGAGGGAGCTTCTCACAAGCAGGAATTGAGCGATTCGCCAATTACATTTCAAGAGGCGACCGACCGATTCTCACCAAATAGTGCGGCCGCCCGTGATCAGGCCGAAGACCGAAGCGCTTCCACCGGCTACCTGGTCGACGACTTAAAGTGGTCTGTGCCAACTAGGTTCTGTGCCAACTAGGTACAGGTCCATCGTGGTCAACATCGGAGACAGCTCCCGCTCGCGTCCGAGATCGGTAGCTGCCTCACCGTGGCATGGGACCTGTCAAACACAATCTCCCCTTCCTGGACAGGTAGGGGAGATTGTGTTTGTGACCACCGCACGATCCACGCATCTGCTGATATGCAGGTTTCAGGCAGAGCTGAAACTGTCATTCACATGCGGTCGGCCGATCTTCTCTACAAGTCGGGTGCGGTTAGTGGCCCTGCGCCTTCTAATGAGAAGGGGATCGTGGAACCGTTCGCCATCGCCACGATCACGTTGACGATAGCAAAGAGGACGTTATTCATTTCAAATTCACCTCCTCTCTCCGTCTAGAGCCCGGCAGCATTCGCTATTGCATACAGGGCAGAGGCCCTGCTATCGAAATTGGGACTGCAATGTAAGCGGGCGAGCCTGGACCGAATGAGGTGACTGTCCTGATATATCCGAGGCCATTCGAGGAGTTGTAGTCCACCAACCAAGGTCCACCAGAATCGCCTCCGCCAAAGTTGCCCGGTTTGGGAGTTGCGTGAGAAGCCGTAGCTCCGAACGTCATAACCAGGGAAGGCGCCGCAATGCTTGCGAGGAATAAGGTTTCGACTCTGGACACCTACGGCCCTCTATCGAATTGGGGCCAACCTGCCGGTTTTTTAAGATCTTCGGGAAGGTAGCGCGACGCTAAGGTGACAGTCCTCCAAACTGGGGTATTTCTTCGAGATTTATCCGGCTCTTCCGGATCCGGAGTGTATGAGTCGAACCACGGATGATCCGAGCAGGCACAAGATGTAGGTCGGTGAGGGTTTTTAATGTGCAGACCGATGGTCGTGCATTGGGACTTACGGTTAGGGCTGTCCGATACTGAGGAAGAATACCTACTTGATGCTTTTCGAAGGTGATTTTTGACGGACTTGGGTATTTTCACAGTTGTGATTGTGAGAAGACCTGCATTCTTGCGTGAGTTGTGGTCCCCGGTGTCCGGGTGCGCTACGGCAGATCGGTTTTAAAAACTGATAAGCGCGCGGCGCCCGAGCAGAGACAGTTTCCAACCCCATCGGTTGGTAGTCGCGCTCGAATCACTGATGGACGGCAAACGAACCGAGGTACCGGCGACCATCGGCTTCGAGGTCGACAGCACTCTCCTGACAGTGCGCGCAATGGACACCGATTTAGGCCGGGGCACGACCAGTCGGACGGCATCGATGAACTGCAGAATTCCGAGATCCGGTCCTCTAGCACCCCCATTTGCGTTGGATACACGTTAACTGATCACTGAATGGAGGAGGTTGTGTACCTGCCGTGTACCTGTCACAGGATTTGGGACCCAAACAAGCGAAGTTCGTCTGCCCCAAAAAGGACTCTGAACTGCGGAGAATCTGTGGAGCCGATGACGGGAATCGAACCCGCGTATTCAGCTTGGGAAGCTGATGTTCTACCATTGAACTACATCGGCGTCGCAGCCGACCGGACGTGTTTTCACCGCCGATCAACGTGCTGTCCGAACATTATCAGACGAGCTTTCAAGCAGCGGTGTCCCCGGCCGTCATTGATCAACACAGGCGTGTGGAAGTCGGCGCCATCGGTAAATGATTTGCCCACAAGTTCTGCGCGGGAAAGCCTTTCGGCATGGAGAACTTGAGACAGGTGGGGCTGGGCTCTGCCGTGGGAGTCCAGAACCCGCGCATCGTGTTCGGTAACCACGGTGTGATCGCACCCATCGATGGGTCGGCACTGCCCGCAGAACCGGTAACCTCTACCTGTGCTGCTCTCCGATCGTGACATCCGTGCCGAAATCTCCGTTGGACGTCTGGGTATCGACCCTTTCGACGATTCCATGGTGCAACCGTCGAGCGTCGACGTGCGCCTGGATGGTCTGTTTCGGGTGTTCAACAACACGCGGTACACGCACATCGACCCGGCACTGCGCCAGGACGAGCTGACCAGCCTGGTCGAACCAGCAGAGGGCGAGCCGTTTGTGCTTCATCCCGGCGAGTTCGTTCTCGGTTCGACTCTCGAAGTGTGCTCACTGCCGAACGACCTGGCCGGCCGCCTCGAAGGTAAGTCGAGCCTCGGGCGCCTGGGCCTTTTGACGCACTCCACTGCCGGCTTCATCGACCCGGGTTTCAGTGGCCACATCACACTGGAGCTGTCCAACGTCGCAAACCTGCCGATCACGCTGTGGCCGGGAATGAAGATCGGGCAGCTCTGCCTGCTCAAGCTGTCGAGCGCTGCAGAGTTCCCCTACGGAAGCTCCGAGGCCGGATCCAAGTACCAGGGTCAGCGCGGCCCGACTCCGTCGAAGGCGTACCTGAACTTCAACCGCAGCTGAACGAACCAACTTCGGGGGGAGTGGCATGATCGGAATTTTCTACGGTCTGGTTTTCATGAACTTGTTGTTCGTGACCAGCACCGTGTGCTTGATGAAGCCATCGAAGGCCAGTGTTGTTGCGACCGTCTGCACAGGAGTGGCGTGGCTGTTCTTCAACGGCCCGCTGGAAGGTCAGGTCTTGTGGTCGTTGAATCGAGAACACGGTCTGACGGTCTCGGATCTGATGTCGCTTGTTGCCTTCGGCATCGCCGCTCGTGGTTGGAATCAGGTCCGTAAGGTCCGCGAAACCGTCGACGCCGATCGCTACTGACCTGCGAGCTCACCTCAATTGAACGCCACGATTCGGACAGAAGTTTCGACCTGGAGCACAACGGTCGGCGAATCGGGCACAATTACTGAGTATGTGGTGGATTGTCGGAGGCGTACTACTCGTATGGGTCGTGTGTTCCATTCCGATTGCCATCCTGGTCGGACGCGGTATCGCGCGCCGGGACCGCGCAGAATTCGACGGCCGAAATCAACAGTGGGCCGACGAGGTTGTCAGGTCGATAGAGAAGCAATCGGATCAGGACAATGCCGATCGGCGTAAGCCACCACTGATCAGCTGACCAGCTGAACTTTTCCGGAGGTGAGTGGGCGTGGAACTTCCATCCGATACTCCCGACGACGTCGTGGCCGCAGCCGCCGGAGGACCCAGGATTCCGCAGTTCGATCCCACAGTCGGGATTCCGGTAGTTCCGCCTGCGGGAGATGCTCCACACCGGTTGGTGGTCATCGGCGACTCGCTGTCGCAGGGATTTCAGAGCGGGGCGGTCTTCAATACCGAGCTGTCGTATCCCTCGATCATTGCTCACCAGTTGGGCTGGCTCGATCGGTTCCGCTTTCCCCGATACGGCGGTCCGGGCGGGCTCCCACTCAACATCGAACTGCTGCTCCGCACCCTCGAAGAGCGCTTCGGCCCACGGCTCGACCTCTGGGAGGTTCCGCTCGCACTCTTTGCTGCACGCGGGTTCATGGACCAGGTGGAGGACTACTGGGAGCGTGGGCCGGGCAGCGAAGCGCCGACGTTCTCGGCGATCAATCACAACCTTTCGGTCTACGGGTGGGATCTTCGTGACGCTCTGACCAAGACCACACATGGGTGTGAGGCAGCCCTGCACGAACCGCACGACGACCTGATCAGCCAGATCGTCGAGAACAACGGCGAACGCGCCGCACTGAGAGTTCTGCCGCGAGGCTCCGAGGCAGAGAAGCGCATGACGGCGTTCGACGCGGCAGCGGAACTGGGCAAGGAAGGCATCGAAACTCTGATCGTCTTTCTCGGGGCCAACAATGCGCTCCGCACCGTCACCGAACTCCGAGTCGAGTGGAGCGGCAACAACTTCCGTGACCCGGACGGCAAGCGCGAATACACGGTGTGGCAGCCCGAGCACTTCGCGTCGGAGTACGCCGAGGTGCTGGCCGCGATCCGCAAGATCAACGCCCAGCACGTCATCCTCTGCACCGTCCCACACGTGACCATCGCACCGATCGCCCACGGGCTCGGCGGCAAGATCGAAATCGGATCCCGCTATTTCCCGTACTACGCGCGACCGTGGGTGCGCGACACAGACTTCGACCCACAGCGCGATCAACACATCACCGGCGCGCAGGCGTGGGCCGTCGATACCGCAATCGACATGTACAACGACGGAATCGAGCAAGCCGTCGCGAATGCCCGTCGGGTGGGGAAGGACTGGTACCTCTGCGATATTGCCGGGTTGCTCGAGCGCGTGGCCTCACGGCGCTACGTCACCGACGTCAATGCGCGGCCGTCATGGTGGACGCCGTACCCCCTCCCCAAAGCACTGACCGACTTGCAACCCGTGCCGGACTCGCTGTTCCTCTCCGCCGACGGTCGCGGCGGCCGCGCGTCGGGCGGCCTCTTCTCGCTCGACGGCGTTCATCCCACGACAGTCGCGTACGGGGTGATGGCGCAAGAACTGGCGAACATCATGGTCACGGCCGGGGTCCAGTTCGACCGCGCTCAGGTCGATTTCGACCGACTCGTCCGACGCGACACCTTGGTGCGCACTCCGCCGCAGAATCTCGATTCCACGCTCGGCGTCATCGGCTGGGCTGACGAGCATCTCGGCTTTGCCAAACGTGTGTTCGGCCTCTGATTTTCAGCTTGCCTTCGACATCGTCGGTGCAACGATGCGTTCCGCGTACTCCCGCAACAGCACGACCAGGTCTACGTCGTCGACGGAAAGTCTGCCGGTCGGACCTATCGCAGCCAAGGCACCGACGACACACCTTTCCGCGTCGTGGATCGGGACGGCGACGGCGGAGCGTCCGACACGAATCTCGTCGACCTCACGGGCGGGCTCGCCGCGCCGGATCCGAGAGAGTTCGAGTTCCAACTGGTCGCCGTCGGTGATGGTGTGTGCGGTGACCTTTCGCAATGGGGCCTCGGCCAATTCGGGTCGGCTGGCGAGGAGCAGCTTCCCGATAGCCGACGCGTGAACGGCTGTGACCAGCGTCCGTTCGCCGCTGAGCTCGTGGTCTGGATCGCGATCGACCAGTCGAATTCTGTTCTCTGCAAACGACGCGAGGTAGACGCCGAACCGTAGCTGTTCGCGAAGTTCTTCGAGGAGCACCGAATTGTCGACGGGGGTGGGTTCGGCGGCAGCCCCGGCCAATTCACGGGTGCGTCGGCCCAGCGCGAAGCCGGAGAGGTCGGCGATCCGAACCAGGTAACCGTCGGCGACAAGGATGTTGAGCAACCGATACGCAGTGGCAGGTGGGATGTCGGCCAGGGCTGCAATGTCTTTGGCGGTGGCTCCCGATCCGAGCCTGGCCGCCGACTCGAGGAGGGCAAGGGCGCGCTGAACCGCTCGGGGTTCGTGCCCACCGAGGTCGCGTGGTCGGCCCACCATCAGCGGGCGCCGGCAGTCGGCTCGCCCACCAGCACGATGTTTCCGGCTGCGTCGGTGGCGAACACCCCAGCTCCTGGTAGTACGTCCTCGGTTTCGGGACTGTCGAACGCGCCGACGTGCAGCAGGCTCTTGGGGCTTCGGCGTCGCAGGTAGAACTGCCAGAGCGTGCCCGAGGTCAGGATCACGAGCACAGCGATCGGTGCAACGTACGCATGGTCGATCGTGTTGGCGTAAACGAGGTAACCGAGAACTATCGCACCGGCACCACTTCCACATGACGCGGCTGCGAGAACGCCGGGAGTGTGCTCTCCGATACGCGTCAGGAAGACAACCGATGCGATCGCCACCAGTGCATAGGCAACGATGACGGCACCGCGAACCGTCAGTCGAACGTCGTCGAAAATCTCTCCACGTCCAAGGATGGCAAAGGCTCCGCCGCCCACCAGAACTGTGCAGACGACGACGGTCAGCGCGAAGTAGGGCGTGCGAAATGCGCTGTGAACCGAGGCGAACCGGCGGGGGAGTAGGCGTTCGACGCCGAACGAGTAGACCAGTCGCGACGCAGCATTGGACGACGCCATCGACGACGCCAGCCACGAGCACCCCAGACCGACGTTGAGCGCGATGACGACACCTGGACTCACACCCGTCGCTGTTCCGTGGAGATAGGCGTTGACGAGGGTGTCGCTACGTCCCGACCAAGCGGCCCAGCCCGCAAAGATGAAGAGCGATCCACAGATGATCGGGGTGAGAAGGACTGTGCGGGTGACGGTTACCAGCGGACGACGAGCTTCGGGGCCGAAGAAGGCCGCGCTCTCGAATCCGGCGAGAGCGAACACGGCAGCCAGGGCGGTGAGTAACAGCCCGTGGCCGGAGGTAGGCGGAACGATCTGTGCTTGTTGACTTCCGGAACCGCCCACAATCATGAGCCCGACGATGAACAGAAGTGAACAGCTTTCGACGACGAGGATCGCGAGAGCAGCAAATCTGACACTTCGAACGAGGGCACCGAGAATCAGCAGGGCTATCCCAAGGTAGAGCGCGATGACGTGAAAAGTCTTGTCCACGTGCACACCCGCGAAGCCGAGCAATGCGATTGCGGCCTGTCCTCCGTGATAGAGCGTCATCACCGCGCTGCCGACGTACTTGACCAGCATGGCGATGCCGGTGGTCAATGCTGCCCGGGTGCCCAGGCCACGAAAGACGAAGCTGTGCAGCCCGCCCGATGCTGCCATTCGGCGCGTGAACTGCGAAACGCAGAAAGCGATGAGCGTCACCAGCACGGTGGCCGCGATGATGGTGATCATCCCGCTCAACAATCGGCCGTGTGTCAGCATGGTGACGGGCAGAACGACCATCGACACAGCAGGGGCGGTGGTTGCCACCGACTGGGCCAGCACTTCGGCGCCCGAGAGTTGCCGACGGCCCAACGCGCGCAGCGGTGATCGCGCCGGGGGCTGCTTCTCGCGCGTGGTGAAGGACCGCGCGATAGCTTCGGTGAGAGCGGACATGTCGCGTCACGCTAGTCCGGTTCTGTAACGCGGATATTGCGGACATGCTTCCGCTGATCGCACTCGGGTGAGAGAGCCCGATGCTGATGCTCGCAGGTTTCTCACTCGGTCCCCACTGACTGTTTCCTGCGCGTCAAGTTCCGGACCCAACGCTCCTGAAGTCTGTGTTCAACACCAACCACCCGGGTCACCGGGAGCACACTGGGGAGCTCGAATGCCATACACACGTAGATCTTTCATGCGCAGTCTGGGAATCACCGGCGGTGCCGGCCTGGCACTCGGTGCTATGTCGTCCATCGGCCTGGCACCGGCGGTGGCGTCGACGCCGAGGCGATTTCAGGCACCTGCCGCGGGTGACCTGATCGGAAAGGTCAAGGGAAATCACTCCGTCGTGATCCTCGGCGGTGGACCGTCCGGTCTGTGCTCCGCCTACGAACTGCAGAAGGCCGGATACAAGGTCACTGTCCTCGAAGCGCGCAACCGGCCGGGTGGTCGGGTGTGGTCGATCCGCAACGGCACCGAAGAAACCGACCTGAACGGTGAGACACAGACCTGTACGTTCTCCGAGGGGCACTTCTACAACCTCGGTGCGACGCGTATTCCGCAAAATCACAACACCATCGACTACTGCCGCGAACTGGGCGTCGAACTGCAGATGTTCGGAAACCAGAATGCGAACACCTTCGTCAACTACACCGGCAACAAGCCGCTGGCGAATCAGTCGATCACCTACCGAGCAGCCAAAGCCGACACCTACGGATACATGTCCGAGCTGCTGCAGAAGGCCACCAATCAGGGCGCTCTCGACCAGGTCTTGAGCAAGGAAGACAAAGAAGCACTCTCGTCCTTCCTCACCGACTTCGGTGATCTCTCCAGCGACGGCCGCTACGTCGGATCCTCGCGTCGAGGACACTCCGCCGAGCCGGGCGCCGGCCTCAACTTCGGAACCGAGATCGAACCATTCGGGATGAGCGATGTCATCCAGGGCGGCATCGGACGTGCATTCTCCTTCGAGTTCGGTTACGACCAGGCCATGACGATGATGACCCCCGTCGGCGGCATGGACCGGATCTACTACAAGTTCCAGGACGCGATCGGGATGGACAACATCGAGTTCGGCGCCGAGGTCAGCGGCATGAAGAACGTGCCGGAAGGCGTCACCGTCGACTACGTCGTCGACGGCAAAACCAAGTCGATCACCGCCGACTACGCAATCTGCACGATCCCACCGCACCTGATCAAGCGGCTGAACAACAACCTGCCCTCCGACATCCTGCTCGCGTTGGATGCAGCCAAGCCGTCGTCGTCGGGCAAGCTCGGTATCGAATACTCGCGTCGGTGGTGGGAGACGGAGGACCGCATCTACGGCGGCGCGTCGAACACCGACCGCGACATCTCCCAGATCATGTTCCCCTACGACCACTACAACTCCGACCGCGGCGTCGTGGTCGCGTACTACAGCTCGGGTAAGCGTCAACAGGCTTTCGAATCGCTCACCCACCGTCAGCGGCTGGCAAAGGCCATCGCCGAAGGCGCAGAAATCCACGGCGACAAATACACTCGCGACATCTCGTCGTCCTTCTCCGGAAGCTGGCGTCGCACCAAGTATTCGGAATCCGCCTGGGCATCATGGGCCGGCGCGGGAGATTCCCACGGCGGCATGGCAACTCCCGAGTACACCAAGCTGCTCGAACCCGTCGACCGGATCTACTTCGCCGGCGATCACCTCTCCAACGCCATCGCCTGGCAGCACGGGGCCTTCACGTCCGCGCAGGACGTCGTCACCCATCTGCATCAGCGTGTTGCGCAATCTGCCTGACGTGCTTCGTTTTCCATCACTTTCTCTGGAGGTCACATCATGAAATCTCGCAGCACCAAGGTTCTTGCAGCGGCATTTGCCGCCACCGCGCTACTGGGCTTCGCCACGGCCTGCTCGTCCGATGAGGCGGACGCCGAGACCACATCGACACCGCGATCTACAAGACCAGCGGCATCGGCCCGTCGGCAGGAAACAAGGCGGCGCCGGAAGGTTCGCCGGAGTCGTACATCGACGGCCAGTTCTCCGGCGGAGTTCTGCCTGCCGGGGTCACCGTCACCGAGGCGCAGGGCATCAACGTACTCAAGAAGATCCGCGACAACCTCGAAGCCCAGGGATTGAGTCTCGAAGACGTCGTGACGATGCGCGTCTTCCTGGACAACGCGCCGGGGTCGGACAAGGCCGACTACACAGGATGGAATCGCGCGTACCGCCAGTTCTTCGCCAATACCAATCTCGACACCGGTGATACGGAGCTGGTGCCGATGGGCACTGCCGAGCCGATCGCTCCGATCGAGCGCAACAGCGCTCGGCCCACCCGCTTCGCCCTCGAGGTTGCCGGACTGCCCGTTGCCGGTTGGCTCGTCGAGGTAGAGGTCGACGCGGTGTACCCCGATGGCAAGGAACCCGCCTGATGGGCGCGCTCAGCCCGACCCACTGGGCAATCGTCGCAGTAGTGGTCGTGGTGCTGTTCGGTTCGAAGAAGCTGCCCGACGCGGCCCGCGGCCTTGGCAGGTCGATGCGGATCCTCAAGACCGAAGTCGGTGAACTGCACTCGGATACGGACCTCGCGTTGGAGAAGCGAGACTGACCCCTGTGCSCGGTTGAGGAGTCCCCACACTCCTCAACGCGCACAGCAGCGTTCCACCAGGCTCGAGATGCTCGACGACGTGCAGCATTGCCTCGATCAGCTTTTCGAAGGTCAGGTAATAGCCGACTTCGCTGATGACGACGAGGTCGAAGGTCTCGTCGGGCCAGTCGTCACCCAACGCCCAGAGACGAAATTCGGCATCACGTCCGGTAAGCCGCGCACGGGCGCTCTCGAGTGCGGCCGGGACGATGTCGGTGGCGAGAACGCTGTCGCAGCGCTCTGCCAACTTCTCGGTGAGAACCCCGATCGAGCATCCCGGTTCGAATGCGCGACGGTAGCGAGGTTTGGGGAGCATCGCGGCGCTGAGCGCGTACTTTCGCTGCTCGTACCACCGGGATTCGAAGTCCCACGGATCGGATTGCGCCGCATACATCTTGGCGAAGTAGTCCGCGGGAAGCTCACGATCGGTCATACGAACACCGTTTCGTACGGTCGCAGTAGTCGTTCCATCGCATGTCGGGGGAGGATGGGTGCATCCGCGGGATGGTCGGAAAGCGGGGCGATCTGTGAAGTGAACTCATTGGCAGCAGCGGATTTTGCAGCCTGAACGTCGGAGGGCAAGGCCACTCTTCTGGCCCTTTCCCACGGGACTGCTGCATGATCCGGCTCAGCCCAATGCCACGCCCAGATGGGGTACTCGATCAATCGTGATCCAGTGTCCGCGCAGGCCTTCGCCGCTGCCTCCCCGGTGGCTTCATGGTCGGGGTGGCCGTCCCCGCGCCACGTCGAGGCGCACCAGGTACCCGTCGAGGAATCACCGAGAATCGAGCTGAGACGGTCGGTCAACTCCTGTCGGTTCTCGCTGATCTTCCCGTCTGGAAGGCTCAATCGAACCGGTGCGGGAATTCCGAGTACACGCGCTGCTCGATCCGACTCGGACCGCCTGAGATGTTCCATCTCAGGCTGAGTCACTGTTGGTGAATCGGGATGTGAGGCTCCACCGTCGGTGACAGACACCACGTGAACGTCGATGCCGGAAAGCGTTGCGAGAAGAGCAGTTCCACCCAGTCCGAGTATTTCGTCGTCGGGATGGGGAGCGACGACGATCAATCGCGAGCACCCGGTGAGATCCAGTTCCGGAAAGCTGCGTCCCCACTCCTGCCATGTCGATTCGGGAGTGCCGCCATCGTCGACAGGCTTCTGCGCGAACAGTTTCGAGTTCACCACGGCCGTTTCCCCTTGGCCGCAATCCGGCCCAGTTCGGCGAGATCCTTCTCGGCGTGGCTCTGCCGCAAGTAGACGGTGAGGTCGGCTACCCGCGCGGCATGCTCGGCGTCCATGCAGAGCGGTGCGGCGCCGAGAGCGCGTCCCACCCGATCCAGGGTCTCGGTGGCGGCGCGCTCGACAATTGCCCGCACACGGAGTGCCCGCTGCATGGCCTCGGCATTTTCATCGAAAGGATCGGCGTCGATCTCCGCCGCCGCGACCGCGAGCGCGTTGCGCGCTGCGGCCAGCGCCGCATCGACCGCGCCGAGGTGGGCGAGTAGGTAGGGATCGTCGCTGCTTGCAGCCTTGTCGTACAACGGATCTGCAACGCCGCAGGCACCGCCGTACCAACATGCAGCCACGCCTATCGCGCCGTGCCAGAACCCCGGCCTGCTCAGGTAGTCGCCTGCCGTCCCGACCGGTATCGCCGGAACCATGTCGAAGTCGACCGCGCTGGAGTCGCTTTCGGCCATACCGACGGCCTTCCACGAATCGGGAACGGGATGCACCCCAGGTAGTCCGAGCTCAACTGCGAAGAGTGAGGGTACTCCGTCGACCAAGGCGGTGATCAGTGCATGCGTGCAGGTGTTGGCACCGGAACACCACAATTTGCGGCCGGTGAGCGTCCAGATCCCTACGTGCTCAGACGCATTCACCACAGGTTCGGGTGGCTCGGCCGCCCACACTCCCCACAGCTGCCCGGGTTCGGGATCCGGCCCGTCGAGTTCGGTGAGTATCGCGACGGCATCGGTGTGAGCCTCAGCCATCCGCCCGAGAACCACATTCTCGCGCGTGAGCTCTGCCAGGGAGGTCCACCGCGCGGCTGTCGCGCCGCCGCCGGGAAGCGGCAAGTACAGTCCACCTGCGTCCAGGAGTGTGTGTAGTCGTTTCATCGTGCCAGCTCCGCTTCTTCGTTATCGGCGGTCGTACAACCCAGGTTACGGATATGTCCGGCAAAGCCGCCCGGAGTTCGGCCGTCGAGACGCGCAGACGTGGTGACCGCAATGTCTTCTGCCCACGCGATACAGGCACCAGCCTCGCTCAACCGCCGGACGAGATCGACGTCCTCGTCTTCTTCGAGATCGGAGAATCCTCCGACGCTCCAGTACATATCCGCGCGGACACCGAGGTTGGCCCCGTGGACGTGACCGTGTCGACCATATGGATGTGCGTGGTACATACGTTCGTATCGTTCGCGAACGGAGTGTGGATGGCCTTCCCAATCCGCGATGCGTACGGTTCCCGCGACGACGTCCGCAGTACGCGCATACTCCAATTGGCGCGCAATCCAGGTGGGGCCGACCACCGAATCGGCATCGGTGGTGGTGAACCACGCCGAAGCTCCCAACCCTCGGCCGAACTCGGAAAAGCCCGTCGCTCGCGAACGTCCGACGTTCTGGTGCTCGACGCGGAGTACTTCGACCCCGTCGGGGATGACACCGGCGGTTCCGTCCGAACAGTTGTCGAGGACGGCAACCAGTCGGACGGGAACAACGCAAGCCGACGCCGCTGTTGCGAGTGCGCGAAGGCAATTGGGGAGGTCTTCGGCTTCGTTGTGGGCGGGAACTACGACAAGAACCTGGTCGATTGGCACAGTGACGATCCTTTCCTCACCCTGGTACGGTCGGGTCTTCTTTCGTCCCGGTTCTCAACAGATAACCACATTTCGGACGAGGGCTGCCGCTCGACCGCCAGCAGTCACGCAGGTCGAAAACTGTTTCGGTGAAACATCTCTGGATGCGTTTGGGAACTGTGACTTCGGGGTACAAGACGAGGTTTTGCGACTGTGCTTTAAGGTGCAAAACGGGGTTTTGCACCGAAGAATCTTCAGAGCCGGCGGTGGCGCACCGAATCGATGAGCATCCGGGCAACCTCGTGCAGTTTCACGTTGGTGTTCTGCGATTGCTGCACAAGACGGCTGAATGCTTCCTCGGCGTCGATGCCGTGGACGGCGATCAGGACACCTTTGGCTTGTTCGATCTCGGCCCGAGATTCCATGGCGCAGTGCAACTGTTCGATGTGCTCGTGTGCTTGACGCCAGCGTCGTGAATCTGCGATCGCCGCGCCCGCACCGGCGGTGAACAATTTCATCAACTCTTCGTCGAAGGCCTTGAACTCTGTCGAGGCGAATCCGTAGACGTTGAAAGCGCCGAGCAGTTCGGTGTTCCCTTCGCCCATGGTGATCGGCACGGACAAGTAGGACCGGACGCCTTGTTTGCGGGCTTCGTCGGTGAATTCCGGCCATTCGTCGACGTGATCACCCACCTTTGCCCGAACCGAGGACACCGTGCGCGCGGCGTCAACGCACGGACCACGATCAGCGGAGTGCTGGGCGTCATCTATCTCGGAAAGGTAGTCCGCGGTGGACGCAGCAGTTCGTGGGCCATCGGTGGACAACACAGTCACGCTGACAGCATCGGCGTCAGGCAGTGCTTTGACCGCGGTCTCGGCCAGACGTTGGAGCATGGAGTCGAGATGCTCGTCCGTGTTCAGATTGGACCGGAGTCCGGCAATCGCTTCGGCGAGTGTGTCGAGCGAATCTGCTGCGGAAGCAAACGCCGCGGCTACCTGAGGAGCGTCCGCATTGCCTGTCATGACTCAGGTCTACTCCGCAAACTGCGACGATGTAACCGTTCCGGGCAGTCGATGCTGCGATGTTCGCATGAAATCCGAGGTTCCTGGGTAGCCGCACGCAGCGATGTGCGATGTCGCCTGAAAAAGAGGAGCCGATGATGATCCTGCGTCTACCTGGTGTGTATCGACCGCAACACGACACGTCGTTACTGGCGGATGCGCTGCTGTTCGAGCACCTCACCGCTCGCAGCCGGGTCCTGGATCTGTGCACGGGGACCGGCGCCCTCGCCGTCGCGGCATCGGCGGCTGGTGCAGGCCACGTCGTCGCGGTCGACATATCTCGCCGAGCGTGCGCCAATGCTCGTCTCAACGGAATCCTCAACGGAACCTTGATCGATTCCCGTCGCGGCGACCTCACCGAGGCGGTACACGGCGAACTCTTCGACCTGGTGATCTCCAACCCGCCGTACGTCCCTGCACTGGCAGACGATCTACCTACCGCTGGAATCGAACGGGCTTGGGACGCAGGCAAGGACGGACGCGCCCTCATCGACAGGATCGCGGCCACCGTTCACGAAGTACTCGTCCCCGGCGGCACACTACTTCTTCTGCAGTCGGTACTGTGTGGGGTCGACAAGACCGAGGCGATACTCGAGGAACACGGTATGGCCGTGGAGATCTCGGCCCGGAAGTACATTCCCTTCGGGCCCGTGATGCGCGAGAGGCGCACCATGCTCGAGGCACGAGGGTTGATCACCACCGGTCAGGAAATCGAACAACTCGTGATCATTCGCGCAACGAAGTCTCGCCCTTCTCCCAACTCGATGTGAGGTGATCGCCGAGAAGGTCGTCGAACGCGAGGCACGTTGCAGCGCCGAACAAGATGTCATCAGTGCGGTGCGGCTGCGAAGAAGCAAGACCGCCGGCAAGTTCCCGAACGGCGATCTGTTCGTGAACGGAATCCGCTTCCACGTGCTCGTCGTAGAACAGTGTCGCGTCCGAACCGAATCCGAGTCGGCGCAAGCCGGCACTGTACCGTTTGCTCGGCAGCGCCGACGTGGTCTCGACGGCGCACAGGTGCCCGACCAGCGCTCCGAGATGTCGGCGATGAAAGCCGAAGAGCGAGAGAGCATTCAACGACGCCAAGGTTACCGCGGGAACAGCATCGATGTAGTGGCCGTAGCGGTCCGAAAGGCCGACAGCCCGCATGGTGTCGGCAAAAAGACGCGAATGCATTCGCTCTGCGCTGCCCCCTCCGTACTCGTCGCTCTGCACTTCGACGAGGGCTGCTTTGACGGCACCGGAGAGGCGCGAAATTCCAAGGGTGTGCACATCCGCTTCACGCAGCTGATTGAGCGAACGGTGAATCAGCACCTCCGCGATCTGATCGATTGTGGCGTCCTTCGCCATAAAGGACGCCAGACCGGGGCCTGCACTGGGAGCCGTCATCGCCCACAAATCGGCTACGACGTCACCGGACGACGGAACCTTTCCCACGAGTTCCACGATGGCGGCCTCGAAATGCGTCTCGAGACGCGACCTCGCCGCGAGCAGGTCCAGATTCCACTCCCACGCGTCCGAGACGTTCTCGATTCCCTGCAAATGAAGCTCGTAGAGGAGCGTCAGAGTCAACTGAGCGTCGTCGTCTCGAAGAATGTCGTAGGTGGGGTCGATGGACCGTGCAACCTCGTACGCGTCAGCGGCAGCCGTAAGCTCCCTCGGATCGGCCGAGGAGCGCAGAATGGAAACGAGAGTGGCGCTCAGTGGGCCGCGAGCCTGTGGAACAGGCATGGAAGTGGGCACGCCAGTGGCCGAATCGAGAAGTGAAGAGGACATATGACCGCGTTTCCCGAATCGTCATCTGCCGAAACACCGAGTGTTGCCGGTAACAACACCACCATAACCGCCTGCTCGGACGGCCCGCTGCTGGTGCGTGGTGACTTCGAGTTGCTCCGTGACGACGGCACTCCGATAGAGAACAAGCGCTCTACGGTTGCTTTGTGTCGATGCGGGCGGACCGGCATTGCGCCGTTCTGCGACAGCTCCCACAAGAAGAAGCGGGCGCGAGCGACGTAACCGGGGCCAACTCGGAACGAGCCCGACCCGTAAACCAAGACGGCCCTGAAACCAAGAAAAGGCTGGATGCCGGCACCGTGCGGTGCAGCGTCCAGCCTTTTCAGTCTGAAGTCAGACTGGGATCGAACTCAGATGGCGCGAACGTTCTGAGCCTGGGGGCCCTTCTGGCCCTGTCCGATCTCGAACTCGACCTTCTGGCCCTCGTCGAGGGACTTGTAGCCGCTGCCCTGGATCTCCGAGTAGTGAACGAACACATCCGGTCCGCCACCTTCCTGCTCGATGAATCCGAAGCCCTTTTCACCGTTGAACCACTTGACACTGCCCTGAGCCATAACCAAATTCTCCTGGATCCATCGAGCCGAGCCCTCCCATCGAGAGTCCGGTCTCACACCTGATCCTGCCATGCTCTTCTTTTTCTGTCTCCAATTACATGCATGGCGAGTTGCAGTATTTGACGGGTTTGTCCCGTTCCTGGACCACGTCGGAAGCAGGTGATTGTTCAACTATGCGCGTTTACCTGCTGTGATGTATTCGTCGCTTCGATGTAGCGCGAAATGACAACACCTGTGTTAAATCTGGATTCGCGGCGCAGAATGCCACCCCGATACCCAGGAGGGGACCAAATACCCAACTCGATCGGGGTCGAGATCAGTCCGAATCGTCGGGTTTGGTGTGCCCGTCGAACGTCACATGGATGTTCTCGTGGGGAACCGCGCGTTGGGCTTTTGCTTGATCGGCGAAGGTACGCCGATCGCCTTCGATGAGTTCGGTGTTGTCGGTGAACGGAGCCAACAACGCCCGCGGATGGAGTTTGTCGACTCGCACGACGTTGATTTCCGCGCACATGACGATCGAGGCGGCAGCGAGGAACAAGAATGCCAACAAACCCAGAACGATGGCAAAGACGCCATTGGTGGTGGAGGCGCCCCGCACCACGGACGTCACGTAGAGGGCGCCGAAGGACTGAAGTGCTTGCCAGAGAACAGCAGCGGCGATCGCTCCAGGCGCCACATCGGCTACCGAGAGCGGGCGGGCGCAGGTGAGCCGGAAAGCGACGATGAAGATGCCTGCATTCAAGACGACTACCGCAAGGGTCAACAGGAAGCTGAACGAACCGCCCAGATGAAGCGCACCGCCGATGTTGGAGACAGCGGTGGTCCCCAAGATCGCGAGACCGATGGTGCCCAGGAGCAGTAACCCTTGAAGACGCCCGCGGATGGGATCCGGTCGCATGTTTCGGGGCACCGACCACACCGTGTTCATCGCATTCTGGCAAGCCAGAGCGACACCGAGGCCACCGTAGAGACCACCGACGATTCCGATCACCAGCCCTGTGACACCGCCGCCGATCTGTTGCGCATTGCCCAGATCGTCACCGATCACCGGAAACTGATGCAGAGCGGAGTCCAAGATTTGTTGCTGAAGCTCGGGGTTGCCAGAGAGCACGAAGCCGAGAATGGTCGAGAGCAACAGAAGAAGAGGGAAGAGCGAGACGAAGCCGTAGTACGCGATCAGCGCGGCGAGATAAACACCTTGATCGTCGAGGAACTTGTAGAGGACCGCTATCGGGAACCCCAGGGCCGGATGCTTCTGTTGCAAGGCATCGAGGCGCTTGGCGATTGTCATTCTCGGTCTCTCTCAGCTCGTCGGACAGCCCGACGAACGTTAGTCGCTGCGAGCGCGCGGCGCTCGACGCCGGTGCAGGCTTGGCGTCAGGAGGCTTCGAGTGACTTTTCTGCTTCGGCGAGCGCGCGCATTGCTCCCTCGACAGAGTTGGTGACCGGAAATTCCTCTTCCGCCCGTGCGGCCCGAAGCAAGCGTCGAAGCGGGTGTGACCCGATGACGGACCACTGGAAGTCGTGCGCTCGTGAACGGGAGTTCAGTTCGGCGAACAGTTCGAGGCAGACCGCACCGACGAACAGTGAGTTTGACAGGTCGAGAATGACGCGGGACCACTCCGCAGCGTACGAGTTGAGAAGTTCTCTCAGTTCTGGGGCGGACAGTTTATCGAGGTCGACGTCGACCTGGATCAGGACTGTCGAGGGTGCTATCCGCCAGGCCGCGAAGCCATGTGTGTCCACGATCGGACCCAATTGTGTTGAGGGATCGACGAAATCGATCGCTGTGTGGTCGAGTTCATTCAGATTCATGGCAGATCCGGTCTGTGTGCTTTTCGTCGAAAGGCTGACGACCGACCTGGCGGCACGGAAAGTGGAAGAGTCCAGGTGTGGAAAGCATTGAGCCCAATGGATGTACGCAGGAAGTTGTGACCTGAATCCAGAGTCCTGATGCGAACCGAGCGCCAGCGGCTTCAGCCCCGGCTGTATTCTCAACCTCGGTATCGCTCAGTGTAGCTCGAGGGCTTGGATCGGTCCAGGCTTGTAGTCGAACATTAAGCGGTGCAATGTTTTTGGCTCGAGACTTCGGTATGGTTGGGGATCGGTGCCACCTGACGAAGGGATTCAGATGAACGACCGCGATGCACTCACGGCCATCTCGACCAAGCTCGACACACTGATCGGTGCGGAGACCAACGGTCTGCAGGACGAGGTTCCGCCCGGTTCCAGTGTTCAGCGCACCGAGCAGGACGGCGAGCACGGCCGGTGGGGGCACGATTACCGTCTCGCCAACAAGTATCTCGAGGCTCTCGACATCGGCCAGCCCGGGCTCATTGACCGAGACGAGATGGAACGTCTTGCGCAGGAATACATCTGATCCTGGGGACCTACTTCAGAAGATTTCACCCATCTCGGTGCGCAGCTGCTTCAGTGTCTGAGTGAGGATTCTGGATACATGCATCTGAGAGATGCCGATCTTTTCGGCAATCTGGGACTGGGTGAGATGACCGAAGAATCTGAGAACCACGATCGTGCGCTCGCGCTCCGGTAGTGCAAGGAGCGCGGGTCGCAGGGTTTCGTGATTGTCGATCCGACTGATCGCTTCGTCGTACTGTCCCAAAGTATCGATCAGAGTCAGTCCGCTCCCGTCGCCGGCTGACGCGGTGTCGAGCGGTGTGGTTCGATACGAATTTCCGGCGGTCAACCCCTGTTCGACCTCGTCCGGCTCGATGTCGAGCTCCGTCGCAAGTTCCGCTACCGTCGGTGCACGGCCGAGCGTCTGCGACAACGACGTGAGCGCCCGGTTGAGGGCAAGATGTCGTTCCTGAAGGCTGCGAGGTACGCGTACGGACCAGCCGTGATCGCGAAAATGCTTGCGTACCTCGCCCATTACGGTGGGGACTGCGAACGACAGGAAATCCGATCCTTTGTCTACGTCGAATCGCTGCACAGCCTGTACCAACCCCACGCGCGCAACTTGTTCCAAGTCCTCGAAAGGCTGGCCGCGCCCCTGGTAGCGACGTGCAACGTGGGTGGCGAGCGGTAGGCACAGTTCGATGATCGAGTTGGTGATCTTTTCTCGGGTCGGATCATCCGGCGGAAGCGACGCCATCGAGACGAACAATTCGACAGCTAGTTCGTACTGGTCCTTCTTGTCCGGTGGTACAGCCTTGCCCGGTGGGACAGTATCGTCCGGTGGGACAGCGGTCACGCACGCTCCTGGAGCAAGCCCTTTTCAAGCGTCATCGTCAGCGTGATGTGACCGTCCGCGTCGATTTCCGATTGCTCCAAACGGACCGAGTCGACCAGTGCTTCGAGAACGAACCATCCGAAGCTGTGGGACTTGTCGGGTATTTCGGAGTGCGCGATCACCGACACGACGATCCGAAGAGTGCGACCGTAGGTCTCGAATCGGCAGGTCAAGTCGCTGGACGGTATCGCATGGCCGATGAGGATGCTCGCGACTTCGTCCATCGCCAGAGCAAGGTCGGCTGTCCCGTCGACGTCCAATCCGGTGTTGTTGGCAACCGTGCGGGTGATTCCGCGCAGAGTCGGCAATTGGGAGTACGACGCTCGGACGCGGAGCGAGGCAATGGAGTCGTGAGTAAGTTCGGCTTCGGTCGGACTCGACAGAGGAATCAAGGGGCTTCCTGTAGGTAGATGTGGCGTAATTCCGGCGGACCGAGGCAAGGAACGGTACCGGCCATGCGTGCCAGCCATCTCTACCCCGGAAGTATTCATGGCCTTCGATTACCCTTCGCCCGGCGAAGTAATCCTCTTTACCCGAACTAGAGGATGAATTGTGAGACACATCACCTGTGGTGCGCTCGTACCGAATCCCATCTTTCATTTGTGACCCGTTCGGGTACGTCCGTTTCATGGGCACTCAGGCGGACAGGCAGATCCCCGTACACGCACGACCGGAAGGCGTCACGGACGACGAGGTGAAGGCAGCGGGGGTGTTGTCGAACGCCCTCGAAACGGTGGAGCGGGCGCGAGGCGCTCTGTACGACTTCCATCAGCTGATCGGACATGCAGATCTGATGCTCGACGAGGTCGTAGAGCTACTGCGAACCAGCGGTAACGACGAGCTGGCCGATCAGGTCGAGAAAGAGTTGATGGGCCGGAACGTGGTCGAAGGGCGCTGGACCTTCCAGCTGGTCGAGGAGTTCGACGAGAACTACTGGTCCTTCTTTCGGGAATGCGAACAGGTGGTGCGTGACAAGCTGGCCGGCGGAGTGCCGCACCTCTTCGAAGCCGAGATGAAGGAGCGACGCCGCACGCACGGTTTACGACATCACGAGGCCAGGCCTTGAGGTTGCCACCTACTCCGGTGAGTTCGCAGCGGCACTGATCAGTGGTTCAGTTCGACCTTTACGCAACGATTCTCGTTCGGTCGCGGTCATGCCGCCCCAGATACCGTGGGGTTCCCCGGTCTGGATGGCGTGCACGAGGCATCTCTGCACGACAGGACACCTGGCGCACACCAGCTTCGCCGAACTCTCGCGTTTCGCTCGCCTGGAGCCGCGCTCGTTCGTGTCGTCGTAGAACAGGGCGGGGTCGGTGTCGCGGCAGGTGCCGGACAGCTGCCAATCCCACTCGTCGGCAAGGGGCCTGGGAGATGTGTAGGAGCGCATGAACATGGACGTTCCCTTCGCTGCGTGACGAACTCGACTCGGATCGGGGATCCGGGTCGGGTGTTAAGGCAAAGCTCGGTCCCGCCGGCCTGAMCCGGCGGGACCTTCGAGGCTCCTCCCTCGAGGGGAAGATTTCGGGGGTACCTCTGGTCGGTCATTACCCAGCCGTACAACCTTTGAATCCCGGTCGTCAGGAATTCTTTTGATCGACGGCACGTCTCTCTGCTGCGGCGACAAGACCACCGGCGATGTCGCGCACCTTGACGTTCCATTCCTGCGACATCTCGACCAGAAGGTCGAAGGCTTGGTCGGCCGAGCACTCGCGCTCGGCCATCAGTAATCCCTTGGCCTGCTCGATCACGGGCCGAGAATCCAAAGCTCTTCTCAGTTCGTCGTTTTCCGCGCGAAGGCGGGTGAGGACGTCTGACGCTGAACTGGACTGCTGAGCCTGGGGTCGTTGAACCTCGTACACACGATGAAGCACTCCGATCACCCTGCCGTCATCATCGGTGACGGCGGAATTGACCGTATTCCAATAGCGCGTGACAAACAGCCCACTACCTCGCTCATCGCGCACGTCGTAACGCTGAGTCGGCAGTGCGTCCCGAGTTCTGGAGTGCATCGTGCGCTCGAATGACGYTGTCAACGAGAAGATTCCGTCGGCAAACGAGTCGTCGGGATTGTCGGGGAAGGCTTCGAACACTTCCACTCCGTGCAACTGATCGAGGCTGCGGCCGGACACGGCAAGGTATTCGTCGTTTGCGCCCTGGATACGGAAATCGCTGTCCACGAGCAGAAGAGAAGAAGTGCTTGCCGCAAATCGATCGCTTCGAACGATCGAGCGGAGAGTGCTCGAACTCATGATTGTGTCGTTTCTGTCCTGTCTTCGACGGCTGCGGCCCCTGATATTTCAGAAGTAATTGATCGCGAGAACTCCAAGGGCGGTGCCTGCCACGATCGATCCGAACAACAAACGCTGTTGCAACACGAACATCTGATACTCGCGACGTGTTTGTGCCGACGTGCCGCGCGAGTCCGCAGACATGCTCTTGCCCTTTCCTGTTGTGGGGATCGCGATTTCGGCCGACCCCCGATCGATCTTGCCGACGTTGTCGATTGCAGTGCGGCTGTCGGTGATGACCCCGGTGTAGACGAGGTCGAGCGCAGCCAGATGGGCGCGAGCGTCGTCGCGGCCGACGGAGTAGTCGTCCCAAGTCCGATCGCGCTCGATCGCTCCCGCTGTGCCCTTGGGGGAGTTGCCCAGTGCCGCGATACGTTCCGCCACATCATCGGCGTAGCCGCGAACCAGCTCCACCTGTGGGTCGATCATCTCGTGCACGCCAATGAAGTTGGGTCCGACGACGTTCCAGTGGACGTGCTTGAGCGTCAGATGAAGGTCGTTGTAGGCGCTGAGGCGTTCCTGCAGAATATCGGCGACGGACGAACCGTCTGCGCTGCTCAGTCCCGGTACGGTGAACTCGGACATATGTTTTCCTCTCGTTTTGATGGGGATCGCCCGCGAACGGGGCGGTCTCGCGCCATCGTCAATCGGATCGCGTGTCGGTCAGGTTCAGTGCGCGAGTGCTACTGGCTCCTCTGTCACCGGGTCGCCGTACATCATCGCGATTCGGCGCTTGACCTCTTCGGTTGTCAATGTCGCGCTTGCAACAGTGATTCCGATGCCGGTGGTGCTCTCGCCCTGTGTGGGCGGGATGTCGATCGTCGTCATCTTGCTCCCGGTGAAGAGTGTGCCGTGAGGGAGTCGGCTGAACCACCGACTCCGACGTCTGGGTGTTCTACACCTTCGAGTGCCGGTTATGGCGCTTTCAAGTGCTACAAAATCTATATCAGCCGATGTAGATAATTGGCAAGGCTACTTCGATTCGACGGCTAAGGGAAGCTCCCTGTGCGATCTTGCCGAAATCGGCTTTGATCTGCCATTACATGCCTTCTCGGCTCGACGATTTTTGTCATGAGTGGCCCTGGACACGCTTGAATCTATGTCCTGGGCGTCAGATTCACTGCGTGATGATGCTAAGGTCGGATGACGCCGATTGAGACAGCCGACACCGAACTAGGAGGTTCCAGTGACGTCGGAATCCCAGACCCGGGCGCTGCGCGGCGTATACGGGATCTCAGTGATGTCAGAACTGTCCGGGGTAGGACCTCAGACGCTGCGCCTTTACGAGCGAAGGGGCCTGCTCACACCAACCCGCACGGATGGCGGTACACGCCGTTACAGCGAGGCCGACCTGGATACGCTCGGACGAATCACCGCGCTGATCGACGACGGAGTCAATCTGGTCGGTATCCGTCTGATTCTGTCCCTGGAGGCCGAAAATGCAGTCTTAGCGGCTCGAATCAGCCAGTTGACCGCCGAGGGTGACTAGTAGCGTTGCTCCATACGATGCCGTTCAGGATGGAGTTTCGGTGCGGGTAGGGTCGCCGAAGTCCGCGTCGGCGGAGATCTTGTTGCCTGCCGCTTCGATCTGTTCGAGCGCGGCGTCCAAAGCATCGACCAACCATTGATGCGACGCTTCCGCGAGGAGGCGATCCGGTGTGTCGGTGTTTTCGGATTGGAAGAACCGCACCAGCCACGATTCTCCGTTGTCGGGTCGATCGGAGAGTCCGGCCGCGGTATTGGTCGCCAGAAGATAACGGTTGTATTCGAGATCGACACGAATGGCGTACTCGCCGAACAGGTTCACCACATTGGCCGGCCGATGAGTAGCAGCAGCGAGCGCGATGAGAGCGTCGTTGTAGGTTTCGGAGTACTTCACCGTGAGGGGCATGGTCGGCCTGTCTTTCTGGGCCGATGCAGCATTGCACGGCTATGTTGAGGAGATCAGTTCGCAGCCGCTGCTTGACGATGAACTGAAACCAATCCTAGCTCGAGTCTCCGCTCACCCTTGACGCAAGCCCACGGGGTCAGTTGTTGCGTGCAAAGTCAGACTCGCGCTCCGTGACGAACTGATTGTCCGGGCGCGGTTCGGGCGGCGAAAGTGCCGTCAGGAACGACTCGGCCCACTGATGCACATCATGCGTCATGACCTGGCGATGCAGCGCAGCCATACGGCGACGGCCCTCTTTCGGATCCTGATGAACTGCGGTCAGGATTGTATTTTTCACGCCGTCCAAATCGTGCGGGTTGACCAGGTATGACTGTCGTAATTCCATTGCAGCACCGGTGAACTCGCTGAGAACGAGAGCGCCTCCGAGGTCGCCTCGGCAGGCCACGTACTCCTTGGCCACCAGATTCATCCCGTCACGCATCGGCGTCACGAGCATGACGTCGGCAGCGACGAACAGTGCGATCAGTTCTTCGCGGTCGACCGGCTGATACAGGTAGTGAACTACGGGGCGGCCGATCTGACTGTGGTCGCCGTTGATGCGGCCCACCTGTTCCTCGATGACACTGCGAAGGTCGATATAGTGTTGCACGCGTTCACGACTGGGCGTGGCGAGCTGCACCATCGTGTACTTCTCCGGATCCAAGCGGCCCTCGTCGAGGAGTTCCTTGAGGGCTTGCAGTCGCAGGTCGATGCCCTTGGTGTAGTCCAGGCGGTCGACTCCCAGCAGGATTTTTTCGGGATTTCCGAGCTCTTCCTTCAATTCGCGTGCGCGGCGCAGGACCGATTCGCTCTTCGACTGGCGCTCCAGCTCGGCCGAATCGACGGAGATGGGAAATGCCCCCACCTTGACGACGCGAGAGTCGAAATCCACATGCCCGAGCGCACTTCGAACACCGACGCCCGCGGTCGTTGTCTTGAGTCCGAGTAGTTTTCGGGCCAAAAACAGGAAATTGTTTGCGCCACCAGGCAAGTGGAAGCCGATCAGATCGGCGCCCAGCATTCCCTTGACGATCTCCTTGCGCCACGGAAGCTGCATGAAGAGCTCGACCGGAGGAAACGGAATGTGAAGGAAGAACCCGATCGTCAGGTCCGGGCGCAGTTCGCGCAGCATTGCCGGCACGAGTTGCAATTGATAGTCCTGCACCCAGACGGTGGCTCCGTCCGCGGCGCAACGGGCGGTTTCCTCGGCGAACCGCTGGTTGACCGCGACGTACGTGTGCCACCACGACCGTTCGAACGTCGGTGCCACCAGGACGTCGTGGTAGAGCGGCCACAGCGTGTCGTTGGAGAACCCCTCGTAGTACTCGGCGAGGTCCTGAGAGGTCAGCTCGACGGGAAACAGACGAAGGCCGTCAACCACTATGGGATCTACCTTCTCGTCCGCGACGCCCGGCCAGCCGACCCAAGCGCCGTCTCGCTGTCGCAGGATGGGTTCGAGAGCAGTGACGAGTCCACCCGGACTTCGCTTCCAGTTCTTGCCACCGTCCTCGTCGGTTTCGAGATCGACGGGTAGTCGGTTTGCGACGACGACGAATTCGGAGAGCTTTTCGAGATCGGTACTCACGCCGACATCGGCTCCGCCAGGGTCTCGTCCAGCACGGTGGTCGAGGACAGGTATGTGACCGCCTCGGCTGTCGAGTCGGTGAACACGATGTCTGCGTCCATCTTCAGAAGAGACAGCGGGCGCCTGACGGGGTGCGCTGCGACGAGCGTCCAAGGAACGCCGAGCCTTCGTGCCTTGGCCGACAGAGTCTCGATGATGGAAAGACCTCCGACGGAGATGAACTGGACGTCCGAGCAGTCGAGTACGAACGGGTGACGCTCACCGATCAGGTCGTCGACGCAGGCAGCGAAATCAGCTCGGGACCGGACGTCGATCTCGCCGCTGACCACGAGTGATTGAATGTTTTCCGCACACGTCGTGGTGAATGTGGGGGGACTGTCCGTACGCTCATCTGTAGTTCTCGAAAACTCGTTCATCGAAACTCCTGACGGATTGCTCGAAACGGTTCGTTCGAACGGTCTGGTTCGAAACGGTTTCGTTCGAAACCGGGAAACGGCACGGGAAGCAACGCACGAACCGTGCTCGTCTTCAACGGCTGGGTACTCAACCGTGCTGAGTGCCTACCTTACCGCATCGCGAAAACCCAGGTGAAAAGCGTTAGATCCGTAAGGATTTCAAGGACCCGTGAGCGTCGGCCCACGGGACCTTGGTCCCGATGACTGAGCTCTTGCGCGATCAGTCGGTGTCGGTTGCCGGGCCGGTACTCGAGGCTCCACCCTCGTCGGCCCACGTACGCTCGCCCGACGGATCGGTCTGAACGTCCTTGTGTGCGGCATCGGCCCCGGTTCCGGGACCGTGGTCGGTGCCGGTGGTCTGCGGCTCGTCCGTCTGATCAGTGCGGTCGGTGGAATTTCGTTCACTCATGGTGGCTGCGTCTCTCTGAAGGTTGGTGTTCATGTACTTGTCGTTTCTTGCTCACCCGCGAGGGGTACTCAATAGGGGTAGTACGTCACGTCGAGCCAGTACGTCACGTCGAGCCAGTACGTCACGTCGAGCCATACCAGCAAAGTCAGCTGTCACCGAAGCAGGAGATTTCACGTGAACCATATGACCGTGACGACCGAACACCTGCGTGCACTGCTGGGCAGCGGGCCCCATTCGGAATTGGTAGCGGTTGGGGGTGAGATCGAGATCTACGTCCCCGATGAAGAAGGGTTCGGCCTCGATGGTATCTCGCTTGTCACTCGCGAGCAGTTGGCCGAGCGCCTACCATCCTCGCCCGACAACCCCGACGAAGGTGAACTACGTATCGCCGCAGAATCGTTGAGCGAGATGATCGCCGAACTCGGCGGCTGAAGTCTGAAGTTCGGGGCAGCTGACTTCAGATCTGCGGGATCGGATCCGGGGGATACGGGTTCGGTGGCGTCGGAGTCGGTGGCACGGGCGGGGGATTCAGCGGATCGGGTGGTGCCGGCGCGGGTGGTGTCGGCGACCCCGGGTCGGGGACGGGGCCCGGATCCGGTGGTGGGGGAGTGGTCATGAGTGCCGGGTTCCCAAACACTTGCCGAACAAACACCTAGTGCTCGGAGTGGCTTTTGGTGTTCTCCTCGGCAGGTAGATCATCCACGATGTCGACTACGGCGATGTGGACGTTCTCTGCAGAGACGGGTGGGTCCATGTCGCCGAGGATCAGGTGAACGACATCGACGACGGTGAATCGAACCCGGTCCGACAGTTCGGCCAGATCCACTCCGTATGGCGCTGCCAGTTCGATACGTAGTGAACGTATTTCGTGGCCGTCGACGAAGAACTCGATACTGCTCGGCGAGCAGTGGTGTCGAGAACGTATCTCGGCGGCCAAATGGGTGCGGAGGACGTGATCGCTCACCGACACCGTGCCTAGACGTGGACCTTCGGACGCGTGTGCGTCGAGCGGCCAACCGGACGCCGAGGTCGACCGTAGCGCCCGGATCACCTTGTCGCTGATTCGATCCCAGCCTGGCTCGGGAGCGTTCCGCAGGACGTCGGATGCGTGCGCCATCAATGCGTCGGTTCGTGATTCAGTCATCGCCACCTCGTCATTCGTTCACTCAGGTTAGCCCGTGCACGATGGTGATGCCCTCGCACTGCATCCGGAGTGAGTCTCAGAATCTTGCCGATTTGAACGAACGTGAGCATCTCCACCTCTCGCAGCGTCCAGGCCGCACGCTGGCGATAAGGCAATTCACCCAACGCTTCTTCCAGTGCCTCCAGGAACGCGGCGTTCGAGGTCGTGTCGAACGGGCCGGCCTCGGGAGACGGCACGAGAGGATCCAGCAGCTTGTCGTCGATGGGTTGTGCTCTCTTGATTCGATAGCTGTCCACGATCTTTCGGGAACATATCGCGAAAAGCCATGTTCGCATCGACGATTCGCCACGAAATGAATCGAGTCGGCGCCACGCGGCCACGAAGGTGTCCTGGACTACCTCGAGAATGTCGCCTTCATCTGCGAGCATTCGACGCGCATAGCGGTGAAGTGCAGGTCCGTAGTAGTGCACCAGTGACTCGAATGCTTCTCGGTCGCCGAGTATCGCAGCGTCCACCGTTGCGGTGTCCAAGCCGTCAGGTGCTTCGGTGAGCCCCTGTGTGTGCGGTAACGCCACAGTCGCTCCTCTCGCGGAAATGCGGAAAACTCGGCTGCGTTCGAAGATTGTTCGCCCGGCCGGGGCGTTGAATGTTACGGACAGTAACTAACAAGTGTCAGTGATGCACGTCACCTGACTGGGGCATTCGGTTTTGCCTTCGAGTGACGACTACACAGGTAGATCGATCAACAGGAGGAGATGACAATGGTCAGCACACAGGTTGCGACAGCATCTACGAAGGATGTTGCATCATCGAACGACTCGGCTCTCGTGAGCTCTCAAGGAAAGACGTCGATCGCCGACACCGTTGTCTCGAAGATTGCCGGCATCGCCACGCGAGAGGTGAGCGGTGTGTACGACGTCGGCGGCGGAGCGTCCCGGGTTGTCGGGGCACTGCGCGAGCGGATCCCCGGCGCGAGTGTCAACCACTCCCAGGGAGTATCGGTCGAGGTCGGCGAAAAGCAGGCAGCGGTCGACATCGACATCGTGGCCGAGTACGGCGTATCGCTCGCCGATCTGGCCACCGGCATTCGCCGCAACGTCATTGCGGCGCTCGAACGGATGACGGGTCTCGAAGTGACCGAGGTGAACATCACAGTTCACGACGTCCACCTCGACGAGGGCAGCGACGACGAAACCGGCGAGCCCAAGACTGCACGGGTGCAGTGAGTTCCGAAATCGCTGACACCATCGCGGCGGCTGTGACGGGGGTACCTGGGGTCGCCTCGCTTCATGCCGGAATGTTCGGCGAGGTTGGCACGTACCTCCCCGGTCGCCGCGTCGTCGGCGTGCGGGTGACGGAGTCGTCGACAGACATCCATGTCTGCATCTTCGCCGACGCCGCCGTTCGAGACACGGCTTTACTTATCCGCCAAGCGGTTTCAGGACTCGTTACAGGCCCCGTGAACGTGACAGTGGAAGACGTAGTCGGTCGTGGACGCGATGCCTGAGCACTCTCGGGGTTCAGTTCCCGATCGACGATCCGCACGCCGAGAGGCGATCAGGAACTACCACCCCGACGTGGGCGGATCTGCCGACGCGCTCAATCGAGCATTCGAACGCGTCGACCGGGACTTCGCATCCCCGATCGGTGTGGTTGTGCGCACGTCGCTGCGCGGCACGATGCGACAGGTAGCCAAACCCGTTCGGGCCCAGTACACGCGGGTGCGCGCTCGGTTTCCGGGTGCAAAGACCTACACCGAGATCTGACAGGCACCATCGAACATCATCCACAACGGAGGATTCACATGACCACCTCGACTGTCGGCCTACTGGCAGGACTACTTCTCGGAGTCGCAGCTGCTGCAGGCGGTTTCACCGGATTCCTCATCGCTCTGGTTCTCGGTGTGATCGGATACCTCGTCGGTGGTCAGCGTGACGGCGAGTTCGATCTCGGTGTGATGCTGAAGGGTCGCGGACGTGGCTGAGACAGCTCGACCGGAGTCGTCTGTGCTTGGTGAGCCGGGCGATCGTGGAACGCTGACGATTCGAGACAGAGTCGCGCAGAAGTTGGTTCTCGAGGCGACGCGCGGAACCCCGGGGGTGCGCCATCACGCCGCCGGCATGGACAAACTGACCGGGCGCGAATTGCCGAGGGCGCGAGTGCTGGTATCCGGCAAGCGGGTACGGGCCAAGGTGGACATCGCGATCGAGTGGCCCGGATCCTTGTCGGTCATCGGTACCGCGGTGCGAGAGAACGTGACAACCCAGTTGCAGTCTGTATCGGGCCTGGACGTAGACGGAGTGGACGTGGCGATCGTGAGCGTTCTCCCGGCATCGACCAAGCGTGACGCGGGAAGGAAAGTGCGATGACCGCCGACAAGGTCGCACCACCCACTGCCTCGAGGGCTGCTGCTCCTGTTCCCCTTTCGGCGCCCGGATCGGCCGTCACGGGATTCCTCATCGCCGCGGCGCTACTCGCGCTCGGCGTGGTCGGCGTCCGCGACGCGCTGGTGGATACCGGCGTGATCACCGGGTCGCAGTGGATACCAAGTGCTGCCGCATATGTGGACGGGCTCGCGTACCAGGGTTGGATGTTGCCGGCGGGGATCGCAGCCGTCGTTCTCGGCCTGTGGTTCGTCATCCTCGGACTCAAACCGCGCCGAAAGACTGCCAATGCCTTGGTCGGAGTCGCGAATACGTGGATCGATCCCGCCGATGTAGCGGCGATAGCGTCTGTTCGCGTCGAGTCTCTTGCCCAGGTTCGATCCGCTTCGTCACACGCGACCCGGCGCAAGCTGGAAGTGAAGGCCTCGGTCACGCCCGATGGAGCCGCCGCCGCTGAATCGGAAATCCGTGCGGTGCTGGGGGACTTGGCCGGGTCGCTGTCACCATCGCCGCGAATCAAGGTTCGTATCCAGACGGGATCGCTGTCATGACTCGGACGGCGACGGCGATGGATCGCGTGGCGACATGCGTCGTGGGGATGCTCGCGGTAGCGCTGGGAGTTGCAGCGATCCTGTGGAATCTCGACGTGATCAAGGATTTCCCGGCGCGTATCGAGATCCCCTGGGCTGAAGATCTTGTCGATCACTCGTGGTGGCCATGGGCTGTCGGAGCTGGGGGAGTATTGCTAGCCCTCCTCGCGTTGCGGTGGTTGATCGCGCATGTGCCGCTGCGTCGGGTGAAGGAGATCACGGTCCCTGGGTCGAACTCACACAATTCCATCACCGCGGATCTGGGTGCGGTGGCGGAAGGGGCGAGCGCATCACTGGAGGACTTCGACGAAGTGTCGCGTGTCCGAGGAAAAGCGTTGCTCGATCGTGGAGTTCGCACGATCGATTTGCGAGTGACATTGAGACGTAGCGTCGTATCCGGATCGGAAACGTTGTCCGAGTTGATTGCTCGCGTCACTGACACGGGGGATCAAGTCGAGTCGATGGTCGGTGATCCATCCGTCGCGACCAGAACTCACATCGCCGTGGAAAGCGCGAAACGCGATGAGCCGAGAACTCTCTGATCAATCGAGGTTTGAGCCTCCCGGTGACCGGGTATTGGTAGACCTCCCGATCGTGCACAGAGTCATGGATGTTGCTGTGGCACTGTGTGTCACGGTGCTCCTTGCGACCGTCACTTCGATGGCGATCGCGATCGTAGTGACGCTGATCATGTGCGCGTCGGTGAGTGTCGTTTCTCGTATGTGGTGAATCGCCAGTCATTTTGGTTCTGTCGTGAACACCTGATAGAAAGGTAAGCAGACAATGTGGCTGCTACTGAGTGCACGATCCCCCGCGTCGTGCGGCGGAGAGTCCGGTTGTGTGCAAACACAACCCGCGATCACGGTCTAGTTGCGCGGGCCGATCGCTCGGAACTCTCCCTTCACCGGCAGTCACTCATTGCGCCGTCCCTCTTTACTCTAAGGAGTTCAAATGCTTCCTCTCGGTATCATCGCCTGGATCATCATCGGTGGGCTGGCGGGTTGGATCGGCAGTAAGATCATGAAAACCGATGCGCAGCAGGGGATCTTCCTCAACATTGTTGTCGGTGTGATCGGCGGCCTGATCGGTGGTTTCCTGCTTCGAGTCTTCGGCGTCGATGTCGAGGGTGCAGGCTGGATCTTCAGCTTCCTCACTTGCCTTCTCGGTGCAGTCATCTTGCTGTTCCTGGTCAAGGCAGTCACCGGAAAACGCTGACACATTTGTCCACGCAGTTCGAGTTCGACTGAATCCCACGGCCGAATCCCACGGCCGAACGCACGACCGAATCCACACCGAATTCAAGAAGGAGAAACACATGTCTGACTTCATCGACAAGGCAAAGCACCGCGCTGAGGATCTCATCGGCGAAGCCAAGGAAAAGATCGGAAATGCCACGGGCAATGACGATCTGGCTGCCGAAGGTGTTGCCGATCAGGGCGAGGCAAAGGTCAAGAAGGCCGGAGACACTGTCAGTGACAAGGTCTCGGATATCAAGGACAAGTTCACAAGCTGAATGAGTTTCGGGGGGGGGGGGGGGGGGGGGGGGGGGGGGGGGGGGATACGCTAACTTCCGCGTTTCCGCGAGCCACTCCGGAAGCATGCGCATGTGTGCCGGCCTGTTCAGGATCGGATCGAAGGACGGCTGGAGGCAATCCGGGTGGTCCTCGACTTCGTCGAGACAGAGATGTCCGATCGGTATCAACTGAAGTTGAATTCTCGCGAGGTACACGGAGAAGTGCAGCGGGGAATGATCGACCGCAGCTTTTAATGCAGACAAAGAAGTGCCGGCCGGGTGGACGCCGCGCGGTGTCACGATCAGCCACGCCGCGGCCCCGCCCGCGCGTGAGTAAGGGACCAGTGTGCTGTATCTCGCGCCGTTCCACGAGAAAGCCGGAGCTGGAAACATTTTCGAGAAGGTAGAAAGTCCTGATGTTGCGAGAAGAATGTCCCACGGGTTTTCATCTGCGCCGACATCGTGCAACCGAAGCGCCAGGCCAAGTATGTCGGGTAGGTCTCCCGGAATTCCGAGTGCTTTCGACATTCGAGCGGTGACGGTAATCGTCGACGACTCCGTTACCGGCCACCACGGGGTGGCCGGCTTCAATGTTCCCTTCAGTTCGATCCCGTGCGGGTGAAAAACCCTGGCCATGCGCAGCGATGATGCGAAGTGGAACGGTGCGCCGACCAGCTTTCCGATCGCGCTCTTGCCGGCGGGGATGATCGAATTGAGCGTCACAGCTTCCTTATCTGAGAATTCTCCGCCCCCCGAAGCGCCCAGACTGGACGGACGTTCAGGCGTGTTGACGGGCTTGCGGACGGTTTCTTTCGGCTTCCCAGCGGCAGCGATTGCTAATCATGTGACGCGCCGTAACAAAAGTCTCGCCGGTCGGGATAATTAGCCAAACGCACAAATTGGTCGTTATGGTTCGTTTGTCCGTAACGGTGCGATCGGACCTGCGACCGTCGCGAACTGGCGAGATTGCTACCCGTGATTTGTGTTTGGTGATTGCGCGGAAACAAGAAATGTCGAGGAGACACGCTGATGGGCCACTCTCGAACCTGGCTGACGCGCGCGCTGGCAATGCCGGTGGCTGTCGCGGTGACTTTGTTGCTTCCTCTCGGCGGTGTCGCCTCGGCCCAGGATTTCGAGGACGACGCAGATACTTCGGTGGTCGCCGCAGCCACAACTCCGATCTCCTTCACCGAACTCGGCCGAGGAACGGACATCGTGTTCTCTTCCGATGACGCACCAGTGTTGGTGACCGTGCCGGTGCCGGACGGACTCACCGCAACAGCCGTGACCGGAATCCTGACCGCCCCGACCGACTTCAGTAGGGGCTGGCTCGAAGTGACTGCGGACGGCAGATTGGTGAGCCGCGTCGACTTCGACGCCGGGCAGGCCGGGACCGGGTTACCGATTTCGGTTCCCTTGCAAGGTCTCGAAGTGGTCGACCGTAGTGTGACCGTGTCGATGATCGCTCACCTCGTTCCCGTCGACGACCGCTGCTACGACCGAACGAGATACCAGCCCCTCGCGCTCCGGGATGCCTTTGTCGCCTACGACGGTGCTGAGCGGCAGCCCACAACTGTTGCAACCTTCTTCCCGCCGATTTTGAGGAAGGCAACCATCTACGTCACGGATGGTTCGTCAGGGGCGCAGCAGAGTGCGGCTTTGCAACTGAGTGCAGCGATTGTCAACAAGTACGGAAGTCAGCCTGATGCAGTGGTGGTGGAGCAGCTGCCGAACGGCCAGAGTCTGCCCTCCGCTGAGCCGGGACTGTTCGAGAGAGCTGTAGTGCTCGGTAACAGCGGGGACGCCGGCATCGATCTCGCGACGGCGCCGAATGGTTCACCCGTGCTGCGAATTTCAGGGGATGACAAGACGCTCGTTCCTCAGGTCAGTCTCTTGGCGGCGAACTTCGACGGCTACTGGGCGGCGAGCAGAGCGCTGGCGTCACCGGACAACACGGTTGCCCAGATTTCCCAGGACGCCATCACCGTCGGTGAGCTGAAGCTCGGAACGCTGACGACTTCCGGTCTCAATCACATCGAGGTCGACGTCCCGTTCAGTCAGTCGCAACTGGGGCGTCCGATGAAGGATGTCTCGGTGCGAATGATTGGTTCCTATGTCCCGCTACCGAATTCGCGTAACGGAGAACTGTCGATCTCACTCGGGGATAGACGACTCGCCTCGCAGACGGTTAACGAGACAGGGCGCTTCGACATCGGCGTCGATGTTCCGAACGAACTCCTGCGTCGCGACTTGACGTTCGAGGTCTCGATGGATGTGACCGGCGACTTCCAGTGCGGCACCAGTAGCCCTTCTTCGCTCACTGTCGATCCGGCCAGCACCATCACGTCCACTACCGGATTCCCGCCGACGCCTGGAGGATTCCAGTCATTGCCTCAGTCGATGCTGCCCACACTCGATGTCGGTTTGAGTCACGGTGATTTTGCAGATCTCGTTCGAGCCCAGCGCCTCGTTGTCGCGATGCAGCGGTTGAGCTATCTGCCGCTGCAACCGCGTGTGCTCCCGTTCGGCGACGCGGCGACCAGTTCGCTGCCTGCGTTGTTGATCGCGGCGGACGGGACGCTGCCCACTCCGGTGGCTCTACCCATGGACACGGCAGATCAAGGACTCCTGCGCTTGCAGGGTCTGGAATTCGGTGGACAATACGGTGCCTTGCAGGTGGTTTCGGGTTCGCACAACGAAGTAGTGGCGCTGACGTCTGAGGGTGATGCGGCCGATGCCGACGGTCTGCTCAACTGGTTGGAAGGTGGGAAAGACCGGTTCGCAGAACTGACCGGCGATCTACTGGTCGCACCTCGCGGAGGTGAGCCGTTCGACGTCGGAGTCGACGTCGCCCCGTTGGGCACTGCGACCTCGGCCGAAGAAGAGACCGGACTGAGCGCGGTCACGATCGGCTGGATCGGATTCGGGACCGTGGTTCTGATCGCTGTTGCCGTCGGTGGTGTGCTCGTGGCTCGGCGTCGCGGACAGTGACCGTCACCGATCGCCCGGCCCTGTCCGTCGCGGTCCACGACCTACCGGGCCGGAAGCCATGGCGGATGTTCGTCGTGCTCTTCGCGATCTACACCGCGTTGGGCGTATGGATGAACGCGGGTATCGGGTTCATCTTCACCGATTCGCTCAGTCGTGTCGCCGCGGTGTCGGCGATGCTGCTCAGCCGTGATCCGCACTTCGCGGCGATCGGATTCGTGTTCACCCCGTTGACGGCGGCAGTCCAGATTCCGATGGGCCTGATGGGTCATTGGTGGCCGGATCTGCTGCGGTGGAACATCACTGCGGTCGTGATGTCCGCGGCCTTCATGGCTGGCGCGGTGATTCAGATACGCGGGATCAGCCGCGACCGTGGGTGTCCGCGATGGGTCACCGTCGTCCTTACCGTGCTGTTCGCTGTCAATCCGATGATCGTCATGTACGCGGCGAGCGGAATGAGCGAAGCTCCGTTCCTCTTCTTCGTTCTGTGGGCGACACGTCGACTGATTCGGTGGATGCGCAGCGACGACGTACACGACCTCATCGGTGCGGGCCTCGCGTTCGCTCTGGCGTACCTCACTCGATACGACGCATTGGCACCCCTGTTTGTCGCGGTGGTGCTGGTGACCGTGGTGAGTTGGCTTCGTTTTCAACCGACAGCGGAGGAGCGGGGCGAGGGCGCAGGACCTGGCTTGCGGCTCTGGGCAGCAGCGCTCGACGGCGCCGTCGTGCTGATGCCGGGTTTCCTGGCCTTCGCCTTGTGGTCGTTTGCCAGTTGGCTCATCACGGGTCAAGCGTTCCAACAGTTCTCGTCGGTGTACGGGAACAGTTCCATCCTGGAACAGGCTGGTGCCGGAACCGACTCACCGGTTGCCCGCCTTGCGTTCTCGATCACCGAAATGGCGGTACTCGGGCCGGCGCTCCCGGTGTTCGTGGTCCTGGCAGTCATCTACGCACTTCGGCGGCGCGACACCGAAGTGGTGGTGCCTCTTGTGCTGTTCGGCGCCATCCTCGGAGCGCAGACGTTGCTCTACCTGATGGGATCGACGTTTCCTCTTCTGCGCTTCTACATTTCGATCATTCCGCTGTGTTTCGTATTGGTCGTCCTGATCGCTCCTCGCGGAGCGCCGGTCATCACGCGTCGACCAGGGGCTGCTGCGTCGCGCTCGGTGTCGACGTACCCCGAGCAGGCGGGACCGTCTCTACCTCTTGTGATCTCCCTGTGCTTGCTGGTCGGTTCGACGCTGGTCACGTTTGTTGCGATGGGTAGTGCGCGGATCGCAGTGCTCGAGCATTCCATTGCCAGCGCGATCATTCCGGGCCGCCAGAACCTGGAGGAGCAGACGAATCTACGCACGTTTGCGGCCGAGCGTCGCATCGCCAGGTACCTGGACGACTTGGCTTTGCCGGAGGGGTCGGTTCTGCTCGACACCGTGCAGAGCTATGCCGTCGTGGCGTCGTCGAACAACCCTCGGCAATTCGTCGTGCCTTCCGATGCGGACTTCGTGCGCGTACTGAACAACCCGGCCGAACATCACGTCGAGTACATCCTGTCGGTTCCGAACACCGGTCGCGGTGTGTCGGACGCGGTCAATCGGCGTTATCCGACGATGTACGACACTGGTGCCGGCGGTGTGGGAGCACTGGTGCTCGAGGTGCACAACGACGGCGGCATGGACCCTTCGGCCTGGCGATTGTATCGCGTGACCGGTGAACGTCAAACGGGTCGATGAGGGAATTCGTGTGGGAGGATTGTCCGTATGACGTGGATGGTTGTAGATGTCTTCTGAAGAAGCGCGTCCGCGTGTGCGTGGCACAGTGCGTCGCCGTATCGCTGCCGCTGTAGTCAGCTTTGCAACCGTCGCGGTCGTGACAGGAATGTTCACGACGCCGGTGGTTGCCGATTCGCCCAAGACGGTTCGGGTCGGAGCGTCGTCGAGCGGACTGACACTCGACGGACAGCCGTGGTGGCCCACCGGGCTCAATGCTTATCAACTGGCCACTGATTGGTCGGTGAACTTCGGCTGTGGCGCGATGGTCGATCTCGATGCCTACTTCGGTTCTCTGCCACCGAATTCCGTCACGCGTTTCAACGCCTTCCAAGCGTTCGCGGTGAACAAGGTGTCCGGGGAGATGGATTTCGGACCGATGGACGCGGTGTTCGACGCTGCGGCGCGACACAACCAGTTCACGATTCCGGTGCTCTCACCACAGGACAGCGGGTGTGATGACGGGCTGTTCAAATCCAGGGACTGGTACACCGACGACTGGAAGGTTGCGAACCTGATCCCAGGTCGAGCCACCATGAGCTTTCAGGACTGGATGCACACCGCCGTCGACCGTTGGAAGAACGAGCCTTCCGTCGCGGCGTGGGAATTGGTGGGGGAGCCGGAACCGAGCCTGTGTACCGACGCCGCCTGCAATTGGTGGACAAGAACGTGCCCGTCTGATTCCGCGCAGGTGTTGCGGGAGTTCTTCGACACGGCAGGCGCCGAACTTCGGGCGATCGATCCGAACACCCTGATCACGGCCGGATACGTCGGGGGCGGTCAGTGCGGCACTGCTGGTGACGACTACCAATATGTGAGCGAGTCCGACTTCGTCGACATTCTGCAGTATCACGACTACGGAGCAGACGGGGTTCCGCTTCCGGGCGACCAGTGGAACGGACTGGCGCGTCGCATCGAACAGGCCACGAACGTCTCGAAGCCGTTGTTGGTCGCTGAGACAGGCGAATTGGCGGGCAGTTGTGAATCATTGGCAACCCGAGGCACGAATATCGAGACGAAGCTGACGGGGCAGAAGGCGGCGGGTACGGCCGGAGCTCTCCTGTGGGCCTTCGTACCGGATCCGCGGCCGAACGAGTGCACAATGGACATCGGGCCCGACGATCCACTCTTCGATGTGATCGCTTCACTGGCAAGTTAGGACACTGCTGGTAGTCCACTAGGAGTTCCGCCCAGTGGGAGTATGGTCACGATCTGATAACAACCTGAACCTGGCGTTGTGACGTGATGACCGTATTTCGTTTGCATCCAATGGTATTCAGTGGCATTCACCTGCGGATAACCGAACTTGAAGGCCCGCGGGACCAAGCAGGACTATCGACGCGGCACCCGCAGGACCTACGTCCGGTTGTGCGAGGACGGTCCAATCGAGACGCCGGCAACGGAAGTTGCGCTGTACCTGCCCCTTTGGTTGACAGAGCAGTCCCTTTCCGATTGACGTCGAAATGCGGGCACGACCGTTCGCCGCGGTAACGGGTAGTGAGCGGAGTTCGGTGCGGCCCTCGCGGAAGTGACAATGTGGGGTGGTGTGTAGCTCTCGCGCGCAACGAATTCCGAGTTCGAGTCGACTTGCGACGGCATCGGCTGCCCGGTAGACCTTGTGCGCAGGCTGTACATGCGATGTGAGCTTTCGGTCGTCGAAATGAGGGGACGACCGCTGCATGCGCGTAACGGTAAGTGTGTGGAGCATCGCGTGAGCGGAGAGGTGAACGATGACTGGATACTCTGAACGGCCTTTCAGGACTGCGGTGGTACCGGCTGCCGGGATGGGGACCCGCTTCCTTCCGGCCACCAAGACGATCCCGAAAGAGCTACTCCCCGTCGTGGATACGCCCGGGATAGAACTGGTTGCCAGCGAAGCGGCTCAGGCCGGCGCAGAACGCTTGGTGATCGTCACCGCGCCAGGCAAGGCATCGGTGATCGGTCACTTCGTCGAGGACCTGGTGCTCGAGGGCAAGCTCGCCGCGAGTGGAAAGCACCATCTGCTCGAGCGTGTGCGTCGAGCACCTGGCCTCATATCGGTGAAGCCTGTCGTCCAAGAAACCCCGCTCGGCTTGGGTCATGCCGTCGGTCTTGTCGAGTCGGTGTTGGATGCCGACGAGGACTCGTTCGCGGTGTTGCTTCCCGACGACCTGGTTCACCCCTGCGGCGTTCTCGACGCTATGGCGAAGGTCCGTGCCGAGCGTGGTGGTTCTGTGCTGTGCGCGTTCGACGTCGCGCCCGATCGTGTGGGTGCGTACGGAGTATTCGACGTCCAAGCGCCTGAGGAAGGCGATGACCCCGATGTGCTCGCGGTCGTCGGCATGGTGGAGAAGCCGGACCCGGCGGATGCTCCGTCCACCCTCGCCGCGGCCGGACGCTATCTGCTCGATCGCGCCGTGTTCGATGCGCTCCGGCGAATCTTGCCTGGGCAAGGTGGTGAGCTGCAGCTGACGGATGCGATAGCGCTGTTGATCGCGGAGGGGCATCCGGTTCACGTCGTCGTCCATCACGGAACCCGCCACGATCTGGGTAACCCGGGAGGCTTTCTGCGAGCATCTCTCGACCATGCGCTCAGTCGCACCGAGTACGGTCCGGAGTTGCGAGTCTGGCTCAAGGAACGATTGGATCAGCCGGATCCGCAGTTGACGTACTGAAGAATGCCGTCCATGACAGCTGAGATCGGAATATGTTTTGGTGCAAGAGAATCCGCACCATTTTCGGTTAGTGCGTATGTGAATGTCGGTAGCCCGGATTCATTCGCTGCGTTTGTCGATACCGCGTCGGGTGAGTTCGTCCACCAGGGACTGTGTCGCAATCGTCGCGACGACCGACGGTGGAGTCGTTCCAGGCTCCGCCTCCTCAGAGGTCAGATAACCGGCGGCTACGAGGACCTCCATGATCGGAGCGTCGAAGACCTGACATGCCGTCCGCATCGTGTCCTGCGTGGGAGGGCGCTTGGCCGACAGCCATCGACTCAGCTCGGAAGGTCGAATCTTCAGCGCACGCGCAGCTTCCTGGATGTCGCCGAACGAGCGAAGTTCCAGTTGATTCTCGACCCATGCGGAGAAACCACTCATAGCGGTCATATTGCCTGAGCCGAGAGGTATATGCCACTTCCTTTCGGCCACGAGTCGAGGACAATTGGATATCTGCCATGTCGTGGCAAAGTTTTACGTCGACGATTCGCTTATTTGCAGTTACGCGACGTCGCCGACGGAGGCTGACTTCTGCGCTGAGCGGGGATTATTCAGCCCGGCGTTGGCGAAGGGTGAAATTGAGGGTGAAATGCATAAAATTCGATTGTCGGAAGCAGGAACTCAATGACAACGCCGAGTCAAATCAGACCTGAAGGCCTTCGGGATGATGCCGCTCCGACGGCAGGGCGAACAGGCAGAATTCCTTTGTCGCCGACTACCGCCGTCTGGATGGCGATCGCGGTCGTAGTTCCGATATACCGCTCGTTGCCCGGCGCCGTCACGCAGTTGTGGGCGATGGCAGTGCTTGCGGTCATCGTGGCGTCAGTAGCACTGGGACGAGTTGCTCGGCCGCAGTTTGTCGGCGTCTGGTTGATCGCCGGCTACGCCGCTCTTGTCGCCACGGTGACAGCAACGCGTGGCAGTGACGTCACCGGAAATCTCTACGTTGGAATCCAACTCTTCATTGTTCTCGGGCTCGGAATATTTGTGATGGTCGCCAATGTCCGGCGCGATCCGGAATTTGTCAGGCGTGTATGTATTGCGTTCATAGCAAGCCAATCGGTTTCTGCTCTGGTCGCCGCTATCCAATTGGCAGGTTCATCCGTCTTCGGTTTCGGTGTTGTGAACGGTCGTGCTCCAGGTCTGGCAGGTCACCCGAACGTTCTGGGCATCATGTCCTCACTTGCGCTGATTCTGTGCCTGGGGGCTGCAGTGCAAAAGGTCGGAAATCGGGTCGTTCTGGTGCTGATCTCGATTGTGAACGCGGTGGGACTGCTGGCAACCGGTAGCTTGAGTTCGTTGTCGGCGTGCGCGATCGGATTAATCGTGGTGGCGATTTCTTCGCGAGTGAAGATCGCCACCATCGTCAAGAGTTTTGTCGGTGCCTCCGTCCTCTTCTGGATCGCAATCACCTACACCGAGTTCGGAAAGCACCTGGAGACGCCGGCCGATCGATACCTTCAGGTCACAGGGCAGACCAAGGCCGTCAGCACTCTAGAGATCCGTAACGATACTTACGGATTCGCTTGGGACGCTATTCGTGCGCATCCGCTGTCCGGGGTGGGTTTGAACGCGGCCAATGCGGCCTCGTTCGACAACGTCACAGTCGTCCACAATGTGTTTCTACGATCCTGGTACCAAGGCGGGGTGGTGCTTGCCCTGGCTGTGGCACTGATCATCTGCGCGACGGCATTGGTTGCGTTCAGATCGATGAAGTCCGGCAAGAACGCCGCCGCGGCCGGCGTTCTGGTCTCGATGATGACGTTCGCTCTGACATCGGCGTTCTTCGAGCAGGCATACTACTGGCTACCGGTCGTACTCGCGTTTGCATGTCTTTCGACCGACAGCGATCGGACCGCGAGCTCCAAAGCTCAACCGGCGCAACAATCTCCGGTCGGGAACTGAGGCTACGTGTTCAGTCCGTGGAAGGTTTTCTCCCAGTACGACGGATTGCGTATCAACTGATAGGTGCCTTTTATGGCTGCGATGCTCATCAGTACCCAGTAGAGCGGAGCGGTGAGGCAGGCAATCAGCAGCATGGGATTCCGCGTCTCGCGGCACGCCACCAAGTTCATGTAAAGGACTGCAGCGTTACCGAAGACGAGTGACACGAGTGCCGGAAAGTAGACGTAGTTGGGAAATACGTCGTGGATGACCTCAGGCTGGCCGAGGATCCATCCGAGACTGATCAGCCAGAATGCCATGTTCAGCGTCGCCACGACGGGTGTACCCGCCATCAAGATCGTGAAGCGTAGAAATCCGACCGTGCCGAGTCCGCGCCACAGTTTCACGGGTTGACGCATGTGAACCAGCCAAGTCTGCAGGTAGCCCTTGTACCAGCGTGAGCGTTGTCGGATCCAGTTGATCGTGTCGCTGTTGGCCTCCTCCAGCGTCGTCGAGTTCAGAACAGCGGTCCGGTAGCCGCTCTCGGCGATGCGAACTCCGAGATCTGCGTCCTCCGTGACGTTGAAGGGATCCCAGGCGCCGATCTCGTCGAGCACACTTCGCCGAAGGTGATTGGACGTGCCCCCCAAAGGAATCGGTGACTGACTGCGCATCAGCCCAGGGAGGATGAAATTGAACCAGAGGGCGTAGTCGGCCGTGAACCATGCGGTCAACAAATTCTGAGTTCCGTTGTGAAATGCGAGTTTCGCCTGAACGCACGCAGTATTCGATGGAAGTTTTGCGAAAGTTGCTACCACACGACGTAACTGGAGCGGATCCGGAGAGTCCTCGGCGTCGTAGATGGTGATTATCTCGCCCGTAGAGAAGTGCAATCCGTAGTTACAGGCTTTGGGTTTGGTGCGCGGATCTGCAGCAGGGACCTTCAAGATACTCACCACAGCATCGACTCCGGCGGCAGTCGCAGCTTCGATAGTGACAGTGTCATCCTCTTCGAGGAGCAAGAGCACCTGCAATTTGTCCGAGGGGTAGTCGATCGCGCGCATAGCGGAAATCAGGTCTCCGACTACTTCCGGCTCGTTGTATGCCGGAACAAGGATTGTGTAGTGCGGGAGTTCTTCGTCCGAAAGCGAGCTTGCCTCTTGATCGCTGATCGTCATGATCGAGGAAGCATCCAAACCTCTTGTGAACAGCACGAGTCGATCAACCATCGCCCACACGTAACCGAGAGTGCACGCCAATGTGAGAACGATCAGCGTGGGAGTAAGGAAGAAGACCAGACACACCATGGTGATCACGAGAATCAGGAGCAGGATGTTGCGCTGCCACGGATAGAACGCAACTGATGCCGATGAAATCGGTTTGCGTTCACGCAGTCCGTTCACAGCGTCGTGGAGTGCGGCTCGTTTGAATTCTTCGGAGCTTTCGCCCTCAACCGAGAGATCGGGATCTACCACTTCTGTGCCTCCACGACGAGCCTTCCGAGTGACTGGAGCATACCTAGATCCTTGTACTGAGATTCGCTGTCCACAGTCGATATCCGGCCTCTGAGTAGAACGGCCAAGGTGTTGCTTCCATTCGAAGCCATTGATGGTTTCGGTTCGGGGAACAAGGCATTCGGTTCATGATTGTCCACTGTCAAGAGTGTGACGCGTTGTGCGGCACCGTCGCCGCGTGTCCACACGAAATTGAGGTTGCTCCAGGTGAGTAGGAGGGAGTCGTCGACAACTGTGTACATTTCCGCGACAACTCCACGACTCAACTCGACTCGTACGGTGGGGCTTACACGTGCGTTCTGGAGATCATAAGTTGTATTGCTCGGATAGACAGACAGAGTAGACGGGCGACGCACTTGAACAACGTCCATTTGGACAGTGCGTGGGCGCATCTGGGTGTCCCAGGCAGGATTGGGCGTATCAGCACGAATCGTCTGGCGAGTGAGTGCCGAAGTGGAACCGAAGTATTTTCTCGGCCAATCGTATTCGTTGGTCGAGATTTCACGCCAACCAGCGGGGACGATGAGGCGTGGATCAGCAGTCGCCGGCGGGCCTACCGAGACCGGAACGCCCTGAGCGGTGGGCACCGGCGTAAAGAACATCACGATCGCCGCGGCGAACACCACCAGGATCGTCCAGTTGCTGGTCGACGTCGAAGGATTCCGGAGCGGACGCTCGAACGGCTTCCATGACCTTCCACGTCGCTCGTACAGGTAGAAGAACCCGCCTACCAGTAAAGCGCTACCTAGTGCTGGTAGCAGCTGGATGCTGAACAAGGGTGCAGTCGGGTACTGACGGGAGAGATAGTAGACCAAGGCGGCACCCAGGACGGACGAGCCGACGAACCCGGCGAATCCTCGTCTCCAGGTCCTACTGACGGCGATCGTCGTTGCGGCCGAAGCGACCAGCACCATGATGATGCTGTAGTCGAATCGAGTGCCGCCGAGTTCAGTCGCCAGCGTGCGGTAGATGAGCGGCGCCAGGACGATCGGAACAACCCAGATTGCCCAGTAGCGGTTCACCGGACGCAGCCCGAACATGAGAACCGCTGCGCTCCAGACGAATACCCAAGCCGCGATTACATCGATATGCATCAGTTCATAGTTCTCGGCAAAACGTGGCATGAGGAGTGCCTGTAAACCCAGGGAGACAAGTAAGCCGATACCGCCGACAATCTTGTCCGTCTCGCGGTCGTGGATCGGAAGGTCCGGGCCTCGCCGCAAATCTGTTCCGACGGCGGCTATCAGGCAGAGCAAGGGGAGGACAAAAACGTATCCGATGGCGGTACCGCTCGCGGTGCTCCTCCACAAATTGGTCCAGGTAGGCCAGAAAGCAAAGATTGTCGCGGCTGCAATCATCAGCCAACGTACTGTGAGGCGGGGGATAATTCCCGACTGCGTGCGTAGGTCGCGAATCTTCAAGATATGTAGTCCTATTCGAACTGGTCGTCTACTCCGGCCGTGTCGGCTGCAGCGAGGTTGTGTCAGCGAACCCGACTTTTGTCGACCTTACGTGATCGATCGCAAGGTGCGAATCCGCACACCGGCCGACGCGGAATGGCCGAAGCGGGGGAAGAATCTCACATATTGAGACGAAGGAAAAATTTCTTTTCGGGGCCGGTTAGTTGCGAACTGGACGAGCGACCTGTTCTTGTTCTGATGTTGATGCCTGTATCAGCAAGGGCTGTAGTGCTATTCGCCTTCGAATTGCACATCGAAACGGCAATAGGGACCAAGATCCCTGTCGGGGACGTAGGTCCCCAACGGCGCAGGCACCTTCTGTCGGCGAAAGTCATAGCGTTGGTTACCAATGGAAATGATCCTCTGTTCAGGCGGTATCGGTAATGCGGTGCCCTTTGGCAACCGCCTACTGGCGAGTAAGGTCCTCCCGTTTGCCGCACTTTCGTTGAAGTAACGCGATAGTTGCTTCTGAATCGATCTCTCGTCCAGTTGTTCCAGTCGATCCGCCTCCGAAGGGCGAGAGGCAAAGCGCTTGCGCTGCGGCCATATTGGAATAGGTGGGGGTGTGGGCGGCTACAGGCCTGAACTGGGATGACTTTGCGTTTGATCCTGCGCTCGGACAGTGCTGCAATGTAATCCAATCGGAGCGTGAGAGCGTTCCGATTCTCGAACAATTGCACTCTTCGGATCGAAGCGAGCAATTTGCTGTTCCAGCGGATTGCTCAAATCTGGTGAATCACGCTCAACACCTGTCAACGACACACGGATTCAACGACACACGGATTCCACGAATGAGGAAGGGACTGATCACGTGACGGCGCTCGACGTGTCCACACTGGGCAAGACCAAGCACACGCTTCCCCGCGCAGTGCCCGACCTCCGCCGCGGATCGACTTCTCGGAGGGAATGGGAAACGGCATACCGCAGAAGGCTGTTCCTGGGCGATTCGGTGATCATCGTGGCGACGGTTTTTCTGGCTCAATGGCTACGATTCGGCGGAGACGGCCGTGCGGTAAGCCCCGGAATCCTCGGGCAACTCAGCTACACCGGTGTGTCAATTGCATTGGCGGCGATGTGGTTATCGTCTTTGGGGATCTTCCGCACTCGCTCGATTCGTGTGATCGGCAGCGGCCCCGAGGAGTACAGACGAATCTTCGTCGCGACAGTTCGCCTCTTCGGTCTCATTGCGATTGTCAGCTTGCTGTTGCAGTTGGACATCGCACGGCTCTATCTGGCCTTCGCATTTCCGGTCGGTCTGACCGCACTGATGGCGAGCCGCTGGATCTGGCGAAAGGTGATCGCGCGGAAGCGGTCTCGCGGCGATTTTCAGACGTCCGTCTTGGTCGTGGGAAGCCCGGTTGCAGTCAAGAAAATGGCCCAGACCTTCGAACGAGCTCCCGGTGACGGGTACCGGGTAGTGGGCGTCTGCCAACCCAGTCAACTAGGACGTCGCGACAGAGTCATAGTGGTCGACGGCAACGAAATACCGGTCCTAGGCGACGAGCACGACGTGACCGACGCACTCGATTTGGTCGGTGCCGATGCGGTGGCGGTTACGGCGACGGAACACCTCGGCTACGACGGTATGCGGAAACTGGCCTGGGATCTGGAGTGTAAGGACGTCGATCTTGTTGTGGCACCGGGAATCCTGGATGTTTCCGGTCCGCGACTGTCGATGCGGCCGGTGGCGGGCCTTCCACTGATTCACGTCGAACGTCCGCGATACCATGGTGCTCAACGGTTCGCCAAGACAGCCTTCGACGTCGTTTTCGCATCTGTCATTCTCATTTTGATCAGTCCCGTTTTGATCGTGACGGCCTTGGCAGTCAAGTTCACCAGTCGGGGTCCTGTGCTCTATCGGTCGGAGCGAATGGGATTGGACGGGGTTCCCTTTCCGATGCTGAAGTTCCGATCGATGGTTCAGAACGCAGATACGCAGGTCGACAGCCTGCTGTCGGATAACGAGGGCGCCGGCGTCCTGTTCAAGATGCGTGACGATCCTCGGGTTACCAAGGTGGGGCGCGTCATTCGAAAGTTTTCGATTGACGAGTTGCCTCAGTTCGTCAATGTGCTCCGTCGCGAGATGAGCGTAGTTGGCCCGAGACCGCCGTTGAGGCGTGAGGTAGAGGCATACGACGGGGCCGTCAAAAGGCGACTGCTGGTCAAACCGGGTATCACCGGTTTGTGGCAGGTGAGCGGGCGCTCGGATCTTTCGTGGGAAGAAACCGTTCGGCTGGATCTGTCCTATGTCGACAACTGGTCGATGGTCGGGGACGTGATGATCGTCGTGAAGACGCTCAAAGCCGTAATGGCTAGTGACGGCGCATACTGATCCGTTCAGTCAGTCTTTCGTATTCGTATTCGTATCGCGAATCCGATTCGCCATTCCCGGCGAACTCTGCCTGGGATCCGAAGTAAGGGAACTGCGCAATGCACACTGGCCAATCGGTGGTGCTCGATGAGAACTTTGGGGGAGCAGGCTCGATGTCATCAACAAAATACTCGATGTATTTGGCGGTGATTCCAACCTATCGGAATCCGTGCATCGAGGTGTTGCGTGAGATGGAAGAAGGAAATCTCGATATTCTCGCTTCGGACTACGGGCTGGATTCCACGGTGCGAACTGGCATCGACAAGGATTTCTACGACCGCGTTCGACGGATCGGAATCTTCGGTGACAAGGTTCTTCTTCAGGTGGGTTCTTGGAAAAATCCGCTTTCCGCGTCCGTGACTATCCTGGATTTGAATCCCCGTAGTCTCACATCGTGGAGTATTTTGGTCCTTCGACGAATAGCGCGTCGCCGTACTCTTCTTTGGGGCCATTTGCATCCCAGGCAAGGTTCTTCGTCGAAGACGGCTTTCCTTCGGCGAACGATGCGCCGCTTGTCTCAGGGGACCATTCTTTACGGGTACGCCAGTGTGGTCCCAGCCAAGCTCGAGGTTCCAGGCCAACCAGTTTGGGTTGCACCCAATTCTTTGTACAAACGCGCTGACATCAACGCTGGTAACATCGGCGAATCGCGTAGATCAATTGTCTATGTCGGCCGATTGGTTGCCGAGAAGAACGTCGATCAATTGGTTCCAGCTTTCCACCGATCGGGCCTCGTAGACGAGGGTGCCGTGTTGGAAATCGTGGGTTTCGGCAATGCGGTGGAAACGGTAGAACGGCAAATTCTCGAATTAGGTCTGGAAGAGTCCGTTGTGGTACACGGTCGCATTGAAAGTCCGATCGAACTTGCTGAAATCTACGCACGCTCAATCATGTCGATCTCTCCCGGATACGTCGGGTTGAGTGTCACTCAGAGTTTGGGATTCGGAGTCCCGATGCTGTACCCCGAGGACGCCCCGCACGCCCCCGAGATCGAACTTGCTGCTGTCGGTCCTATGCAGAGTTACTCACCGACGACCGAGGAGTCGCTGGCTGCGGCGCTGCGAGACTACTTCCTGCATCTTGTCTCCAATCCCGTTCCAGCGGAGGAAGTTTCAGCGAAGGTCGGGGATCTCTATTCCGCCGAAACCATGGCATCGGGGATCTCTGCTGCGTTGCGAGGTCAGGTCGTCGAATTCGACAATGAGGGATGGCCCAAGGAGATGGTCGTACGATGAGCAACCGATCACGCCTACCGTCAGGTGTCAGGCGAGCCCTTCGCGGAATTATGAATGGACTCGCAATATCGAACGGGAATGTTTCAGTAGGGCGCGACTTCAACGCCGGCCGTGGAGCTATCATCAGTGCGCCTCACCGACTGAATATCGGCGATAATGTCAGTGTCGGACCCCGAACCGTTATTCAGGTAGACGGCTCCATCGGATCCCACGTCATGATCGGAATGAACGTCTACATCGTGGGGCGCGAAGACCACGCGATCGACGAGGTGGGTATTCCGATGCTCGCGTCGACGTGGGTGGGGGACCGTCAGCCTGGTGCCCGCGATTCTGTCGAAATTGGAACAGACGTATGGATAGGCGCCTGTTCGGTGATATTGAGCGGTGTGAAGATCGGTGACGGTGCGGTTATCGGAGCCGGTTCGGTCGTGACGAACGACGTCGAGAGTTTCTCGGTGAATGTCGGAGTTCCGGCACGGAAAGTCGCCGAACGATTCGAGAGTGACACGCAGAGAAGTGCACACCTGCAAGCTGTGCACGGACTGCCGTCCTGAGTTAGCTGAAAAGGGAAATGAGCACGATGGATAATCAGGGAAATAAAATCCTGATCGTGGGAATCAACTATTCTCCTGAGCCAACCGGTATCGCTCCGTACACGGAGGGTTTGGCAAATGCGATAGCGGATGCCGGTGCTGACGTCAGGGTAGTGACAGGGTATCCGCACTATCCATTCTGGCGAAAGATGGATGGCTTCTCAGGTCTGTCCTCCGTAGAGCAGTCGGAAAATCTGACGGTTCAAAGACTTCGTCATTACATCCCTCGGAATCCCAGCTTCCTGCGAAGAATTCTGATGGAGGCAAGTTTCGCTTTGAGAGCGACCTGGGCGACTCTTTTCCATCGAGCAGACCTCATACTGTGTTTAAGTCCTACACTTTTGTCCTCGGCGGCATTTGTCATCAGGACCAGGCTCCTTCGGTCGCGCACACCCGTGGTGCTGTGGGTGCAGGACTTCTACGGACTGGGCGCGTCCGAGACCGGTCAGCTGAGCGGAGGCCTGTCGTCTCTCGTTGATCGAGCCGAATCCTGGATCTTGCGAAAGTCCGATCACGTCGTCGTGATCCATCCGCGGTTCGCGAAGCATGCTCAGGACAACCTCGGAGTCGACTCGAGCAGCGTCACAGTCATCAGGAACTGGACCCACCTGGATCTCTCCCAGTCTGCCTGCACCCGAGAAGATTCGCGAAAGCGATTGGGCTGGGGGCCGGAACAGAAGATAGTTCTGCATGCCGGCAATATGGGTGCCAAGCAAGGGCTCGAGAACGTAGTGGACGCCGCGCGTTTACTTGGGCCGCGGCAGTCCGACATCAAATTCGTGCTGATGGGGGATGGGAATCAGCGGGCCCATCTCGAAGAGCTGTCCGAGGGATGCACCGGGATCGAATTCATGGATCCTGTTGGCGGCGAGGACTTCACCGATGTGCTGCGAGCAGCGGACGCATTACTTCTCAACGAGTTGGCCGATCTTCGCAGTATGGCCGTTCCGAGCAAACTCACATCGTATTTCGCTTCAGGGGTACCCGTCGTCGCGGCTACGTCTTCGGACAGTGCCTCCGGCGAGGAGATCGCCCTGTCCGGGGCGGGAGTACGTGTTGACGCCGGAAATCCGGAAGCATTGGTACGTGAAATAGAGATGCTGGTATCCGACCCCGTCCGTGCCGCTCAACTCGCGCGAAGCGGGGGGGAGTACGTGCACGAAATCTTGTCTCCCGGCTCTGCCACCACGGCGTTCGGTGACCTCTTCGACGGACTCATCAATCGAGACAGTTTGCCGACTCGACCGACGCAAGCCCGAGCGCGATGACACACCCGCAGCTCTCCCTCGGTGAATTCACCGGGGCAGGATACGACAAGGGACGTCCGGCATCAGTGCAGGTCGCCTGGCTCGCGGTGGCACCACTGTTCCGGGCCTGGTTCGTGCCGGCACGCGTACGAGTTGCCATTCTCAGACTGTTCGGCGCTCAGATCGGTGATGCAGTCCTGATTCGGCACGGCGTGAAGATCCATTGGCCGTGGAAACTGTCGATCGGTGATAACACTTGGGTGGGTGAGGGAGCATGGATCCTCAATCTCGAACCGGTGAGTATCGGGTCGAACAGTTGTGTCTCGCAGGACGTCTTTCTGTGCGCGGGCAGTCACAGCAGAAAGTCACGGACTTTCGAGTTCGACAACGGACCGATCGTCATCGGCGACGGAGTGTGGATTGCGGCCAGGTCCACAATTCTCCGTGGCACGTCGGTCGGTGACCACTCGGTTATCGGCGCAAATTGCCTTGTTACATCTGATGTTCCGGCGAGTTCGATCGTCCGCGCCCCGGTTTCGTCGATCGGACGACCATGAAGGGCGCACGACCGCGCTGCGCCGGGGTTCCGCACTCGTTCGAGTGCCCGGGTGGTGGAACATGAAGGTGATGACGAACCCCCTGGTGGTTCAGTTCACGGGAATCGCCGGCGGACGTCTTGTCGGTGCGTTGATTCAGGCACTGAGTATGGTCCTACTCGCGCGTATCTCCGGTCCGTCCGGCTTTGGAATCTTCGCTGCGGCTTATGGTGTCGGACTGGTGCTTCAGACCATTCTGAACTTCGGGTTCACCCCATTTCTGGTTCGGATCCGTGCGTTGGGTGACCAGGACCCCCTCATCGCGTCGACCTTGGAGTTCTCGCGCCGCGCCAACCTGGCCGTTGGTGCATTGCTGGCATTTACCGCGGCGGTAGCCGCGGTCTTCGAGCCGAAGCTTTGGTTCGTAGTGCCGTTGACAGCTTGGGTTGTTCTGGACAATTACGTCGAGACGCTGCTCTCGCTACCACTCGCTGACGGGAATACCTGGCAGAACGCGGTGTCGTTGCTCCTCCGGCGAGCACTTGCTCTCGTTTTTGTTGCGGCGGCTTGGCTCGCAGGAGTCGACGCAGTGTTCTGGTATTCCGTGGGCCTCGCGTTCTCTTCGATGATCGCTGTCTTCGTGGCCATTCGGCTCGGACCGGCGATCACTCGTGTCAGATCGAGACGCTCGTACAAGTCGATCATCGGCAAGTCTTCGCACTTCTGGTTGAATTCCGTTGCTACTCAGACGCGCAACTTCGACGTACTGCTGGTTGGACTCGTCACGTCGCCGGCCGTCTCCGGAATCTACGGCGTGACGAGTCGTATCACCACGCCGTTGCGGCTGATTCCCACATCATTTGCGGCAGTTCTCATGCCGGCGGCGGCGCGCTCGACGACCGGGCGAATCACCCAGGGCATTCTGCGACCCGCGATGTACGTATGCATCGCAAGCGCGGTGATCTTCGGTGTGATCGCAGCTGCCATACCTGTGCTCGTTCCACCGATTTTGGGCGATGCGTACGTAGACGCGGTACCGGTAATGCAGGTCGTCTGCTTCAGTTTGATCTTCGCAGCGATCTCGTCCCAATTGAATGCGATTCTGCAAGGTACGGGCAGAGTTGAAATTGTCTCCTACATAACGGTTGTGAGCACCTTGATCTGCCTCGTCGGAATCGTGCTTGCTGCCCCCCGTTACGGGGCGCTCGGAGCGGGGTGGTCGCTCTCGCTCAGCTATGTACTTCAAACCGCATTGCTGACCTGTGTCGTTGTCGTTGCAATGAGGAGGGATCCCCATGCGTAGGTTCTTCATGAGTATTGCAGCAGCTCAGGGCAATCTGGGTGACATCGAGATACGGCGAACAGCAGTCGACTACATGCGTGAACTGGGATTCAAACCCGTTGTCTTTTCCGGCAGTATGAGCGCGGAGTACGTCGATGCCTTCGATTGGGAGCCAACCGACGAGGTCGTGGATTCGGGTATCAGCTTCTGGCGAGCGATTTTGTCCGATACGGTGCGCCGAAAGCGGGCAGTGATCGTGATGGCACCTGGGCCGGCGGTTCTGGGGGCTTCAGCAGCAAGCGTCGTCAAGCACTCGTTGTTGGTGACAGTCTTTGCGGTGCTTCGCATTTTCGGTACACGAGTCCTCGTTTTGGGACGGTCGATCGAGGTGCGAAGCTCGATGGCGGCAGTACCCGAGAAGATCCTCGTCGGCGTAGCCGACGTCTACGCGGCACGTGACAAAAGGACGTGTGAGTACCTGCGAGGCAAGAGTCGGTTCTATCCCGATCTCGCGTTCCGGGCCGGCGTATCCGACGGAGCGAAGTCTGCAGGCCGAGAATCTGCGAGCCGAGAAATAGCCTTGCTTTCACTTCGGCATGACCGACCGGTGAACTACGCGGTTCTTCGGTCGATCCACAGTCAGGTCGAGGCAATCGGCTTGAATCTGGTGGCCTGCTGCCAAGTTGCCGAGGACGACAACCACAATCGTGAAGTTGCTGCAACGCTGGGTATTCAGTACGTGGGATGGGACGATGACGTGACCCATCGGCAACAGGAGTCCGCTGTCCGCGCCCTGTACGAGCGCGCTGCCGTAACCATCAGTGACCGCCTCCATGTTTTGATCCTGAGCGCTCGAGGCGGATCGATACCGGTGATGGCGGGCAGCAGTTCGGTACCGAAGCTGAGGGATTCGCTGGAACCGGTACTCGCGCCGCAGGCCTCCTGGATGGACGATGCGACGGGTGGCAGCTTGAATCTCGGGCACGACGAATCTACCCGTATCTCTCGCGGAATGGATTCCGCTGCCGCGGAACTGGAGGATTTGAGATCGCGGATCAAGGGGGCAGTAATGCCGTGAGGGTTTCTCAGTTCTGGTTGTGGGTTCGTTACTCCCACACAACACAATTCGGCCGATGACTACTCGCAGACAAGTATCTGCTTCGAGGACGGAGTTTCAAGTGAAACGTGCACTGATTACCGGAATTACAGGCCAAGACGGTTCATACCTGGCCGAGCTGTTGTTGAGCAAGGGATACGAGGTCCACGGACTTATTCGTAGGTCGTCCACGTTCAATACAGCTCGAATCGATCACATGTATGTGGATCCCCACACGCCGGATGCAAAACTGTTCCTTCACTACGGAGATCTCAGCGACGGGGCGCGTTTGGTCACTCTTCTCGCACAGATACGCCCGGACGAGGTCTACAACCTCGCAGCGCAGTCCCACGTGCGGGTGAGCTTCGACGAGCCAGAACATACCGGTGACACCACGGGAATCGGGTCGATCAGGTTGCTCGAAGCAGTCCGGATGGCTGGTCTCGAATGCAGGTTCTACCAGGCGTCCAGTTCCGAGATGTTCGGTGCGACACCGCCTCCGCAAGACGAGCAGACTCCCTTCTACCCGCGATCGCCGTACGGTGCGGCGAAGGTGTACTCGTACTGGATCACCAAGAACTACCGCGAGGCGTACGGGATCTTTGCCGTGAACGGAATTCTGTTCAACCACGAATCACCCCGGCGAGGCGAAACATTCGTCACTCGCAAGATCACGCGAGCGGTGGCGCGGATCAAGGCCGGTCTGGAAAGCCATTTGTACATGGGCAATCTCGATGCAATCCGCGACTGGGGCTATGCGCCGGAGTACGTGGAGGGAATGTGGAGAATGCTTCAGGCCGACGAACCGGACGATTACGTGCTCGCGACAGGCGGTAACTACTCGGTCAAGGATTTCCTGACGGTGGCCTTCGAGCACGCCGGCCTGAACTGGGAAGATCACGTGCGCTTCGACGAGCGCTATCTGCGGCCGACGGAAGTAGATGCGTTGATCGGAGATGCCGGTAAGGCGGAGCAGAAGCTCGGTTGGAAGGCGACTGTGCATACCCCGGAGCTGGCTCGAATCATGGTCGATGCGGACATCGAGGCTCTGACGTGTGAGGGCAAGCCCTGGATYGACCGTCCGAACCTGGTGGATTGGGAGCACGCTCGATGACGGGGGAGTACACGCAGAAGTCCCTCGATCGAAGCGACACGGTATACGTTGCGGGCCATCGTGGACTCGTTGGTTCAGCGATTTGGCGTCGTTTGGAAGCCGACGGTTTCAATCGCCTTGTCGGTCGCACGTCCGCCGAACTCGATCTTCGCGACCGCGGTGCCGTATTCGAATTCTTCGCCGCTGAGAGGCCGAAGAACGTGGTCCTCGCGGCAGCCAGAGTGGGCGGGATACTGGCGAACAGCACACTGCCGGTGGACTTCATCTCCGACAACCTTCGCATCCAGGTGAACGTGATGGACGCGGCGGCCGAATTCGACGTAGATCGCCTTCTATTCCTCGGATCATCCTGCATCTACCCGAAATTCGCACCTCAACCGATTCGCGAAGAATATCTGCTGACCGGTCATCTGGAACCGACGAACGATGCCTATGCCATCGCAAAGATCGCGGGAATCCTGCAGGTACAGGCTGTTCGCAAGCAGTTCGGGCGACCGTGGATCTCCGCGATGCCGACGAACCTCTACGGCCCGGGTGACAACTTCTCTGCCAAGGGCTCTCATGTGCTGCCAGCCCTCATCAGGCGCTTCGACGACGCGCGCCGTGATGGAGCTGCGTCAGTCGTTAACTGGGGCAGCGGGACGCCGAGGCGCGAGTTTCTCCACGTCGACGACATGGCGGATGCCTGCCTTCATTTGCTCGACCACTATGACGGAGCAGAACACGTCAATGTTGGTACGGGCGAGGACCAGAGTATCGCGGAGATCTCCGCGATCGTGGCGGACGAGATCGGGTTCGACGGCGAGATCGAATGGGATCATTCGAAACCTGACGGGACGCCGCGGAAGTTGCTTGACATCGGGAAGCTTCGAGATTTGGGGTGGCAGCCCAGGATTGATCTTCGTGCGGGAATCGCATCGACCGTGGAGTGGTATCGACAGAACGTCGATTCGATCAGGACATGAAGTACTACAGCATTATTCGACGTAAACCCGACTTCGACAGGCAGACATCGTTATGACTTCTCGTATTGCGGTATTCGGCACCGGCTACCTCGGGGCGACACATGCAGCTTGCATGGCCGAGTTGGGTCACGAGGTTCTCGGGGTGGATGTTGATCCGAACAAGCTCGCGATGCTCGAAGCTGGGGAGGTTCCTTTCTACGAACCGGGACTCGAGGAAGTGCTGCGCCGCAACATAGCCGCGGGACGTCTTCGATTCACGGCTTCCTACGAGGAGGCCGCAGAGTTCGCCGACATCCATTTCCTCGGCGTCGGTACGCCGCAGAAGAAGGGGGAGTTCGCGGCCGACATGCGTTTTGTCGATTCGGTGATCGAGACGCTTGCACCCCTCTTGACCAGGCCGACCGTTATCTTCGGGAAATCAACAGTGCCAGTTGGTACAGCAGAGCGATTGGGTGCGCGGGCACGGGAACTGGCGCCTGCCGGACAAGACGYCGAGGTGGCGTGGAACCCGGAATTTCTCCGGGAAGGCTACGCGGTGAAAGACACACTTCACCCGGACCGGCTTGTGCTCGGGGTCGACCGTAATCGACCCGGACGTGCGGAATCGGTTGCGCGTGAAGTGTACGAGCAGCTCTTGAACGAAGGTATTCCCTTCGTTGTGACCGACCTTGCGACTTCGGAGTTGGTCAAAGCGTCAGCCAATGCATTTCTGGCGACGAAGATCTCGTTCATCAATGCGATCTCGGAGGTGTGCGAGGCGTCGGGCGCGGATGTGACCGTTCTTGCCGATGCCATCGGCCACGACGAGAGAATTGGTAGGCGATTCCTCAACGCCGGAATCGGTTTCGGTGGTGGCTGCCTACCTAAGGACATCCGTGCTTTCATGGCACGTGCGGGTGAGCTGGGAGCAGATCAAGCACTCACTTTCCTACGCGAAGTCGACAATATCAACATGCGTCGTCGTACTCGGATGGTCGAACTGGCTCGAGAAGCGTGTGGTTCTCTACTCGGAGCCAATGTGGCGGTTCTCGGTGCAGCCTTCAAGCCTGACTCCGACGACGTGCGCGACTCACCTGCGCTGAACGTTGCCGGCCAGATTCAGCTCCAAGGCGCTGCCGTCAATGTCTATGACCCGAAGGCCATGGGAAACTCGAAGGCGTTGTTCCCCACCCTCACTTACACTTCGAGTGCACTTGACGCGTGTGCAGGAGCTGATGTCGTCTTGGTTCTGACCGAGTGGACCGAGTTTCGAAAGTTGTTGCCGTCGGATCTCGAAGCGGTCGTCCGCAAGAAGGTCATCATCGACGGACGTAACTGCCTGGAACCGACCACCTGGCGCGACGCAGGGTGGACCTATCGAGGTCTTGGAAGGCCGTAGATCGGTGAAACCCTCAGCGAGGGATGGTTATTGCACGGCGTCGAGGGGAGTGCCCGCGTGTCTGGGACGAAGGTCCGTCAGTAGATGAACTATTCCGGTGTGGAAACTTCGATCGCCGCCCGTCGATTTCGGGGCGAGTGGTGTTTGCCCTGTTCGATTGGTGTGCACCGGCTTCCGGTGGCGGCGGGCGTTGTTGGATGTTCGCGGACTTTGGTCCTACGGCCGGCTGAGGGTGTGTGATCTTCGCGTGGTCGGCACATTCGGCTGGCGAAATCGAGGGGTTTCGATGCTGCGTTGCGGTGGTGAAAAGAACCACGACACAGTAGAGTTCAGCCTGGCTGCACGTTACGTCCGCTCTCTTCGATGTGCAGTGAACTCCAGGTGGCGGTGTCGGCCGATGAGGCTGACGAAGAGAACTGGACCCGATGTCCGTGTCGCAGGTTCGCCGCTGCGTCAATATGTAGTCGTGCCGTCAAGTGTGGACCACGAACTGAGATGCGTGAGATGCCACGAAGGTTTCTTGTCCCTGCCTGTTTCGGGATCGACCTCTCTGTGACGCAGGGACGCGCGATAAAAAGATTGGCTGCCTCGTTCAGCCTGGATTGAGTGCAGCGGCTCGACAAGCGGCTGTCGATTACTACTCGAATACGTACTACGTGCTCGAGCCGAAGGAGATTCGACGATGGATGTACGGGACTACCTGAAGATCTTGCAGGCACGGTGGAAAATAGTCGTTGTCGTCACCGTGGTTGTGATCTTGGGCGCTTTGGGTGCCTCGTTGATTGCGACACCGGTCTACCAGGCTTCCACGCGCCTGTTCGTGTCGACTTCCACTGGAACGACCGTGAACGAGGCTTACCAAGGCAACCAGCTTTCACAGCAGTTGGTCACCTCCTACGCCAAGCTCCTCACTGGGGAGACGCTCGCGCAGCGAACAATCGATGCAGTGGGGTCAGATCGATTGGGTGGGCTGTCCGCGGCGGAGATCTCGTCGAAGGTGACCGCCACATCGGCGCCGGATACTGTACTTCTCGATTTGAGCGTGCAAGATGCGTCGCCTGAACTGGCACGCGAAATCGCAAATGCGCTGTCGGACGAGTTTGTCGTGATGGTCAAAGATCTGGGTACGCCCGCGAATGGTGGCACAGCGCCGGCGCGCGTCGTTGTCGAGCAGCGAGCACAAACTCCCGCGGAACCGGTGTCGCCGAAGACTTCGCGGAACGTGGCGCTCGGTGCCGCGATCGGGCTTCTGCTGGGGATCGGATTGGCTGTCGTGCGTGATCGCCTGGACAACACCGTCAAAGAGCGCAAGGTGGTCGAAGACATCGCCGGCGCGGCGATGGTGGGAACAATTCCGTTCGACAAGGAACGCGAAGTTCATCAAGCGATCAACTTCCACGAGGGCAACTCCGCAAGTGCCGAGGCGTACCGCGAACTGCGAACCAATCTGCAGTTCCTGGCCGTGGATCGTCCACCGAGTGTCATCGTCGTCACGAGTTCTCTTCCCTCCGAGGGAAAGACCACGACCGCGGTGAACATCGCACTCGTGCTGGCCGAGGCAGGCAAGAAGGTGTGTCTCGTCGAAGGTGACCTCCGTAAGCCTCGCGTTTCGAAGTACCTTGGACTTATCGGAAGCGTCGGTTTGAGCTCGGTCTTGGCTGGGCAAGCAGATCTCGACGACGTACTTCAAGTCACGAGCAACGCTGACCTGACGGTTCTTGCTTCAGGTCCGATTCCCCCGAACCCGAGCGAACTGCTGGGGACTGACACTGCCCATGCAGTCTTTACCGATCTCCGCAGAAGGTTCGACTACGTCATCATCGACGCCTCGCCGTTGCTTCCGGTTACGGATGCTGCAGTGCTTTCAGCGCTGGCGGACGGTGCGCTCGTGATTGCTCGTCACGGCTCGACGAAGAGGGATCAGCTGAGCAGGGCGGTCGGCAATCTCCACAGTGTGGGCGCGACAATTCTCGGCACTGTCATCACGATGACCCCGCTGAACGGTCGTGGTGTCTACGAGTACAAGTACTACTACGATTCCGATCCGGTTGTCGCAGACGTGGCCGTGGGAGGTTCCGTGGACAGCAATCCAGTCGGCAAACGAAGGGTAACGTCGACAGTCAACTGATCTGGTCGTACGTTAAATCCCGACGCCTCACAGGGCCCTCGAGCAATGCTCGAGGGCCCTTCGGCGTGTGGTGAATCGGACGCAATTCTCTAGTCGGGTCCTCTGAGTCTGCGACGCTGCGGTCTGACCTGTCCTACTTGACCGGTGCCGCTATGGCTTTCGATCTGGTTGCGCCTGACGAGCCCTTGTGAGCTTCCTGTCGGAGTCGTGTGACGAGTGTGGCGGACCGCAGGCGGACCAGCACGGTTCGGCGATTGGAGTTGCGCAACGTCTAGATCTCGGTCTGGCATCCCGTGCTGGATTCAGGCAGTGGGTGCAGTAGCTGTTGGCGCAGCCAGAGTCGTGGACGGGGCCCGACATTGTCCCGGCAACCAACTGGTGGATCGCTCGAGGCGGCCGGTATCTCGGTGCTATCCAGATGCGGCACAGCATGAACGAGATCTTGGCCGATGTCGGTGGTCATATCGGCTATGGAGTCCGGCCGCCGGAACGCCGGCAAGGTATCGCGTCGACGGCTCTGCAGGAGATGCTCACGTGTGCCACACAACCGGTGGGCCTCGGTCGAGTCCTGATTGCCCGCAACGAGATGAACGTGGGTTCACGCAAGGCCATCGAGGTTTGCGGGGGTCTACTCGCGAGCGTGCGCCCAGCTGATCAGTCGACCGCAACCTCGGCTGTTCGAGAGACACGCTCCGCTACTGGGCGCCAACGAGYATGTCGAGCGTCAGTTGACCTATACGCGGCCGCGCACACTTGCCATTGCCGCGCACGCTTGCATGGACATAGCCGTCGGTAGCGGTCGCCCCGCTTTGTAGTCGAACGGCTGCACAATTCCCCCTTCTCGAATTGGATTGTGCTGCAAATCTTTCTGCACCGCATAGACGGTCAGTGGCGGTCCAGGCTCCTCCTTTTGCATGTCTAAATTCTCGGTGTCGCCCGATCGTAGGTTCGCGCATTGCCGGCCAGTCGTAAGTAAAGCGCGCAGAGGCCAAGTGCCGGACAATCGTCCAGGTCTGAGGCGACGCTGAACGCTTCAAAGTATGGTTTGCAGAGCGATTACCAACTGCGTGCGGGTTTCCGTCCAAACGTGGAGTCCAATTGGCTAAGTCAATGAAAACTATAGGTACGCAATAGTAATGGCGATGAATGGTCTCACCTTCCTGATTGGAGGGTGAATAACTGACCTCAATGCTGGCGACCGGAAGAAGTTCGGGAAGCGCTATTGCCACACTGTCCGGAATGTGGCAAACTCCTCACTGGTACTGACCAGCTAGCCGTAAAATTGCCAAGACGTGAGTCCTGACAATATCGAGGCTGGCGACGTCAGCGGGCGAGGAGAAATCGCCGATCGTCCTGTGTTTGGGTCGTTAGTGGACTCTGCTTCAATCATGGGGTGTGAGCTGCGGCAATGCCGCAATAATCGACAGTTGGGCCGAGGCCTGACAATAGTCGCCGGGTTAACTGCAAGGCGCACGTAATGCGACCATTCGCACTGAACGCAGCAATGCGGAGCAGTTGCTTCGCCGTCGAAGTTTCGGGATTCGGCAAGGCGGTCCGATGGACCTCGGCCGGTGAACAGCTTCAGGCCGAATTTTGTGCATGGGGAAAGGTTTCTGAACACATGACGGTTCTCGAGATGGCCGCGCCCACGAAAGAACGGCCACAACAACACCGACGAGTAGCGCCGGAGAGGGCTGGTGGAGTTTCCGCACGCAGGAAATGGCAATCTGCGTATCTTCGTCGTCTGGCGATCACCGACACGATCATTGTTGCGGCAGTTGTGTTTCTGGCTCAATGGTGGCGATTCGGTAGCGACGCGGATGTCGTCGACGGTGAAGCATTCGGCCATTTCAGCTACACCGCACTGTCTTTCGCCTTGATTATCGGCTGGTTCGCCGTGTTGAGAATATTTCGCACCAGATCTCCTCGCGTGATCGGAAGCGGCCCTGAAGAGTACCGATTGATCGCTGTCGGAACGCTCCGCCTGTTCGGACTGATTGCGATTGCCAGCCTTCTCCTTCACCTGGAGATCGCGCGCCTGTACCTCGCCGTGGCGTTTCCGATGGGATTGACCGCCTTGATCGCGAGTCGTTGGATCTGGCGACGGGTGATTGCTCGTGAGCGAGCCCGAGGTGAATTTCGAACTGCCGTACTTGTGGTCGGTGTGCGAGGGGCGGTTGTCGATCTTGCACGCAACCTCGAGCGCGACGATGCCCATGGATACCGAGTCGTCGGAGTCTGCGTACCTGGCTACGGAGGAGACGTGGGCGAAGTTGTCACAGTGAACGGTCGGGACATTCCGGTGCTCGGAGATGAGCACAGTGTCACGGACGCAATCGAACAGGTCGGTGCCGACACGGTGGCAGTGACGGCGTCGGAGCGATTCGGACCGGAAAGGCTGCGCACGTTGGCCTGGGATCTCGAGCGCGATCATGTGGACCTTGTTGTTGCACCAGGGATTCTGGATGTGTCCGGACCGAGGCTGTCGATGCGCCCGGTCGCTGGATTTCCGCTGATCCATGTCGAGCGTCCGCGCTATCACGGCGCGCAGAAGTTCACGAAGACGACCTTCGACACCGTCTTCTCGACCGTGGTACTCGCCATGATCAGTCCGGTGCTTCTGGCGGCTGCGATCGCAGTCAAGCTCACGAGCAAGGGGCCGGTTCTGTACAAGTCCGAGCGGATGGGGTTGGACGGGCAGCCGTTCCCCATGCTCAAGTTCCGCTCGATGGTCCAGAATGCGGATTCTCAAGTCACGGCGCTGATGAAGGAGAACGAAGGCGCCGGAGTGCTTTTCAAGATGCGAGATGATCCGCGTGTGACGACGGTCGGTCGCTTCATGCGTCGGTACTCGATCGACGAGTTGCCCCAGTTCGTCAATGTTCTTCGGCGCGAGATGAGCGTCGTCGGACCGCGGCCACCGCTTCGGCGCGAGGTCGAGATGTACGACGATGCGGTCAGTCGCCGGCTACTGGTCAAGCCCGGTGTCACCGGTCTGTGGCAAGTCAGCGGACGTTCTGATCTTTCGTGGGAAGACACTGTCCGCCTTGATCTTTCCTACGTCGACAACTGGTCGATGATGGGTGACGTCATGATCGTCGCGAAGACGCTCAAGGCGGTGGTGGGAAGTGATGGCGCCTACTGACAAGAATGCGGCACCGGCGCCTTGCGAAAATGAGGCACCGAACAATCCGCTGATCTTGCGAACGGCATTGGTGATCGCGGTCATCGGCGCGAGCGGAGCCTTTCAGGCCTACACGCAGAAGACAGCGCTCGGATCGTTGCTCGTACACGGTTCGGCCGTTCTCTCGGCGACACTCGCGTTGGTCTACTTCCTCGACCGGCGATACTCACGCAACGCGTCCTGGCCTGTCTTCATGCTTCTGATCGCGGCCGGCGTTCCGGCAACCAGCTGGTACTGGTCGACGTTGCCCCGGAACTCCGTCGTCGCCGGCATCGTCATCGTGTGCCTGGCGATCACTGGAATCATGGTCGCCCGCGAGTTGACCTTCCCGGTGCGAGTGCGGACGGTGGCCGTCACCTTGCTGGTACTACTCGTGCTGTCGCTGATGGTCGTGGTCCTCGATCCTTCGACCGGCATCGATGTGGACACCCGCACTGTTGCCTATCGCGGAATCTTCACGCACAAGAATACTTTGGGCCGAATGGCTGCGATCGAAGTTGTCCTTGTTGCTGTCATGCTCATGCTTCCCGACGTCAAGCGTATTCCGTGGGTGGCGGCGCTGGCTGTTGCCGGCATCGTGTTGTTCGAAGCCCGGAGCCAGACCAGTCTCGTCGCTGCAGGCATTGCGCTGGCGACAGTGCTTGCTCTGAAGTGCCTTCGACGGACACCTAACGCTCGCCTCGCCTCGACGGTGATCATCGGGCTGTACATCGGGGTATCCGGCGCGATGAAAGTGCTCGGACCCGATGTCGCAGCGCTACTCTCGCGAGATGTCACGTTGACCGGCCGGCTACATCTCTGGACGGTGTCCGAGTACTACGCCGAACAGCGGCCCCTGCTCGGTTGGGGCTTCGGCTCGGTCTGGGCACCTGACAGCGTTGTCGGACAAATGATCCGGTCCAAGCTGTCCTTTCCGGCGACCAGCGCGCACAACGGAATGCTCGACATTCGTCTCCAGATCGGTTGGATCGGATTCCTGCTGCTGTTGGCCGGCTACTACCTGCTTCTGAACACGGCGCTCGGGCGAGCTCGCAGCAGAACGGAGTACATCGCCGTCGTCGCGATCATGGTTCTCGTCTTCTCGATGGACTTGACGGAGTCGACGCTCTTCTTCGGCGCCATGTGGCTGATCGCATGGGTCTTCCTGGCGCCGTACGGACCCTCAACGCACCGCTCTCACAGTGCAGGCAATGCCGAATTGTCGATCCGTAGGGGTCGTGCGTACGGGTTCACTCCGGAGCGAAGAGGAGGTCAGTGAGATGTACAAGTCGTTCGATGTAGCGCGTTCGAAGCCTGAAGTGAACCCGACGTCCGCCGGTGGATCCACGCCGCCGAAAGCTTTGATGTTCCATGCGATCTATCGGAGTCCGGGTGGTGAGGAGCAGAGCTTCGCCAACGAATCCAAGCTCCTGAAATCGATCGGATACGAGACGGTTCAGTGCACCACCGAGAATTCCAAGATCTCCCGGGGACCGTGGGCGGCAGTCACCGCAGTGTTCAGTCCTCGAGTACTCGTCGATGCGTTGCGCATAATCCGTTCGGAGCGACCGGACATCGTCTACGTCAACAATCTGTGGCCGGCGTTCTCGGCTTCGTTGCTCGTGGCCGCACGAGCCGCCGCAATTCCTACGTTGCAGGCGGTTCGGAACTATCGCCTCGCCACTCCGTCAGCCAAGTTGCGCGCAGATGGCACGTGCACCGAATGCGGTTCCACCAAATACTTCACGAGTTGTGTCCGCAACGGATGCTACGGAAACAGCCGACTGCAGAGCCTTGTCTGCTACCTGAGCGCTGCGGCAGTCAAGATCAGCGTCTTGGGGTGGAAGCAGCACAGGTTCGTCGCAACGAGCGCGATGACAGCACGTCTGGTCGAGGGACGACTGATCGATTCTGGCCGCGTCGTGGTTCGTCCGAACTTCGGATTCGAAGAAAATGAACCCGAGTTCCGGAGCACTGATTCGGTTGTGTGCGTCAGCCGACTGACACCGGAGAAGGGCGTCCTGGACTTGGTGCGCAACTGGCCGCAGGGCGCTGGAAGTCCCTCGCTCACAGTTCTCGGTGACGGACCGCAGTACGGCGAGATCTCCAGCATAAGCGCAGCTCTCCACAACGTCACGCTGGCCGGATTCACTTCAAACGAAGATGTGATCGAGATACTCCGCGACAGTGCGGCGTCCGTGGTGCCGTCTCAATGGGCAGAACCGTTCGGGCGGGTTGCGATCGAGTCGATGTCGGTTGGCACCCCGGTCATCTACGCAACCAGCGGTGCACTCGCGGACATCGTCGGACCGGGCGGAACGCCTCTCCATACCTTGGAAGAGTCGTCGATACGCGAGGCCCTCGACCGAATCTTCGGAGCGGACGACCGATCGGCGATACGCAGATCCGCTTATCGTCACTACTCGAATCGCTTCACATCGCGCAAGGCGGCGACGTCGATGCGTGAGCTCATCAACGAGGTGAGATCGTGAACGATCGCACTCGGCATGTGACATTCATGGCCGATCAAGGGCTTTCGAGCGTCCTCACTTTTGTCGTTCTCACCTCGGTGGCACGACTCGGTGGTCCGATCGAAGTCGGCCAGGTTGCCGTGATTCAATCGGCGGGTCTGTTGGCACTGGCACTGGGGAGAGCGATCGGCGTCGACGTCTGGCTGTCGCGAGGGGCGGTGTCCGACGAGCGTGGACCGGCGTTGGCACCCACGATCGTGCTGGCGGCGGTATCGGTGACATCGGTGTGGGCACTGTTCCTGATCGCCGGCTCGGACTCGATGAATCTCACGGTATACGCCTTGGCTGCAGCTGGTTTTGTGGTTTTGGACGTGATACGCACGATGCTGATGCACGACGGAGCGAGTTGGATCTCTGCGTCGATACAGATCGTGACACTCTCGTTCGTCCTTATTGCAGCTTTCCTGGTCGAGAATCTGACACTTGCACTCGTGACCCATACGGTCGGTGTCTTCGTCGCGCTCGCGCTCGGTCACGCATCCATGCGTCTGGTACCGCCGGTGCCGTCGGTCAGGTACTCGCGCACTCACCGATATAGATCCGTGCCGTTTGCGATCGAGATATTGATGGGATCAGCTGCGCAGCAGGCGATGTTCTTGATACTCACCGTGGTGGCGTCGATCTCGATGATCGGTGAGATCAGAACTGCCCAGACACTGCTCGGTCCACTGTCCTTGATGTTCGCGGGCATCTCGCCAATTCTGATGCGTAAGTTCGGCAGTGGTGTCGAAGCGAGGAGCGCGAGCGAGTGCATGGCACTCGGCCGCCGAGTGGGCTTGCAGATCTTCTGGGTTTCGATCATCTGCGTTTCGCTGATCTGTCTCACGCTCGAGATTCGACTCTCGGGAGTGCGATTGATGGATCATCTGGTCGGGCCGCACTTTCCGAACTTGATACCGGTCATTCTGCTGTGCGGGTTGGCGGTGGCGTTCAACGGGATTCTGCTGGGAGTCGGCACGTCGATCCGCGTCGTGGACAAGACGGGAAACCTCAACAGATTTCGCGCCTTGCTGTTGCCTCTACAGTTTCTGATCGTTCTCGGGGCAGGACTGACCGACAGCGCCGTACACGTCGCAGGAGCATTGTCCGCGTCGGCGTGCGTCAGCGCGAGCGTCGCACTCCTGGTCTCGATGAACCGTGGCGCCCGACCGAAAGTTGACCTCTCATGAAGAATCCCAGCGGCGTCATAGTGGCGATTCTGACCTTCCGTCGCGAATCGGAACTGGCTGTATGCATCGACAGCGTCCGGGCATCGATCCAGGCTTCCGGTGTCTCCGCCCAGGTCGTAGTAGGCGACAATGATCCGGAATCCACCACACCGACGTATGTTGCCGACGGGATCGAACGACTGCATCTCGGATTTGGCGGGGTATCTCCGGCGCGACGTGCGCTGGTCGATCTCGCCCGTGCACGCGATCGTCGTTACATCGTCTTCGTCGACGACGACGAGTACGTCGATGTCGACTGGCTGTCGAATCTCCTCACCTGCGCCGCAGATTTCGACGCAGGTGCTGTGGCCGGTCCTGTGATTCCGGTGGGTCTGCCTGCCTCAGAACTTCCATTGCACACTCGCGTTCGCCATTCGACCGGCACCCCGGTTGCGTCTGCAGGCGCTGGAAATCTGTTGTTGGACCTGAAGACTTTGAACGGCTTGAACTTCAGTGACGACTGGGATCTACCTGGCGGCGAGGACACCGAGTTCACGCTCAGGATGAGCGCCGGCGGTGTCCGGTTGTTGTGGTGCGACGAGGCGCTTGCGTACGAACCCGTCGACGAGAATCGGCGTCGGGACTCCTGGCTCTTCGCCCGGTATGTCAACAACGGACGAATCCTCGCGGTCTGTCAGGGACAGCTCGACCTGCCACTGTTGACGGCTCAGAGTGCCAAACGCGCTCTGCTCGTACTCGCGTCGGCGACGTTGATCCCCGTTGCCCTGCTCAGTCCACGGATCAAACGCGTGGTTCTCGACCACGGTGCACGCAACATCGGTTGGTTCTCAGAGCGATTCAGCCGCCGCGATTCTCGGACGCCGCGCGCACAGAGGCTGGTGGTAGCGCGATGACACGGTTGTTGATGACGGCATACGCCTGCGATCCGAATCAGGGGAGTGAATCCGGTGCGGGTTGGGCGCTTCTCTCGGCGGCTTCCGAACTGTGTGAGTCGATCACGGTGGTGACTCGCTCCGGTGAGGCTCCCGCATTGGAATCGGAGTGTGAAAAGCTCGGTTGCGAAGTTCGTGTCGTGCGAATAGCGACTTTGACCGCGGAAGAAGCCGGATCGTACGGTCGTTACCTCCGATGGCTCTGGCGCACTTCAGTGTTCGTTCGGCGTGAAGCGGCAAACTTCGACGTCCTGCACCATGCAACGTTCGCCTCCGACTGGCTGCCTCCACCGGTGCTGTTCGGTGGAGCCGGCGGCGCACGACTCGTATGGGGGCCTGCCGGGGGCAACACCTACCCGCCGATGCCGCTCGCCAAGCGCATCGGTGTGCGGTATCTGGCATCCACGGTAGTTCGAACCTGCTCGACGAAAGCCGTTCGGTCACTGACACATATCTTCATGGCCGGACGAGTTGACACTTTCATCGCGATGAACTCCGACAGCGGACGTGGCGCACCGCGGGCACGCAACGTCGTCATCCAACCCAATTGTGTTCTGGACTACGACGGAATCGAGAAGCAAGCGGTACCCAGGCCGAAACGAAGGCTCTTATTCGTAGGAAGACTGTTGCAGTACAAAGGAATCGACCTGATTCTGGACGCGCTCGAGCATTTGGGCGCCGAGTGGTCCATGACCTTTGTCGGGGACGGACCCGCCCGCGGGCGGATCGAGAAGTCGCTTCCGTATCGGCGCGGTCAGGTCACGCTTCGCGGGTGGCGCGACAGATCGGAAGTGGTGGGCGAGATGGGGTCCTCCTCCGTTCTGCTCTTCCCGAGCATGCACGATTCGGGCGGCTGGGTGGCGGCCGAAGCGGCTGCGGTGGGCCTCCCGGTGGTCTGTTTGGATCTCGGCGGTGTGCCGACACTGGCCGGTAGTAACGCCGTGGCGATCCCGGTTGCTCCGGCCTCGACTCTCGCCTCTCGTATCGCTCGATCGGTTGTCGAGACAGAACTTTCTTCCTTTGAACCGCAGCGTGATTGGACTCGATCTCGGTTGAAGTCGGTCTTGTCGCGCAGCTACGGCCAGTGCAATGAACGTCAACAAACGAACTCGAAGAAGTGGTGAGACAGATGAGCAGTCCGTTCGAGGTCATCGAGGTGGGTGGCATTCCGTTTGCCGCGACCAATCTCGAGGGAGCTACCGATTGGGTAGTCAACGACAGACGAGAGGGAGCGGGAACCGGAGTCTCCGTGAGGTTGTCGAATTCCTACTGCGTGTCGGCGGCGCACAGCGATCGCGACTACTCCGCGGTTTTGAAGGGTCCCGGTGTGAACTTCGCAGACGGAACCCCGGTCAACTGGGTGATGCGCCTGATCGGAGGCACCGCTTCCGATCACGTCGGTGTTCGACCAGTCCGGGGTCCGTCGTTCTTCGAGGCCACCCTGGACAAGGGGCGCCGCTACGGCCTCCGTCACCACTTTGTCGGCACGACAGAAGAGACGTTGAGCCTCTTGACGGATCGAGTCGAGGAGTTATACCCGGGCATCGAGGTGGCTGGCACTTATGCCCCGCCGTTTGCCGCGTTCAGCAAGGAGTTCGTCGATGACATCATCACGAAGGTCGGTCCGTCGGCCCCGGACATCGTGTGGGTCGGCTTGGGAGCTCCGAAGCAGGATTTTGTCACGAAGGCGATAGCGGATCGAACCGACTACGTGGCCGTCGGTGTCGGCGCGGCCTTCGACTTCTTGGCCGGAACTGTTTCGGAGGCACCATCTTTCGTTCAGAACTCGGGTTTCGAGTGGCTGTATCGACTTACATCGGAACCCAAACGTCTGTGGCGGCGCTACCTGTTCGGTAACTCGACATTCGTTCGGTTGGCATCGCGTGACATTCGAAAGTTCCTCGGCCGTTCGGGGGGACGCACATGAGCGAGATCAAGACTGCCGGGCGATTCGGAGGAATACGGACCACAACCGTGGTTTCGCAACTATCACGCGGGCTGTCCCGCAACGGAAGGAACGCAGGATGAAACGCGCACTGATTACCGGAATCACGGGACAGGACGGCTCTTACCTCGCCGAGTTGCTGCTCTCCAAAGGCTACGAGGTTCACGGACTGATCCGTCGATCGTCGACGTTCAATACTTCGAGGATCAACCACATTTATGTGGACCCCCACCATGCGGATGCACGGCTTTTCCTTCACTACGGTGACCTCAGTGACGGAGCGCGCCTGGTGACGCTGCTCGCGCAGATCAAACCGGACGAGGTATACAACCTCGCTGCGCAGTCTCACGTCAGAGTCAGCTTCGACGAACCCGAACACACGGGGAACACGACAGGTGTCGGGTCGATCCGACTACTGGAGGCGGTTCGGATGGCCGGACTCGACTGCCGGTTCTACCAGGCGTCGAGCTCCGAGATGTTCGGTGCCACACCACCACCGCAGAACGAGGAGACGCCGTTCTATCCACGCTCGCCCTACGGTGCGGCGAAGGTGTACTCGTACTGGATCACCAAGAACTACCGTGAGGCGTACGGAATCTTCGCGGTGAACGGAATTCTGTTCAATCACGAGTCCCCCAGGCGCGGTGAGACGTTCGTGACGCGCAAGATCACGCGGGCAGTCGCACGTATCAAGGCCGGGATCGAGGATCATCTGTACATGGGTAATCTCGATGCGATACGCGATTGGGGGTACGCGCCGGAGTATGTCGAGGGAATGTGGCGCATGCTGCAGGTCGACGAGCCTGAGGATTTTGTGCTGGCCACCGGTGGCAATTACTCGGTGCGCGACTTCCTCACAGTCGCTTTCGAACACGCAGGTCTGAACTGGGAGAACCACGTTCGATTCGACGAACGGTATCTTCGGCCGACCGAGGTGGACGCACTGATCGGGGATCCGAGCCATGCCGAGCGCAAACTCGGTTGGAAGGCCGGCGTGCACACACCCGAACTGGCCCGGATCATGGTCGAGGCAGACATCGAAGCGCTCGAACATGAAGGGCGCCCGTGGATCGACACTCCGGCACTTCCCGACTGGTTGGCGACGCGATGAGTGATTCATTCGCAGCGCGGCCACTCGATCGAGGCGCACCGTTCTACGTGGCTGGACACCGAGGTCTGGTCGGCTCTTCGGTGTGGCGAAAATTGGAATCTGCCGGCTTCTCCCGGTTGCTCGGAAAGACCTCCGCCGAACTCGATCTGCGTGACCGGGAAGCTGTTTTCGATTTTTTCGCCCGCGAGAAGCCGACCAACGTGATCCTTGCAGCAGCAAAAGTTGGTGGGATTGCGGCGAACAGCACGTTCCTCGTCGACTTCCTGTCGGAGAATCTTCGTATCCAGGTGAACGTGCTCGACGCTGCCCTTGCACACGGCGTCGAGCGTCTCCTGTTCCTCGGATCATCGTGCATCTACCCGAAATTGGCGCCGCAGCCGATCAAGGAGGAATACCTGCTCACCGGGCATCTCGAGCCGACCAACGACGCCTATGCAATAGCAAAGATTGCGGGAATACTCCATGTTCAAGCTGCCAGGCGGCAGCATGGTCGATCGTGGATCTCGGCGATGCCCACCAACCTGTACGGTCCGGGAGACAATTTCTCGCCGCGTGGATCGCATGTACTTCCCGCCCTCGTTCGGCGTTACGACGAGGCGCAGTCGTCCGCAGTGCCGTTGGTTGCCAACTGGGGGAGTGGCAATCCTCGCCGTGAATTTCTGCATGTCGACGATCTGGCGTCGGCGTGTCTGCATCTGCTCGACAACTACGACGGTGCATCGCACGTCAACGTGGGAACCGGCGAGGACCACACAATTCGCGAGATCGCTTCGATGGTCGCCGACGAGGTCGGATACACCGGCGAGACGCAGTGGGACACCTCGAAGCCTGACGGAACGATGCAGAAACTTCTGGACGTGAGCATGATTCGTGAACTCGGATGGCGGCCGACAATCGGATTGCGCGAAGGAATCGCGTCGACGGTCTCGTGGTACCGAGACAACATCGGTGCCGTACGCACCTGAATTACCCATCCCATCAACACTTCACACACTGTCGAGAAAGCAGATCGAGCAACATGAGCACTCGCATAGCAGTTTTCGGCACGGGATACCTGGGCGCGACACACGCGGCGTGTATGGCCGAACTCGGTCACGAGGTCCTCGGAGTGGATGTCGACGCGGCAAAGCTGGAGAAACTGGCAGCAGGGGAAGTTCCTTTCTACGAGCCAGGTTTGGGCGAGGTCCTACGACGAAACATCGATCGAGGAAGGCTGAAGTTCACGTCGTCTTACGAGGAAGCCGCTGAATTTTCGGACGTGTTCTTCCTCGGGGTCGGTACGCCACAGAAGAAGGGCGAGTTCGCCGCTGACATGGTCTACGTGGATGCCGTGATCGAAACTCTGGCACCGCTACTCACCAAACCCTCGGTCATCTTCGGGAAGTCCACGGTGCCGGTGGGAACCGCGGAACGGCTCGGTAAGCGCGCGCGGGAACTGGCACCGGTTGGTGACGGCGTCGAAGTCGCATGGAATCCCGAGTTTCTGCGCGAGGGGTTTGCCGTCCAGGACACATTGCATCCAGATCGTCTGGTGCTCGGGGTCGACCGCGGTCGACACGGTCGCGCGGAATCTGCTGCGCGCGAGGTTTATGCAGACCTCCTCGATGAGGGAATTCCCTTTCTCGTCACGGACCTCGCTACGGCCGAGTTGGTCAAAGCGTCAGCGAATGCATTCCTGGCCACGAAAATCTCGTTCATCAACGCGATTTCCGAAGTGTGCGAGGCTGCTGGCGCCGACGTCACAGTGCTCGCCGACGCGATCGGGTACGACGTTCGGATCGGACGTCGATTCCTCAACGCGGGAATTGGTTTCGGCGGCGGTTGCCTACCCAAGGACATCCGTGCCTTCATGGCTCGCGCCGGTGAACTCGGTGCCGACCAAGCACTGACGTTCCTACGCGAAGTCGACAACATCAACATGCGCAGACGGACACGCATGGTCGAACTGGCGCGGGAGGCATGCGGATCGCTTCTCGGTGCGAGAGTCGCAGTTCTGGGTGCCGCGTTCAAACCGGACTCGGACGACGTTCGTGATTCGCCGGCGCTCAACGTCGCGGGTCAGATTCAGCTTCAAGGCGCAGCAGTGAACGTGTACGACCCGAAGGCCATGGACAATTCGCGTGCGCTGTTCCCGACGTTGACCTATTCGGCAAATGCGTTGGAGGCGTGCGAAGGCGCCGATGTCGTCCTGGTGTTGACCGAGTGGCCCGAATTTTTGAAGTTGCAGCCGTCCGATCTCGATGCAGTCGTTCGCAAGAAGGTGATCGTCGACGGGCGCAATTGCCTTTCCCCCGACGAGTGGCGAGGCGCAGGTTGGAACTACCGCGGACTGGGACGCCCGTGAGCACAGGACGTTTCGTCCGTCGCAGCTGATCGATATCGAAATTGAGAAAGCCCGGTTCGCCCTCGCGGTCTGACCGGCAAAGACCGCTCAGACCCGCAGTGGACATGCGTGAGCCGAAGGAGACATCAAGATGGAAATTGTCGACTACCTGAAGATATTGCAAGCCAGATGGCGAATAGTCGCTGCTGTAACCGTGCTCGGAATCCTGGGAGCCCTTTGCGCTTCTCTTCTTTCGACGCCCGTTTACCAGGCCTCGACGAGGCTGTTCGTTTCGACGTCGGCGGGTACCTCGGTCAACGAGGCACTGCAGGGCAGTCAACTTTCACAGCAGCGAGTTCTGTCCTATACAAAACTCCTGACCGGCCGGACACTTGCGCAGCGGACGATCGACGAACTGGGACCGAGGGTGGTCGGCGGGATGTCGGCTGAAGAGTTGGCCTCCAAGGTCACTGCGACGTCGGCGCCCGACACTGTGTTGATCGACCTCGGAGTCAAGGATCCTTCACCGGAGCTCGCGCGAGAGATCGCAAATACTCTGTCGTCCGAATTCGTCGCACTGGCAAAGGAACTGGAGACACCCGAGAACGGCGGAACGCCGCCTGCACGTGTGGTCGTCGAGCAACAGGCCCAAGAGCCGTCTGTTCCCGTTTCGCCCAAGACTTCGCGCAATCTCGCTCTCGGAGCAGTGGCGGGACTGGTGTCGGGAATCGCGCTTGCGTTGATTCGCGATCGACTCGACAACACGGTGAAGGATCGTCGAACGGTGGAAGAGATTGCGGGTGCGGCGATGGTGGGCACGATCCCGTTCGACAAAGTCGTCGAAGTCAACCATGCGATCACTTTCAGTGACGGAAATTCCGTGAGTGCCGAAGCCTTCCGTGAATTGCGCACCAACCTTCAGTTCCTCGAGGTGGATCATCCACCGCGTGTCATCGTCGTCACGAGTTCGCTTCCCTCCGAGGGTAAGACGACGACCGCCGTGAACATCGCTCTTGTCTTGGCGGAGGCCGGTAAGTCAGTGTGCCTGATGGAAGGCGACCTCCGGAAGCCGCGAGTGTCGAAGTATCTGGGGTTGATCGGAAGCGTCGGCGTCAGTTCGGTGCTCTCCGGTCAAGCGACGCTGGACGATGTGCTTCAGCCGACCGAATTCGACGGGCTGACAGTGCTCGCCTCCGGACCGATCCCGCCGAACCCGAGCGAACTACTCGGCACGGATACGGCCAAACATGTTCTCGATGAACTGCGGGCGCGATACGACTACGTCATCATCGACGCCTCGCCGTTGCTACCCGTCACGGATGCCGCGGTCCTGGCCGCGATGTCGGACGGTGCTCTGGTGATCGCCCGACACGGCTCCACGAAGCGCGATCAACTGGCGCGCGCGGTCGGAAACCTACAGAGTGTGGGTGCACACGTCCTGGGCACTGTCATCACGATGACGCCGTCTCGCGGACGCAATGCGTACGAGTACAGCTACTACTACGAGTCGGACAAGTCGCTACCGCAGTTGACCGCGGTGCCCGCTCTCAGCGCTCACCGAAGCGAAGTCGGCTGAGCAGCGGGCCGAGGAGATCGGCGATCTCAAGTCCGATTTCGTGAAACACGTTCTCTTCCTTACCCATCGGATCCATGACGTCCTCGGGTTCGGCGGCACGAAATCGGGGTCTGGCGGCGGCGAGGTCCTCGACAGTTGCTGCATCTGCGAGCGAGCCCAACCGTGCGGCTTCTCGAAGTGTGAACGTGCGCTTGAGCCGCGCCGGAGCCATCGCCAGGACTTTGTCTCGCTGACTTTCGGTCATCGTGAGAATGAGGTCGGCGTCCGAGGCCAGCGCTGTTGTCATGCGTCGGGCTTGAAACTCCGTGGGGTCGCCGCCGAGCCCCGCGAGAACCCTCGCAGCAGTCGGCTCGATCGGGTGTCCGACCATCGCCCGGGTTCCGGCACTCGACGCGGTGAATCCGGAAACTCCGGCTTCGGCGGCATAAGCACGTGCAAGGCGTTCGCCAGTGGGTGATCGGCAGATGTTTCCCGTACAAACGAAGAGAACGTGCATGCCAGAAGCATAGGTTGCACGCGCGACGCACTCGTCGTACGCCCGATGTTGGTTTCGCGCCCACCTGGCGTACGCGTTTCGGAAAGTTCGGACGCATACCAACAACACATGAAGATGACCGTGTTCGGAACGGGATACCTGGGGGCGACCCACGCAGTGTGTATGGCCGAACTTGGTCACGACGTGCTGGGAGTCGACATCGACCAGTCCAAGGTCGACAAGTTGTCTCGTGGGGAGGTCCCGTTCTTCGAGCCGGGTCTGACCGACATGCTCGAGAAGAATCTGGCGTCGGGTCGGCTGCAGTTCACGACTTCCTACGCCGATGCCGCGGATTTTGCCGACATCCATTTTGTCGGTGTGGGGACGCCCCAGAAGAAGGGGGAGTACGCCGCAGATCTCAGTCATGTTCATTCGGTGATCGACATGTTGGCGCCGTTGTTGCGAAAGCCTTCGCTGATAGTCGGGAAGTCGACGGTGCCGGTAGGCACGGCAGCGGCTCTCGGCGAGCGACTCCGAGCGACTGCGCCGGCGGGTGGCTCGGTAGAGGTGGCCTGGAATCCGGAGTTCCTGCGTGAAGGACACGCGATCGCGGATACCTTGAGCCCTGACCGGTTGGTTCTGGGGATCGATCGTGACCGGCCGGGAAACGCCGAAGGCGTTCTTCGCGAGGTGTATGCCGAGATACTGGGCGCGGGGGTGCCGTTCCTCGTGACCGATCTGGCGACGTCCGAGTTGGTCAAGGGATCTGCGAACGCGTTTCTCGCGACCAAGGTGTCCTTCATCAATGCGATTGCGGAGGTGTGCGAGGCGACCGGCGCCGACGTCACGATGTTGGCCGACGCTCTCGGGTACGACGCTCGGATCGGTAGACGGTTCCTCAATGCGGGCTTGGGGTTCGGCGGTGGGTGCCTGCCGAAGGACATTCGGGCGTTCATGGCACGCGCCGGGGAATTGGGTGTCGACCAGGCCCTGTACTTCCTCCGCGAGGTAGACAGCATCAACATGCGACGACGCACAAAAGCTGTGGAACTGGTGACGGCAGCCTGCGAAGGCAGTTTGCTGGGAGCTAACGTCTCGGTTCTGGGGGCCGCGTTCAAGCCCGAATCCGACGATGTGCGCGATTCGCCTGCGCTCAACGTTGCCGGAATGATGCAGTTGCACGGGGCAGCGGTCACCGTTTTCGATCCGAAGGCCATGGACAATTCTCGCCGACTGTTTCCCACCCTTCACTATGCAACCTCCACGTCAGAAGCTTGCAGAAATGCTGATGTGGTCTTGATCGCCACGGAATGGGAAGAGTTCGCCTCACTCGTGCCCGGCGATTTGGAACCACTCGTTCGGCGGAGGGTGATCGTTGACGCCAGAAATTGCCTCGATCCGGACCTGTGGCGCGGCGCCGGTTGGAACTACCGCGGATTGGGGCGGTAGGTCGACCGTCCAGGTTGCGAAAAAATAGCTGCGAGAAGGCCTTAGGTGAGATGCGCGAACCTCGCAGACCATGCCCAGTGGGTAGACTTCCGGCCGGGGAATGACGGGGTCTGCTGACGGAACCCGTCGCCGGTCGACGAAGGTGGATCATGAACTTGGTTTTGGGTGTGACGGTGGGAGCCAGCGCTGTGCGTTTGGCGCGCCCGGGGACGCCCGACCACAGTGGTCCGGTGTTCCGATCCAGAGCGGTCGATCGCGGTCGTGAGATTCCGGAGGAAGTCGCAGCGGAGGCAACCGGCGTGGCTTTGACCGAGAATGCCGATCTCGGCAGCAATACGGTCGTCGCCTACCGGGATCAAGCGCAGGCCGGCGCACTCCAATCAGCGTTCGAACAGAAAGGCATCGACAACTTCGAGCTGGTTCCCGAAGTAGTCGCGACGCTTCGAATGCTCGAGGAGTCCGGCGCGCTGACCGACCAGAGCACACTCGTCGTCGTCGACATCGGTAGTTCTGGATCGACGATCAGCATTGTGGACAGGCAGATGCGGTCTACCGTCGTCACCGCCCGGTCGACGCGGGTCAGCGGAGATCACTTCGACGAGCTCGTCTACTCGGATCAGACCGTGCGTCGCCGTATAGCTACGCCGGCCGACCCGGGTGGCGATGCCGAACTGCAGGCGCGATGCCGACTCGCGAAGGAACAGCTGTCCTCACGAAGTGCGGTGTGCCTGCCCGGGCCCGGCGGGCTTCTCCTGCTGTCGCGGGAAGTTTTCGATTCGTTGGTCGTCACGTCGGTGGAGGCCTTCGCACGCGAGATACGAGAGGTCATCGCAACGTCCGGCCGTAACCCCGACGCGATTCTCCTGATCGGTGGCGGTGCACGCATTCCGATCGTGCGGGCGACCCTCGCCGCGTGGCTGGAGTGCCCCCTCATCGCGCCCGAGCAGCCGGAACTCGTGACTGCGCAAGGCGCTGCGCTGATCGCGGAGTCGTCGATGACGCCATCGGCGCGCGCGGTATCTGCCCCGGTTCAGGTTCCGGCTGTAGCGCCGATCTTTGCGCCGTATCCGATCCACACCCCGGCGGAGGTACCCGTTCCGGTTCAGGCGTTCAGCCACGGAGGGGTGGCAACGCTCGCGGAATCGGAGCGGCCGAATGCCTTGTCCGAAGCCGCTTCCGGCACGAAGTCCGTTCCGCAGGAACAGGTGCCGAGCCCTTACGCGGCGGAACTGCCTCAGCCGCGACCGAACCGACACGAGCAACGATTCGATCCGGCCGCAGATCTCGCGGTCGCCGACAGCGACCAGACCACGGACGGATTCGGCACAGAACATGACGCCGACACCGAGGCTGTGATGGTTGACGCCCAGGCGTACTCGGCGATGTACGAAGGCGAGGCACCCGGGGCAGGAACCGCACACCCGTCCTGGCTCGCCGGGACACAACCCGTCGAATCGACATCCAAAGAGCCGAGAAACCCGCTACGGTTCGCTGGCCTCGGCGCCGGTGTGATCGCGGCGATCGTGATCGTGGGGTTGGGATTGGGCTACGGAGGAAAGGTCTTCGATTCCGAGGATGCCGGACCCGTGGCAACCGAGGTGACTACGCCGCCGTCGACGACCACGACTACCCCGCCGCCTACGACCACAACGACCCCGCCCCCGACGACGACGGAGGAAGCCCCTCCGGTCGTCGAGGCTCCGCCAGTCGTGCAGGACACTTACGTGCCGCCAGCGCCCGCTCCCGCGCCGCCACCGCCCGCGATCTACATCCCGGGGCTTCCGCCGATTCTGTTACCGGTTCTCCCACCGATTCCCGGACTCTGAGGCTCGTTTTCAGCGTTTGGAGTGTCGGCCACCTGACGTGGGGCCGGCCTTGACCGCACTACCGGGTGGCCGAGCCAGAATCACAGCGATAGCAGTAGTGAGCGGAACAGATAGAGCCAGAGCAATCCCGCCGACCGCGGACCGTACGATTTCGATCGCTACAGCGTCACCGACCAGGACGTCCTGAAGAGGGCGACCGCTGACGCTGAAAAGCAGAAGCAGTGGCAACGCCCCGCCGGCGTACGCGAGAACCAAGGTGTAGACCGTGCTGGCGATGTGATCGCGTCCGACCCGCATCGCCCCGCTGAACACCTTTCGGCGGGGTGCGTGCTTGTCGAGTTCGGCCAACTCGAATGCCGAAGATGCCTGGGTGATGGTGACGTCGTTGAGAACACCGAGCGATCCGATGATGAAGCCCGCCAGCAGCAGGCCCGTGATGTCGATGTGCTCGATGTAGGTCTGCACATTGGTGTTCTGCTCTTCGGACAGTCCGGTGAGGTGCGTCAGTTCGATACAGAGGTAGGAGAGAACGGCAGCGAGCACCATCGCGGCAAGGGTGCCGAGCAAAGCCGAACTGGTCTTGAGTGAGACACCGTGCGCCAGATAGAGAACCGCGTACAAGATCACCGCGCCGGCGACCAGTGCAACCGGTATCGCAGGCTTACCGTCGAGCAATGCGGGCAGGAGAAACCCGACGACGACGCCGAAGGCGATCACCAGACCGACGAGTGCGCGCAGTCCGCGCCACCGCGCAACGGCGATGATGACGACGGCAAACGCGATGACGATCAACGCCAGCGGGAGTCCACGCGAATAGTCTTCGAAGGAGTACTGCGTGTTTCCGTTCGGGTCGGTCTGACGCACCAGGCGAATGTGGTCACCGACCCGTAGATCCGGTTGTCCGGCACCCGGGATGATCTCGAGGAGTGTCTTCGTTCCGGCATTCGGCCCGGACTCGATATCGACGATACTGCGCTGGCACTGATAGGCGGAGGTGGGTGGCGGTTGCGGTGCACCGACGAATACCCTTCCTGCGGAGGAACTTCCGCAGTCGCCGAGATCCTGCATCGTGACGGTGCCCGCCTCGGTCTCCACCGAACTGCCGTCGGCGTTCTGAAAGGGGAGCGGGACGGGAATGGTGTTCTTGTCCGGCCACAGTGCGATAGCTGCCGCGACGACAACCATGCCGATGACGACGAGCAAGCCGATGACGACGCGTGATGCGGTGGGGCCGATCTGGATGGGGCCACCGTGGCCGTGGCCGTGACTCATCGGAAACTGAGTGTCGGACTGGGGATTTGCACCGGTGCAATGTTATCGGCTCCGAAGCGAATGGTCAGCTTCTGTGGATAGTGTCGATCGACGACAGCGTCGGCACAGATGATTTCCGGGAAAGAGGCGAAACTGGGATTGGTCGAGCTGGGTGGCGGGGAACAGGGGGGGTTGTCCCCGCCACCAACCTGGTATCCACAGGGGGGGGAGGGATACCAGGTGCTCGCGGCACCGAAGTGCTGATAACCAATGTACCCAATTTCAATCGGGTTTGGCGCGTTGTCCAACTACCAATTTCACGACGAATCACGTACCGGTTGGACCGTTTTCGCATCAGGGCAGGTCACTAAATAGTTAAAGTGTCAATCAAACCGCCTGGTATGCGAATGTTGTGACGAAGGTCTCACAAATACCCCGCACTTTTACGTTTACGGGGTATTTGTACAACGAATTGTTTACCTGATTTTGCCCGATTCGACGGGCCGAAATCACTGCTTGTAACTGGTGAGGAAGTTGCCGAATCGCTCGATGGCCACGGCGAGATCCCGGGCCCACGGAAGGGTGACGATCCGAAGGTGATCGTGGTTCGGCCAGTTGAACCCGGTGCCTTGAACCATCAGGATCTTCTCCTGGAGAAGCAGGTCCTGAACCAACTTCTCGTCGTCGTGGATCTCGTAGACGTTCGGATCCAGACGAGGGAACGCGTAGAGCGCACCGCGGGGTTTCACACACGAAACACCCGGAATCATGTTCAATCGCTCCCACGCGACGTCGCGCTGCTCGAGCAGGCGACCGCCGGGCAGGATCAGGTCTTCGATGCTCTGGTGTCCGCCGAGGGCGACCTGAATGGCGTGCTGTCCGGGGACGTTGGGGCACAGGCGGGTCGACGCCAAGAGGTCGAGTCCCTCGAGGAAGCCGGCGGCGTGATCCTTCGGGCCCGTGATCGCCACCCAGCCGGAGCGGTAGCCGGCGACGCGGTAGGCCTTCGAGAGGCCGTTGAACGTCAGGCACAGCAGATCAGGGGCAAGCGTTGCCAGCGAGATGTGCTTTGCGTCGTCGTAGAGGATCTTGTCGTAGATCTCGTCGGCGAGCAGCAGAAGCTGATGCTTGCGTGCCAGATCGACCAACTGCTGCAGAACCTCCATGGAGTACACCGCACCCGTGGGGTTGTTCGGGTTGATGACGAGGAGAGCCTTGGTCTTGTCGGTGATCTTGGATTCGATATCGGCGATATCGGGATTCCAGTCGTTGGCCTCGTCGCAGAGATAATGGACGGGCGTGCCTCCGGACAAGCTCGTCATCGCAGTCCACAGCGGGTAGTCCGGCGCTGGGATCAGAACCTCGTCCCCGTTGTTGAGGAGGGCCTGCATGGTCATCGTGATCAGCTCGGAAACACCGTTACCGAGGTAGATGTTGTCGACGTCGAGCTCGGGGAAGCCGGGAACCAGCTCGTAACGCGTCACGATTGCGCGCCGCGCCGACAGAATGCCCTTCGACTCCGAATAGCCCTGCGCATAGGGCAGGGCGGCGATCATGTCGCGCATGATCACATCGGGAGCATCGAATCCGAACGGTGCCGGGTTGCCGATGTTGAGCTTGAGGATCCGGTGTCCTTCCGCCTCCAACCGGGCGGCATGCGCGTGCACCGGCCCACGGATTTCGTACAGGACGTTCTGGAGCTTCGACGACTGCTCCAGCTCGCGCTGCGGCTGACGATGGCGGACGGGTTCTGGTGTGCTCACGAGTTACATGATTCCACCACTGTGCAAGTGCATTGTCGGGGACCGTGTCGCGCGACCAGTTGGCTATTGTCGAGCGATGACCCCCAGCGAGCAGATTGCAGCCCCGTACGGATCGTGGACTTCTCCGATCGGAGCAGCGGATCTGGCTGCAGGTGGCCACCCTGTCGAGGGTGGACGATACGTCGGTGACGAGATCTGGTGGGCTGAACTTCGTCCGACCGAGGGTGGTCGGACATCGATCCGTCGATCCGGTCTCGACAACCAACCCGTCGACATCCTCCCTGCGCCGTGGAACGCGCGGACCAGGGTTCACGAGTACGGCGGTGGCGCCTGGACCGTCACCGAGTCCGGAAAACTGGTCTTCAGTGAATTCTCTGATCAACGGGTGTACATCCTCGAAGGAGTCACTCCGCGGGCTCTGACGCCTGAACCCGCGTCGCCGGCCGCGTTGCGATACGCAGACCTGCAGATCGTGAACGGTGAGGTGTGGGCGGTTCGGGAAGCGCACGCGGAGGGCGGGGCGATCACTCGCGATATCTGCGCGATTCCGCTGGACGGTTCCGGCAAGGCTCGCTCGATCGTCGGCGGCTCGGACTTCCTCTCGTCACCGAGGCTTTCGCCGAGTGGAACCAAAATAGCCTGGATCGCGTGGAACCATCCGCAAATGCCCTGGGACGGTACCGAACTGCGGGTAGCTCCACTCGTCGACGGCGTCGCTCAGAAGTACTCCGTGCTGATCGGCGGACTTGAAGAGTCCGTCCTGCAACCGGAGTGGATCACCGACGACGAACTCTACGCAATCAGTGATCGCAGCGGCTGGTGGAACATCTATCGAGTCGGCGGCAAGATCACCCCGATCTGCCCGGTGAATGCGGATTTCGGTGGCCCACAGTGGCGCTTCGGTGCGCGCTGGTTCGTCGAACTCGACAACGGGCACCTTCTCACCGCACGCACGGTGGGAACCGACACGCTGGCGGTACTCGATCCGGCGTCGGGGGAACTGCGCGACATCGCGATCCCGGGTGTCACCAGCATCGGCCTCATGCAGGTTCGCGGCGATCGGTTGCTGCTCACCTCGGGAGGCGCGAAACTGGCGGGCGCGCTACGCGAGTTCGACCTCGGTACCGGCGAACTCACCGAAATCCGTTCGTCGGTCGAAGAATTGCCCGAGTCTGCATACCTTCCGGAAGCGCGAGCTGTCGTGGCTCACGGACACGGGCGAGAAGTTCACGCCGTTGCGTATCCGCCGCGCAGTCCGCGATACAAAGGACTCGACGGCGAACTGCCGCCATACGTTGCGTTTGTTCACGGTGGGCCGACGGCGCACGTCGCCCCGGCCCTCAACCTCGTCTACGCCTTCTTCACCAGCCGCGGAATCGGCGTCGTCGATGTGAATTACGGCGGGTCGACCGGCTACGGACGTGAGTACCGCAACCGGCTGCGCGGACAGTGGGGTGTCGTCGACGTGCAGGACGTCGTCACCGCCGTCACCGGGTTGGCTGAGCAAGGGCTTGCCGATCCGGCCCGCCTTGCCATCGAAGGCGGATCTGCCGGTGGATGGACCGTTCTGGCCGCACTGACGACGTCCGACGTGTTCGCTTGTGGTGCTTCCTATTTCGGCGTGGCCGAACTGGACCTGTTCGTGCAGGAAACTCACGATTTCGAATCGCGCTATGTCGACGGTTTGATCGGCCCGCTGCCGGAATCTGCCGACCTGTACGCGGAACGTGCTCCGCTCAACAACGTCGACGGGTTGAACTGCCCGGTGTTGCTGCTCCAGGGTCTCGACGATCCGATCGTGCCACCTTCGCAGGCGGAGCGATTCCGGGATGCTCTGGTGACCAAGGGTATTCCGCATGCCTACCTGGCCTACGAGGGTGAATCTCACGGATTCCGCAAGCAGTCGACCATCATCAGCTCACGCAACGCCGAGCTGTCCTTCTACGGGCAGGTGCTCGGATTCACCCCACCCGGCATTGCGACGCTCGAGCTGTGGAAGCCTGCGATCAGTAGCTGACGGCCCCGCGGCTGCGCGCAAAGGCCGCGAGGATCCGACCTGCCACCAGTGACGGGGTCGACAGGTCGGCCCACGTCCACCTCGCGACTTCCCACCCCGTGTCACGGAGTAGGTCTTCGCGGAGCTTCTCGTTCCAGAGCACGTCCTCGGCGCTGCGCCCGGCGGGCACCAGTCGGCCGTATTTGATGCGGCCGTCGAACTCTCCGATGGTGCGCTGCTCACGCCACAGGAAGTCGACGCGGCCGGCCAACCCTCGAGCGTCGTGGATTTCGACCTGGGGTTCGGGGAGTGGTAAGTGCTCCTGCAGGAACAATGCGAGGCTCCGTGATTCACCGACGCTTTCGATGCGCGAGTCCATCGCGGTGAGCGCGTGGAGCGCATGTCGATGGCGCGGATGGTTCGGGCTGAGTGCAAGCGAGGCCGCAACTGCATCTTTGGTCAACGCTGAACGGTGCAATGCTGAATTGCCCACCACGAGAGCCGGTTCGAAAGGGAGCGTCCTCGCGAGATCCGCAACAGTTCGTGCCGGAGTCGTGACGCGCAGGCCGTCGACGTGGGTGACCTCGTCGTCGGTGAACGATACCGAGTGCACGTGTCGTCGAGCGGATTTACGGCCACCGCCTCGTCGGTCCCGAGAGAGGTGCACAACTTCGAGCGGAGTGTTCCAGAGTTCGAAGCCGTGCACCACCGCTGCCGAGATGTGGCTGACCGCTGCATGTGCCGAAGCGGTACCGGCCACAGCCTCGACGCGCAATCGATGTAGCCCGTAGGCGTCGAGGCGGGACAGGTGGTCGCTGGGTACGTAGGCACCGCGATGGATTCTGGACCAGTTTCCACTCGCGCAGGCCTGCCGGATCTCGGAATCGGTACGACCTGTCGACAGTTGCTCTGGCCGACGGATGATGCGTATTTGTTCCCCCATACCGATCGATCTTGCTGCGCCCGGCACTGGAAAGGAAGCCGTGAACCCTGGGCTGTGGATAGCCGTGAGTGAACACCACTTGTCCACAGTTCGAACCGGTTTCGCGTCGCTGGAGAGGGTGTTGGGTGTGGGGAAACGGTGGCAGGTTCTCGGTGTCGCACTCTAGGTGACCCTTGCGTCCGGAGCGTTTGCGTGCCAGGCTGTTGAACTATGACTACAGGAAAGGCGGACACCGCCACCGTCGCGTGAGCGCCGCACCGTTTCGCTCGTCGACGTCACGTCGAGCGACATCGACCGAGAACATCGATATCTTCGATGAAGACAATCAGGCCTTGGAAACAGTCCGCGACGTATGGCTCGAACGCGGTCTGTGTACACGTCCGGCCGATCGATCGACGGCAGAATCTGCTGTCGCGCAACTATACCGACGATCCGGGCTCCCGAAACCGGAGTTCGTCTGGGTTCAGTCGCCCTCTGCTGGATCGGATCTGATCGCCGCCGAAGGTCTGTCGAACAAGATGTCCTTCGACGGCACTGGACTCGACTGCGCTTGCGGGCACATCGCGAGCATGTTTTCGGCGTCGCGCCGACGTATGAACGCGCGTATCGAACGTCGGAGCATTGACTGGCAGATAGAACGCTGGAAGATGGAACGTCGCGCGTTCGGGGGCGTTGGTGCCAGCGTGTCCGAGGGGTCGGATCAGCGGGGGTCGACTCAGCGGGGTTCGACTCAGCGCCGCGTCAATCCAGCGCGGATCATCAGATCCGCAATCTGGGAATCGTTGCACACCACACTGTTCGACGGCGTCGCAGCTGCGATACGAACGATGTCGACCCCGGTGGCGGGCGAAGTGACCTGGTACGGGCAGCAGGACGCCCATCGAATCGCGTACTACGACACATGCCATCGATACGGTCTTGCGACCTTCCGCTCGGAAGACCGTGAACTTCTCGATGTGCAGACCGCACTGGCTGACTCGACCGGGTGGTGGTGGGCGTTCGACGACGTGTGCATCATGGCGGAACGACCCAGGGTCTTGCACTCGGAGCGGATACCGGGCAGTGCGCGGGGAGAACGCCGACTCCACCACTCTGATTCCCCGGCACTCGAATTCGCAGACGGAACAAAGGCGTTCGTTCTGCACGGAGCGATCGTTCCCGACTGGGTAGTGCTCGACCCGACCGCCGAACGCATCGCACACGAGCGCAATGTAGAGATCCGTCGATGTGCAATCGAGCGGATCGGTTGGGATTCCTACATCGAGCTGGCCGGCCTGACACTGGTCGACCAAGCCGACGATCCCGGTAATGCCGGTTGCCTGCTGCAGCTCTACGCGTCCCCGGAGGGCTGGGGCCGAAGTGGACGCATTCTCCTCGCGGTCAACGGTTCTTTCGAACGCGACGGGCATCGGCGTCGATACGGCCTTCACGTACCCGGATGGTTTACCTCCGCGTTGGATGCCGCCGGTTGGACTTACGGCATCACCGGCGCCGATTACTCCCGTCTCGTTCGTCGAACCTGAATCTCGACCCCTCAAGCCCCAATCCTCAAACCCTCAATCCTCAAACCCTCAATCCTCAAACCCTTGGTGATACTTATGAACTCGAACATGACCTTGTCCGCTCTCACCACCCTCACCGGCCTCGATGTCTTCGACTACCTGGACCAGGAAGTGTCCATTCCTGTGATCGACGGACTTCAGGCGCAGGGCGATCTCATCGTGATCCCGTTTTCGCTGCTCGCAAATATCGTGGCGCCTCTGCCGTGGACACGCTCTGTGAGAGTGCCGCTCTCGGGAGTGGAGTTGCTGCGAAGCGCCGCGGGCGGTAACCCCCACAGTCTGGTTGCAGACAAAGGGGAGTGCACGTGGTCGACGCCGGTGAAAGATGCTCGGGGCCTTGCGCTCGGCATGCTCGACACCCGAGTGACCGCGTACCTGATCCATCCGGAGCACGGCGCGACCGGAATCGCTCCGGGGCGATACGTCATCGGACGGCAGCAGGAAAGGGGCGTCGGGCGTGCGCGCGGTGCGGTGATGCTTGTCGCAGATTGACAGGGCGACCTCGATTTGGCAGCGGGGGAGTGAGCACCACTTGTCCACGGCGAGCACCGCTTTCCGCGTAGAGCAAGGTGTGTTTGGTCGAGGGAACGGGTGCTCGGTCGGGAGTGGCTCCCCACACAAACACGAATGCCCTCACCGTGACGGTGAGGGCATTCGCGTGTGGAGCGGTTACTTCTTGCGGCCGGGAGCCTTTGCGCCGGCCTTGAATCCGAGCCCACCTGCGTTGGGGGCGGGCGGCGCGGCAGCAGGAGCCGGAGCTTCCGCGGGTGCGGACGCTTCAGCAGGTGCTTCGGCGGCGGGTTCTGCCTTCACAGGTTCGGCGGCGGGTTCTGCCTTCACAGGTTCGGCGGCGGGTTCTGCCTTCACAGGTTCGGCCTCGGGAGCCGGTGCCGCAGCTGGCGCCGGGGCTGCAGCGGGAGCAGCCTTCCGAGCGCCGGGAGCCTTTGCGCCCGACTTGAATCCGAGTCCGCCGGCCTTGGCGACCGGTGGAGCCTTCGGGGCTTCCGCCTCGGCGGCCGGAGCCTCTGCGGGTGCCTCGGCGGGTGCAGCCGGAGCAGCGGCAGGTGCTTCAGCAGCAGGTGCAGCCTTTGCGCCAGGAGCCTTGGCCCCGCCCTTCATCTGCAGTCCCTTGCCTCCGGGAGCCTTGGCGCCGGACGCCAGGCCCAGACCCTTCGGCTTGGCGACGGGCGCAGCAGCTTCGGGTGCAGCAGCCTCAGCTGCCGGTGCTTCCGCTGCCGGTGCGGCAGCGGCCTTTGCTCCGGGTGCCTTGGCGGCGCCCTTCATCTGCAGTCCCTTGCCGCCGGGAGCCTTGGCTCCGCCCGCAAGACCGAGACCCTTGGGCTTTGCCACAGGTGTGGCCGGTGCAGCAGCTTCGGCGGCGGGAGCTTCCGCGCTTGCGGCGGGAGCCGCCTTCTTGGCGCCGGGAGCCTTTGCCCCGCCGGCCATTCCGAGGCCCTTGCCTGGTGCCTTGGCTCCGGGAGCTTTTGCGCCTGGTGCTTTGGCGAGGCCCTTCATGGCCAGACCCTTGCCTGCCGGTGCAGCCTTGGCTTCCGGAGTCGCGGCGGCTTCCTCGACTTCGGCGACCCGATCCTGCTCGACGGTCTCAGCCTTTGCCTCAGCAGCGACCGGGGCCTTCTCACGCGGGATCACCTTGATGTTCTCGCCGAGCTGGGCGGGATCGAGGCGGGTGACGGAGTTCAGCATCAGCTGCGCGACGTCGACGACCTCGACGCCTTCGCCCTGGCCTTGCTCCTGGCGGGCAGTGACGCCGTCGGTGAGCATGACGCGGCAGAACGGGCAACCCGTGGCGATCTTCTTGGGGTTGGTGGAGAGCGCTTCGTCGACGCGGTCGACGTTGATGCGCTTGCCGATGTTCTCTTCCATCCACATGCGAGCACCACCGGCACCACAGCACATGGAACGTTCGCCGTGACGCGGCATTTCGACGAGCTTGGAGCCTGAGGCTTCCATGAGTTCACGGGGAGCGTCGTAAACCTTGTTGTGGCGTCCGAGGAAGCACGGGTCGTGGTAGGTGACGTCTTCGCTCACGGATGCAACCGGGATCAGCTTCTTCTGGCGCACCAGACGGTTGAGCAGCTGAGTGTGGTGCACGACCTCGTAGTCGCCGCCCACCTCCGGGTACTCGTTGCCGAGGGCGTTGAAGCAGTGCGCACAGGTGACGACGATCTTGCGCTTCTTCTGCTCGATACCGTCGAAGACCGAGTTGAGCATCTCGATGTTCTGCATTGCGAGCTGCTGGAACAAGAACTCGTTGCCGGCACGACGTGCGGAGTCGCCGGTGCAGGTTTCGTCGGCGCCGAGGACCATGAACTTCACTCCCGCGGTGGCGAGGAGTTCGGCGACGGCCTTGGTGGTCTTCTTGGCACGGTCTTCGTAGGCGCCGGCGCAGCCGACCCAGAAGAGGTACTCGTAGTCCTCGAAGCTGTCGGCATCCTTGCCGAAGACGGGGATCTCGAAGTCCATCTCGTTGATCCAGTTGAGGCGATCCTTGGAGTTCTGGCCCCAGGGGTTGCCCTTGTTCTCGAGGTTCTTGAACAGGCCGGCGAGCTCGGAGGGGAACTCCGATTCGATCAGGACCTGGTAGCGACGCATGTCGATGATGTGGTCGACGTGTTCGATGTCGACGGGGCACTGTTCGACGCAGGCGCCGCAGTTGGTGCAGCTCCACAAGGTTTCGGCGTCGATGACCGGGGCCAACTCACCTTCGACGGTTTCACCGACGAGCTTGCGGTCGGCCTCGAGGCGTGCGGCCTCGGGGATGGCTGCGAGTGCGGCTTCCTTGACGTTGCCTTCGCTGTCGACGAGTCCGATCTCGTCGCCGCCCATGTCCTTGCGTCCACCAGCGAGCAGGTACGGGGCCTTGGCGTAGCCGTGGTCACGCAGCGACATGATGAGCAGCTTGGGGGAGAGCGGCTTTCCGGTGTTCCAAGCAGGGCACTGGGACTGGCAACGCCCGCACTCGGTGCAGGTGGTGAAGTCCAGCCAGCCCTTCCAGGAGAAGTCTTCGATGTTTCCGGCGCCGAGAGTGTCTGTGTCGGGGTCGACGTTCTCCATCGTCAGGACTTTGCCCTTGGACATCATGGGCTTTGCCGCGCCGAGCGCGACGGTGCCGTCGTCTTCACGCTTGAAGTAGATGTTGAAGAACGCGGAGAAGCGGTGCCAGGCGACGCCCCAGGTGATGTTGCGGCCCACGATCGCGAGCCAGATCATGCCGGTCATCAGCTTGACGAACGCGAACACCGAGATCATGACGGGGCTGGCGGGAAGCAGTTTGGCGACCTGCATGGTGAAGAAGTCGGTCCACGGGTTGGCGTGACCGTAGGTCGCGATCTTGCCGGCCTTGACCATGATCATGCCCAGGCCCTCGAGCAGGACGATGCCCTCGATGACGTAGGCGGCCTTGAAGTTGGAGCCGCCGAACCGGGACAGGCGTGCAGGCAGACGCGGGTGGTTGAGCTGACGGATCACGATCAGCGTGGTGATACCGATGACTGTGCCGAGGCCCAGGATCTCGTCCCACAGGTGCCACGCCCACGTGTTACCGAAGATGGGCCAGTGGAACTCGGGGTTGAACGTCTGGCCGTAAGCCTCGAACCAGAGCAGGAATCCGCCGAGGAAGCCGACCATGACGAGCCAGTGGGCCCAGCCGACGCTGCGGAACTTGTTCATGCGCGTGTGCGCGATGAACTCGATGATCATCTGCTTGAAGCGAGGGAAGAACGGGCGCCATCGATCGGGTGCCGACTGGCCGATGCGCACGGTGTTGAACATCCTCAGCGCGCCTGAGAGGAAGATGTACCAACACACCAAGCTCAGCAGAGCACCAATCGTGCCCAACGTAATCGTCAGGGCATTCATGTCGCGGCCTTTCGTTTCAGGGCGACGCGTCGGCCACCTCGGGACAGCCCACTGATACTAACCTGCATTATGTTACCCGCCAGTAACTAGCATTACCAGCCTGTAGATACCGACTGGTAACCGCTCGTGGCCTGGAGAGATCAATCTTCTGCGTCGGACGGGCTTGGTCAAACGCAGACATGTCTGGTCGTCACGTTAGGCGGTGGCCGTCGGGCTCCTTTCTGTCAGGCAGCCCTAACTCGGTTTCCGGGCAGGTGAGGACAACCGACCGGCTGTTATCGTTACGCCCGTCACGCACAGGGGAAACGGGTGGTGTGAGTCATCGACTTGCGCCCGCTCGCTCCCGGGGAGGATCAAAAATGTTCATTCGTAAAGCTGCGGCCATCGCAGCGATGACCATTGCCGCTACGGGCATCGCTGCAGGTACTTCTTACGCAGCTCCGGAGACGTCACCCGACGTTTCGTACACCGCCGAGGTCGTCGACCAGGCTGTTGTCACCACCATCGATGCCGGGGCATTCCGGGTATCGGGTGACGGCACACACGTCGACTTGCAGAACAGCCAGGGCGCAACTCTCGTGAGCCTGCCGCTCGCGTTCAACCTCGGGGACGTTCAGTTCCCGTTCGACGAGACCATCAGTGAGGACGGCAAGACCCTCACCCTCAAGCCGAACCTGGACCCGGCCAGCTCCAAGCCGAAGCCGGTCGCTGCCGAGTTCACCCCGGTTGCTTCGCCTGACGAGGATCAGAAGGCAATCGAGAAGTTCCAGTCACAGCTCGGGCTTGCCACGCAGATCGGTAGCCTCACCGGCACGATCGTCGGAGCAGTCATCGGTTGCATCGTGGGTCTGCCCGGCCTGGTTATCGGCTGCCTCCCCGGCATGGTCACCGGTGCCGGTATCGGTGGAGTCGCCGGTACCATCCTCGCCGGCGGCGGAACCGCAATCGTCGCGGGCATGGACCTGATCAAGGTCCTGAACGCTCCGGCCGGAACAACTCTCTTCCAGTAAGCAGCTCTACCGGTTAGACGTCACGAACGCCGACACGGGCGCCACACCTTCGAAAGGTGTGGCGCCCGTTTTGCTGTCTCGGGGAATGCGTGCGATCAGTAGTCGCGAACCTTCAGGCCTGGATTGGCGGCGAGGATGTCGTTGATCGGCGTCGCGTACTGCGTCGGTGCTTCTTGTCCGAACAACGTCTCGGCCTGAGCGATCTCGCAAAGGGGAGAGGTGGCGACGTTGGACGCACTCGTGATGCCCACTGCCAACGTTCCGGAGACGATGGGGCCACCGCTGTCACCCTGCAGGACGCAGATGTTGGTGGTGAAGCCGTTGTCGAGGGTGTGATCCAAGACCTTGGCGACGCGGTTGACGCCGGTGACGACGCCGCAGCTGAAGCCGGTGGTCGATCCCGCCTTGCAGACCGGGGCGCCCACAATGGGATCGGCGGTACCGGTGATATTGACCGAACGGTTGAACGGGACCCGCACGCTGTTGTTCTCGAAGCGGTACTTCGCGTTGTCGTCGATGTTGATGATCGAGTAGTCACGCCCGTCGAAGCTGCTCTTGGCGAAGTATCCGACGCGGGGCCCGGTCTGGTTGTTCACCATCGGGAAGACCTGGCTCGAGTTCGAGGTGCCGGCAGCGGCACGGTTGGGATCGCAGTGACCGGCGCTGATGTTGACCGTGCGTCCTGAACCGTCGGTGCCGTTGAAGCCGAATGAACAACGCAGTCCGGTGTTACCGGAGGTTGCGCCGAAGGCGTCTCCGCCCAGTGCAGCGTCGCCGGTTGCGGATCCGGTTGCGGGAATGAGGTCCGCGACGATCGGGGGAACCAGTAGCGGAGCAGCGGTGTGGACGACGGTCCGCTTCAGGAACTCAGGCAATTCGATGCCGGCAGCAGGATCGGCGGTGAGGGCGACTCCGTTGCCGACCACGTCGACGGCGATGCCACGCACGAGGTCTGCGACCTCGGCAGGCTGCGAATCGAGCCAGGTGTTGAGTGCCGAGAGTTGACCTTGCAGAGCCTGCTCGCTCTGCGCGACGTCCTTGACCTCGAAGCCGGCCTTCTCGGCGGCCTCGCGGGCAGCATCCTTGTCGCGACCGTCAGCGAGAGCGACGATGCCCTTGCCGAGGTCGTCGAGCCACACGCCGGCAAAAGAGTCGGGAAACTGGACGCGCGCGATGGCGGCGAACTCTGCGAGCTTCTGCGCGAGTTCGGAACGCGAGACGAACTGGTCGGGCGTCAGCGCCAAGTCGTGCTGTAGGGCTTCGGCGAGTTCGACGGGCAGATGGGCTGCCTGATCGGATACCCCGGATTCATTCGGTTCTGCGTTCGCGACCGCGGTAATCGGTCCGAGGAGCAGCAGCGCGGCCGAACCGAACACTGCGGCGCGACGTGCGATGGAGCTTCGCATGTGGGCCTTTCCACTTCGTTGACCGCGTACCACCCCCCTGGGAGCACACGGATACGGCTCACGGACTTGTGGTGAGCCGATCACAGTCGACCATGACTATATGGGTTCGAACGCGCTATTCCCACCCGTTACATGAGCAAACAGCGCTGACCCCGACCGACAACAGCACTGTGCCCGCCGATCAGAACAGATCGGCGGGCACAGTGCTGTGAATCAGGCGTTGGTCAACCCGCAGTGCGAACGCGGATTCCGGAACCGATACCGCCACCGGATGCACGATCTGCAGCGTCGAGGATGTCTCCGACCGGGATACCCAGATTCGAGGTTCCACCGGAGGTCGCGAGTACCAGGTTCGCTTCGTTGCAACTGGGTGCGCCGCTGCTGTTGGAACCGCTGGTGATGCCCAGCGCCAGGGTTCCGGAGACGATGGCGCCGCCACTGTCCCCGGCGAGGGTGCACGCGGTACCGGCGAACCCGCGGACGGTTCGTGAATCGCCGTCAGCCATGACCAGTTGTGTTTCGACGCGATCGGCTGCCACGACGCCACAGGTGAAGGACGACGTCTGACCCGACTTGCAGATGGGAGCGCCGATCACGGGACGTGCTGTTCCGGTGATCGCGAGGGTGGTCCCGTTGGCACCGCGGACGGCAGCGCGGTCGAGGCCCGCGTCGATGCCCGACTGGTCGAACTTGATGACCGAGTAATCGAGATCACCGGCGTTGTTGCCGACGGAAGACTGTGAGAAGGCGCCGATCAACTGACTGTCGTCGACGTTCGCGTGATTCGGCAGGTAGACCGGCGACTTCGAGCCCTCGGCCGGATTGCAGTGTCCGGCACTGATATTGAGTGCATTGTTCTGATCGTCGACGGCGTTGAACCCGAACGAGCAGACCGAGATGTTCTCGGTCGGCGTCTCGCGAATGGGACCTGTCGACGTGATGTAGGTGTCGCCGCCGAGCGCTCCGGGATCAACCGATCCGCCACCGTCCGGGCTGAGAACGATCTTGGTGTTCTCGAGCAGGGTCGGAAGATTGAGTGCCTGCCCGACGGGGCTGTTCGCAACGTCGATGACGACCTGATTGTTCAAGACGTCGATGGTCGCCGAATTGACTGCGCGTGATATTTCCTTGGGCAGCCCGGCGATCCATCCGTTGACGTCGGCCAGCGTCTTCTCGAGGGTGTCGGCGGAGACGGGGGCGACGTGGGTGCGGTATCCGTCGTCGGCCGCGATTCGAGCAGCTTCGGTGGTGGTGACGGCTACGACGGGTTGACCGTCGAGTCCCATCCACGATCCGGCGTAGTCGCCGGGGCGCTCGGACTTGAATTCCTGGGCGTACGCGCCGAGTTCCTGAGCTTTGGCAGCGCGGTCGAGATACTCCTGTGGGGAGATCTTCAGATCGCGTGTGATCGCCTCGACCAGCTCAGCCGGAAGCTGGTCGGCTTCGAGCTGTTCGACATGCGTGTCGGAGGCGGGCTCTGCCGATGCCGTCGTGGTGAATGGAGCTGCGAGCAGTAGTGCCGAGGCGCCGACCACAGCGGTGCGGATCGCCAACGAGTTACGCATGAAATCCCTTCAAGTCCCCGGCACCGAGCCGGTAGGTACCGCACCCACCATAGGGGAAAAGTTTCGACGAGGAATATGCGCCTCCTCTCTGGCTGTTCAATCTTTCTGTCTAACTTGGCATTCCGGGTCTCGGGGCCAATGGCATGACGGGCATGTCGGGATTCGGCACCACCGGATCGGTTGTGTCGGTCGGGTTGGAGGGCTGCGTCGGCGTTGTCTGTGTATCAGTGGGGTCGGTCACGGCGGGAGTGTCCGGGGTAGCCGGATCGACCGGATTCAGCGGTCCGACGACCGGCGGCAGGTTCTCGATCCGAAGGGGGTCGAGCTGGATGGTGATCGGCGATCCCTGTTGCGCGGGGACGTTCGCCGTAGTGGATTTCTCGGTACCGGTGCCCGGACTCGCCGGGATGGGCTGGGATTCGGATGAGGTCGATTCCGCTTCGGATGACCACGACTGCGCCGTCGGCTGCGCGCCGAGAGCGGGTACTTCCGACGGGAGCGAGGTCGCTGATTGCGAAACCGTGCCGGACGGACTCGCCGCAGTGGCGGGCGTGGTGCCGGTGGGCAGGGGAGATTGTGCGTCGAGAATCCCGGGCGCTGAAATGGTCGGAGTGTGTCCGATGATGACCGCGGCCGCACACCCCGACACCGTCAGAAAGACTGCGGCGGCGGCTGCGGCGATGATCGGTCGGCGCTCCGATCGCCACTGACGATTCAGCCAACCGTCGACGCTCGGTGCTTTCGTGCCCGGTACTTCCACGCCGGATTCCGGCTCCGGTTCGATCAGGACGAACGGCGGAAACTCCTCGATGGTGTCCTCTGGCTCGGCAAGATCGGTTGGCTCGGGTTCGGAACAGGTAGAGGTGATCGAGTAAGGCGCGGCCAACGCTGCGGCTCCGCGGGCTGCACTGTCGTCGGCATCCGGATCCGCGAGCCAGGCCGCAGAGGCTTTCTCTTCCGGAATCAGTTCGACGCCGTCGAGATCCATGCTGTCGAGTGCGCCGCGCAGTGCGTCGACGGAATCGCTCGACCAACCTGCCGGGATCACCGCAGAGATGTTCAGGTTCTGATCAGTGAGTGTTCGGACCTCCTTGACCAGGCAATACATTGCTGTCGCTACGAGTTCCTCTCCTCGCGTCATGTGCTCGGAGAAGTTGTCGGTATCGTCAGTTCCGACCCTGTCGAGGAACCCGCGCAAGCCGGTTGACCCCAACGCGGTTTCACCTAGCTGCACGGTGCCGTCAGGAGCGTGGTGCAGCACCGATTCGCGTTCGAGGATCACTGGTTCCGAGTCGGGTTTCGCGATCGCAGCAATGCTTCGTTTATTGCCGACGGCGAGTTCGACTCCCCACTTCATAGCAATCCCCGTTTCACAGTTACCGAACTTTGCTCGGCGTGCATGTCCTGATTCCTGTGAAAACTATCACTTAAACGGATATACGCAACCCTCCGGACAATATGCAGCTAACTATTTGTTCGGCGGTGTCATGCTGCGAAGGATGGTGAGTAGTTCCGAACGAGACTGCGCCCCGACGCGCCGCTTGATGCGTGCGACATGGTGCTCGACGGTTTTTGCGGAGATGTAGAGGCGTTCGCCGATTTCCCGGTAGGTCAGGCCGACGACGACGAGTTCGGCAACTTCTTGTTCGCGCTCGGTCAGTACCGACGGTGGTGCCGCGCTGTCGGTCGAATCGGTTGCATTCGTCTCGGCCGTCGACGTTGTGCGTAGCGAGCGCGCAACGTGGAGCAATGCGGTGGCCGATTTGGTGTCCGGTGTGCGCAATGCTGCTTCGCCCGCCAAGCGGGCCGCGTCCCAGGGCAGCCCGATGCGGTTGAGTGTTCGCGCTGCAGCTTCCACGTCGTCTGCGTCGACGCTGCCCTGCATGAGTAGGAGCCATTGGCGTCCGGCGGTCGCCAAACCGGCTGCGTAAGTGTGGGTTTTGGCTGATTCCGCGAGTGTATGGGCGTGTGGAAGGAGATCGGCCGGTGACTGCGAGAGGATCGACGCCTGGACGCCGTACCAATGCAGCGGCGAAGACCACAGCGGAGGCTCGCCGAGTGCTCGGAGGAGCGTGCGTGCGTCGTCGACCAGATGCTCGACCTGCTCGGCCTCGTCGAGTCGTACTGCCGCAAGCCACAGTTCGCCGATGGGAAGCAAATTGAAGAGATCCACGCTGCAGGACGAGAGGGTGCCGGCTGCGCCCGACCAGGCGCGCCGCAGCTGGGCGAGATCGCCGGAGCGTCGAGCGAGACCCACGATCATGGCATGCAGAAACAGTGCGTCACGCTCACGGAGGGGGCCGCGGACTACCTCCTCCGGTAGATCTTCGACAGCAGTGTCGTGCCCACGGGTCATCGCGATCCACGCGTCGAGAAGGTGAAGCCGCGCCCACGTGTGACTGCTTGCGTCGTCGGCGGCGATCGCGGCCGCGACGACAGCGGCGGCCCGTTCATGGGCGCCGTTGTGCAGGAGTGCAAGAGCTACCAGCGCCGGGGCGGAATCAGGCTGGAATTCAGATGTGCCGGAGCCGCCGGGGAGCGAAAGTGCGCGCGACATCGTGTTGAGCGCACTCGGTGCACTCCCCGTGACCGATTGCATCAGTCCATTGGCCAGTGTGGCAGCGCCGACCGTGGAGCTCGACGGTGATCCAGTATGCCCGGCGAGCGCCGCGTTCGCGTCATCGACGTTGCCGATGCCGAGGAAGGTGATTGCGGCGAAGGGGGATTCGGTTTCGGTGCGCCCTGGCCCGAGCCAGGTGTAGAGATCTGCGGCGGCGCGGAGTTGGCCGCATGCTGCGGACGAAGCTGCGCGGATTCGCACCGCCGCAGCCAGTCTCGCGTTGTCGAGATCGGGTTCGGCGATGACGGAATCGGCCAGGCGGCAGGCAGTGTCGAGGTCACCACTCCGAGCCGAAACCTGGGCGTACAGCAGCGTGTCCGCCACGCCGAGAGGCTCGATCGAATTCACACGACGAAAAAGATCTGCCGCGACCGTCGGCGTGCTCGCGTCGACTGCGTCTCGTAGTACAGCCGTGAGATCGCGGTGGCGGATGCCGGAGTCGAAAAGTCTTCGTGCTGTATCGATATCGAGGGTTCTCGCGTTCGCTCGTGATTCGACGATTCTGATCAGCTCGCTGCGGATACGTCCTGTGCTGGTCGACTCTGCCACAACGCTCGCGACGAGAGGTGATCGCGAACCGAACAGTCCGGTGGCCAGTGCTCGGTCGAATGCCGCTGTGAGACTGAACTTCTCCTGTCCCAGATCGAGCTCGAAAGCGTCGATGTCCGGGACGGCGAATGAAACCTCGATGATCTCACGCTCGATCGGATGCAGAGCGGTGACCTGATGGAGGATGTGTGTGCGTACGGCTGTCGCCATTTCCGGGCGGCCCGCCGAGGCGGCGGTGAAATACGCTTCGACGGCCCCGAAGGAACCACCGGCCAGATGCTCGAGCGTCAGCACGGCACGATCGTCGAGCGGAACTCTTCGCTCCGCGGCGATCTTCCGAATATCTGACCGGTTCAACGGGTTCAGATGTAGGACGGTACCGAAACTCGAGATGTTCGAGTAGATCGGTGCGAGTGGAGGATCGATCCGATCGGAGGCGATGACAACTCCGAGGTCGTCACGTTGAACCAGCTCGTTCAGAGCACGGATTTCGACGGAGGTCAGAGCCTGCGCGTCCGCGATCACCACAATCGCATCGGCCGGGGCGTCATGCGTGACGACGGTGACCACGGGTCTGTCACCAGATTCGATCCTCTTGCGCACCGCCCTCGTCACTTGGGGCCGAGCGCTGGCATCGGTCCCGGTGACGAACAGGCGCAGTGGCGATGCAGTCAGGTCGATGCCGCGCAAAAGTCCTGCAATGTAAGACGATTCGGTGCCGCTGTCACGGTTCATCGAAAGTCTGCCGGTCAGCGGATCGGCGCGGTGACGCCGCCGACGACACCACCGACCACGTTTCCGACACCACCGACGACGTTACCGAGACCTCCGACCACGCCGCCGACACCGTCCCCGACGCCGTCGACCAAACCGCCGACGCCGTTGCCGATGCCGGTCGCAGCATCACCGATACCGGTTCCGACGCCTGCTCCGGGCGCGGGCGCCGGTGCCGGGGCGGGAGCCGGTGCGGGCGCCGGGGCGCCGGGTGCGGCAGGTGCAGGCGCCGACTGGGCGGTCTCACCTGGTGCGGGAGCAGATCCAGCTGGTGCGCCGGCAACCGGAACTGCCCCTGGTGCCGTCGTCGAACCGCCTGCGGCAGCAGGAGAGCCGGGCTGATTGTTCTGAGTAACGTTGTTCGCAGTCGTGGATCCGTTGCCTGCTGCTTCGGCTGCCGTGGTGCTGCCGGGGGTAGAGCCCGGCGTGGTCGAAGCGGTGGACGAGGTGGACTCACTGGTGGTGTCCGCCGAACTGGACGGAACGTTGATCTTGTCCATGGCCGTTCCGATTCCGAGTCCGCCTGCGGCGAGCACGATGAACGCTCCTACCACCGCAGCAACGACGCCCACCCTCGACGAGCGTCGAGTCGCCGTGTTCTCTTCCTCTGTCGGCTCGGCAAGCAACGGAGTGGAGAAGGCAGGAACCGGTGCGGGCTTGCGCGACGGCTCGGCGGGAATCACTGCAGTGGCGGCGGCCGGCACGTGCGAGTCTCGGGCGTCGAGGGCGAGTGCCGCGGCGCCGGACGCCGCGCACGACGCGGGATCGGCGTCGGCGATCACCGGAACACGAAGCTCCGCGGACAGTAGTTCGGCGACAAGGGGAATGGACGAGCTTCCGCCGGCCAGAACAACCTGATTGACATCACTGGACTCGACGCCGGCAGATCGCAGGCTTTCACGCACCAAGGCCACCGATTCGGTGAGGGCGGGCCTGATCAGATCCTCGAGCTCGGAACGAACCAGTCGAATGTCGCTGACGGCGCCGGGAAGCGTCACGCGAGCAACGGTTTCCGTCTCGGTGGAAAGTTCCTCCTTGGCTGCGCGGGCTTGCTCGCGCAGAGTTTCCAGCGCTGCAATCGTCTCGGGAGCAAAGGGATCAAGGGCTGCGAAGTGGTCGGAAACCGCATCGAGCAGGTGCACGGTGACGAGGTGATCGAATTCGTCGCCGCCGATGTCCTCGCTGCGCAGTGGCTTTCCGAAGATCTCGCTTCGTCCGCCGGTCGTGGACATCATCGTGACGTCGAGCGAGCGAGCGCCGAGGTCGTAGACGACGGTCAGACCGTCGTTGGCAGCGTTTCCGGAAGCGGCGAGCCACGCCATGACGGCCGCGGGTTCGGCGACGAGAGTAGCCCCGTGAACCCCGGCGTCGTCCAGCGCGGACTCCATGGTGCGTGCTGTGTGACGATTCCACCCCACCGGGTGAGCCAGGACAACAGCTGGACCTTCTTCGCCGCCAGCCTGGCCGACGAGCGCGCCTACCGCTGTCGCTGCGAGAGACTCGCCGCGGTACTCGGTACCGTCGGCGGCAAGTATCGGGATCGGGTCTCCGACGCGCTCGACAAATCCGGTGATGACGGATCCGTCGTCCAATTGCAGCGCACTGGGTAAGCGGACCTGTTGCGTTTCACCGGTCGAGCCGTCGGTGACAGCTACGAGAGTGGCCGAACCGATGCTGATGCCGAGCCCTGCCGCCATGAACGAACTCCCCTGGTCGTGGGCGACAGAAGGACTGTCGCGGTTGTCTGCGATGTCGGTTTCAGGACCTAGATCGTTACCGGATCGGAGGCGTCGCGGCGAAGTAGGGGACCGATCCCCTAATCGGAGCAAATCCCCCTATTCCGAGCGGGCGTACCCCGTAGGGGGCTTCCCCGTCTGTCCACGCAGAAGAGGGGGGTGCTCCCCGTTGGCCCCAGTCGCAAAAGTTCTTAGCGTTGATTCCACTCGCTACCTCTGGCAGCGCACCAGTTTCCGGATCACCGGCAACAACCCACCGGCAACAACCCGGTCAACGAACTTCAGGAGAACCCGCCATGGCAACGAACGCCGTACTCGAATTCATCCTCGGGCTACTTCGTGACGACGAGGCAGCTGCCAACTACTGCGCCAACCCGACCGCGGCACTCAACGCTGCCGGTCTGTGCGACGTCAGCCCCGCCGACATCGTCGCCGTCGCTCCGCTGGTTGCCGAGTCCGGACTGTTTGCCGGTGGCGGCGCCGACCTGTCCGCGATCGTCAACGCCGGCGCGTCCGCTGCGGGTGCCATCGGCGGCGGTCTCGGAATCGGTGGTGGTCTCACCGGTGGACTGGGTGGCGGCCTCGGCGGCAGCCTGGGTCTCGGTGCCGGTGCAGGCCTCGGAGTCGGAGGCGCCCTCGGCGGCCAGTTCGACCTGGTCGGCGACTTCGCAGCAGCCCTCAGCGCTGCGCTTGCCATCGGCGGCGAGATCAGTGCCGACCTCGGCGCAGCCTTCGGCGCCGTCATCGAAGCCGGCCTGGGCCTCGGCGGTGCACTCGATCTCGAAGGAGCTCTCGATCTGGGCGCACAGCTCAGCGCGGCTCTGGGCGGCGCCCTCGGAGTGACCGGCGGTCTGACCGCGGAACTGGGCGCAGCCCTCGACGCCGCCATCGGCGCGGTCGGCGGACTCGACCTGACGGCGGGGCTCAGCGGCGCCCTCGCACCCGTCTTTGCCATCGGTGGCGACCTCGGAGCCGACCTCGGACTGGCTCTCGGTGGACTCCTCGGCGGCGCAGCAGACCTCAGCGGACTCCTCGACATCGGCGGCGAGCTGGGCGCGAGCCTGACCGGCGCACTGGAATCCGCCCTTGCACTGGGTGGCGGCCTCGATCTTGCCGGCGCTCTGACGGGCGACCTCAGCACGGCGTTGTCCGGCGCGCTCTCCGGTGTCCTGGGAGCCGGCGGCACGATCGGCGCCGATCTGGGTGCATCACTCGGCGGCGTCCTCGGAGCGATCACGGATGTCAGCGTTCTCACCGATATCGCGGGCGGCCTCGATCTCGGTGCTGCACTGAGCGGCGCACTCGGCGGAGCTCTCGGAGTCGGCGGCGGCTTGGAAACTGCACTCGGCGGCGCACTCGACGCAGCACTGGGCCTCGGCGGAGGACTCGACCTCGACGCCGTACTCGGCGGGGGTGCAGACCTGGGCGCGCAGCTCAGCGCGGCACTCTCCGGCGCCCTCGGTGCCGGCGGAACGGTCGGAGCCGACCTGGGCGGCGCACTCGGTGGACTGCTCGGGGGAGCACTCGACCTCGAAGGCGGTCTCGGCGCAGACCTCGCAGCGGCTCTGGGCGGCGGTGCGAATCTGTCGACGGCTCTCGAAGGTGTCCTCGGTTCGGCACTCGGCATCGATGCCGGGCTGGCGGGCGGTCTCGGCGGCGCACTCGACGCAGCGCTGGGCGCAGGCGGACTTACCGGAATCGACCTCGGTGGTGCACTCGGGCTGGGCGGCGAAGCAGGCTTGGCAGCCGGTGTGGCTGCGGCTCTCGACACCGCTCTCGCAGGTGCAGGCGGCTTGGGGGCTGTCGGTTCCGTGGGCACGGACCTCACCGGCGCGCTGGATGGTGCGCTGGGCGCCGGCCTCGGGCTGGGGGGCTCTCTCGACAGCGTTCTCGGTGCCGAAGGCGCACTCGGTGGAGCGCTGGACACGGCACTGAACCTCGGCGGAATCGACACCGGTTCGATCGGCGCCGACCTGCCCTCCGTCGACCTCGGCGCAGTGAACCTTGGCCCGATCTCCGCTGAACTGCCTTCCGTCGACCTCGGAAGCATCGCGGCAGACGGCCTGAACCTCGGCGGTGTGACCGGCGACCTCGGAGCAACGGTGGGCGGTGCTCTGGACGCAACAGCAGGTCTCGACGCAGCAGCAGGTCTCGACGCCGCCACGAACGCTGCGGCCGGTTTGGGTGGGTCGCTCGGCGGAGCACTGAACGGCGTCACCGATCTCGGTGGATCGCTCGGCGGGGCTGTCGGAGCAGTCACCGACGTGACAGGTTCGATCGGTGCCGACGCAGCCGCGGCTGCCGGTGGCACCGTCGACGGTGGCGGTACCGTTGGCGGCGGCGGAGTCGCTGACCTGGGTGGATCCCTCGGTGGAGCAGTCAGCGGCGTGTCCGACCTGACAAGTTCCTTGACCGGTGCGCTGAACCCGTGGTCGTCGATCGATGCGACCGACGCTTTCGGTGCGGGCTCCGATTCGGGACTGAGCGCCGATACCGGACACTCGCTCTTCGCCGAGGATTCGGTTGCAGCACCGGTCGATCACATCGACCCGGTTGCGGTTGTCGATCACCTGCATCCCTGATCTGCTGACGCAGGAACTGAAATCGGTCAAAATGACCTGATGTAACAAATCCGGCCCTGCGTGCGCTATGCGTTCGCAGGGCCGGATATTCGAGTCGGGAAGAATTGCGGGTCAACGTAGCTCATGAGTGATTCAGCGAGTCAGGTAAGCAGTCGGAAGGCGCGCGTCGCGTCGTCGACGGCGTCGTTGCTCGAACGAACAGCCGTCGTGGCGAAGGATTTCGGGCGCACGGATCTGGTGCGCCGACTTGAGAATGCTCAGGTCAGAGTCAATGATCCACGTATTCGTATCGTGGTGGTCGGTCCCCTCAAACAGGGCAAGAGCCAGTTCGTCAATTCTCTGCTCGGCATCGACGTGTGTTCGGTCGGTGACGACGAGACCACTGCCGTGGCGACGGTCGTGCAGTACGCGGAGACCGCGGTCGCCGAATTGATTCTCGCCGATCCGGGTGCGGCGCCCATCCGGGTGCCCCTCCCGCTCGAAGAACTGATGGGGATCACCCCGGCCACGCCGCGCGCCGAAGGGCGTGAAGTTCTGCGTGTGGAAGTGGGTGTTCCCAGTCCGCTGTTGGCCGACGGTTTGGTTCTGATCGACACCCCCGGTGTCGGTGGTCATGGAAATCCGCATGCTGCAGGAACATTGGGATTGATCACTGCGGCCGATGCCGTGTTGGTTCTGTCGGACTCCAGTCAGGAGTTCACCGAACCCGAGCTGGGATTCATCCGCCAGGTCGTCAATCTGTGTCCTGCGGTGGCCGGTCTGATCAGCAAGACCGATCTGTACCCGCACTGGCGACAGATCCTCGACGCCGATCGCGGACATCTCCAGCGCGCCGGGTTGGACCTGCCGCTCATTCCGATCTCCTCGGTACTGCGGTCGCACGCACTGAGGCTGGGGGACAAGGAACTCGAGGCGGAATCCGGATTTCTGGACCTCTATCAGTTCCTGCGGGACAACGTGGTTGCGCGTGCCGAGTCGAACACGCGACGCGCAGTTGCGATGGACGTGCGTTCCTCGGCAGCACATCTGACGTTGGAGATGGGCAGTGAGCTTGCGGCGCTGAAGGATCCGTCCACCGCTCAAGCGGCGGTCGCCGGCCTGCAGCGTGCCCGGGCAGCGGCCGAGGAACTGCACAAGAAGACCTCGCTCTGGCAACAGAGCCTCGGCGACGGCATTGCAGACCTTGCCGCCGACATCGATCACGACCTCCGGGACCGGTTGCGCCGGGTCACCCGCCAGGCCGAGGAGACGGTCGACGAAGGCGATCCAGGTAAGGACTGGGACGTAGTGGGGGAGTGGCTCGAACAGGAGATCGCCACCGCTATCGGTGACAACTTCGTGTGGGCTCACGATCGAGCTCAATGGTTGGCAGAAGTTGTGGCGCAGCACTTCGCGGAGACCGGCGACGTCGCGCTCCCGCATCTCGACGTCGCCGACACCGACGGTTTCCTGGAACCGGTTGGCGCGTTGTCGGACCTCGAATCCGGCCGTATCGGCATCACTCAGAAGGTCCTGGTCGGCATGCGCGGCTCGTACGGCGGCGTCTTGATGTTCGGCTTGATCACCACGATGATGGGCATGGCGCTGGTCAACCCGATCTCCATCGGAGCCGGGGTTCTGCTGGGCACCAAGGCTTATCGCGAAGACAAACAAGCACAGGTGCTCAAGCGTCGGGCCGAGGCGAAAGCGGCTATCCGACGGTTTGCCGACGACGTCAGCTTCCAGGTGGGCAAGGAGTCGAAGGACCGCCTCCGCCTGGTACAGCGGCTTCTGCGGGATCATTTCACCGACATCGCCGAGCAGGCGCTGCGCTCGATCAACGAATCCCTCCGCGCCACGCAGGAAGCTGCGCAGTTGGAGTCGAGCGAACATGCCGCTCGTATCAAGCGTCTGGAGACCGACATGCGCGTCGTCGCAGAGCTTGACGCCGTTGCCGGAACGCTGATCGGCGAAACTCCCGCTCCTGCTCCGGCAAAGGTGACCAACGCATGAGTGCCACGACCGCCGTGACCGCTGTGGAGTCGGCACATGCTCTGATCGACCAGGCCAGACGGGTCTACGCGGACCAGCCGCAGACGCGAGCCCAGTTGGACGAATGCGCTGCCCGACTCGGCGAGCCACTCCGGGTGGCGCTCGCCGGCTCCCTCAAGGCGGGGAAGTCGACGCTGCTCAATTCGCTTGTCGGACAGGACATAGCGCCTACCGACGCGACGGAGTGCACGCGCGTCGTCACCTGGTATCGGAACGGGACAACGCCCCAGGTGACTGCGACGGCCGAGAACGGTGCCGAGTTCAACGTGCCGGTGACGCGCCGCGACGGCAGGCTCACGTTCGATCTGGGGGAGTACACCGCAGACTCGGTGGACCGCATCGACGTCGACTGGCCGTCTTCGGCATTGGCTCGTACAACGATCATCGACACCCCAGGTACGTCGTCGCTCTCGACCGAGGTTTCGGCCCGAACCTGGGACATGCTGGTTCCCGATGGTGGTGCGCCCGGCGCGGACGCGGTGGTCTACCTGCTGCGCGCCCTGAACGCCAGTGACATGCAGTTCCTCGGGAAGATCGCTGATCATGTCGGCGGAGAATCCGGCCCGCTCGGAGTGATCGGTGTTCTCTCGCGTGCCGACGAGGTCGGCGCAGGCAGGCTCGACGCGTTGTCCTCGGCGAAGGACGTCGCGGCACGATTTGCCGAGGAGTTGGAGCGAACCGGGCTGTGCCAGTCGGTGGTTCCCGTGGCAGGTCTGCTGGCACTCGCCGCACGGACGATGAGGCAGAGTGAGTTCGCTGCCTTCTCGGCGCTCGCGCAGGTTGCATCCGAGGATCTGAGCCTGGCACTGCTCTCCGCGGATCGTTTTGCCAGGCAGGACAGTCCACTCCCGGTCGATGCGGCGATGCGGGCGCAATTGGCCGATCGGTTCGGGCTCTTCGGAATTCGCCTCGCCGTGACGTCGATAAAGCTGGGTGCCACTGATTCGCCGAGTCTGGCAGCCGAATTGCTGGAGCGAAGCGGACTGGACGAACTTCGTCAGGTGATCGACGTTCAGTTCGGGCAGCGCGCGGATCAACTGAAATCGCACACCGCGCTGGTGACGTTGGGCCGAATCCTCGAAGCCGATCCGAGTGAGGAAGGCGATCTGATCGCGGCGGAGGCACAACGGTTGCTTGCCGATGTTCACGGTTTCCACGAACTTCGCCTGCTCGGGCGACTTCGTTCGGTACACACAGATCTGCCACCCGACGACCTGGCACAACTGCAAAGGCTGATCGGTGGCTACGGAATCCGGGCCAGTGACCGGTTGGGCTGCGAACCGGAAGAATCGCCGGAGGTGCAGCGTGCGCGGGCTACCGCGGCTGTCCGGCGATGGCGCGAGTTGTCCAGGCATCCGCTCTTCGACAGGTTCACCTCCCGCGCCTGCCTGGTTGCTGCCCGCAGCGCCGAGGGCGTCTTGGCTGAAATTGTGCCCGAATAGGGACCCGTTCACTGTGCGAGCGCTTGGAGAGGGTTCTATCTTGAGTTCGGGATGACCCGGACATAACTCCCAGGTTCGGGTCCCACCTCGATGGGAGCACGCGCATGGCGAGTGACATCAAGTCCGCTTCACCGGATCGAGCCACCCTCGTCCTGGGGACGCTCATCCTGGTCGCTGCGGTCGCGAATCTCAATCTCTCGGTCGCGAATGTCGCGCTGCCGGACATCGGGCGGGCCTTCGACGCCAGCCAGACACAACTGAACCTGATCGCGGTCGGGTACTCGTTGGGCCTGGCCGGAACGGTGCTCTACCTTGGGGCGTTGGGAGACCGATACGGCCGCAAGATGCTGCTGGTCACCGGCATGGCGCTGTCCATTCCGGCGTCGATCGTGGCTGGATTCGCCGGGAACTTCGAAGTGCTGTTCCTCGCTCGGATAGTCGGAGGCGTCTCGGCAGGTCTTGCATTCCCGACCACGCTGGCGATCATCACGGCGCTGTGGGCCGGACCGGCACGGACCAAGGCGATTGCCATGTGGTCCGCAATCGGTGGCGCGATTTCAGCACTCGGTCCGATCGTCTCGGGGGCGCTGCTCGAGCAGTTTCACTGGGGTTCGGTCTTCTTCGTCACCCTTCCGTTGGCTCTCGTGGCACTGATCTGTTCGCTGGTGTTGGTGCCCGCGCACGTCAACGAGACGACCGAGCGAGTTGATCACCTCGGCGGCATAGTGTCGATCGTCTTCATCGGGGCGCTGGTGCTGTCCATCAACTTTGCGCCGGTGAAGGGTTCGGGCACGTTGGCTCTGGTGCTCGGGGCGATAGCGGTCGTCGCGGGTATCGGGTTCTTCCTGCAACAGCGACGCGCGGTCAATCCGCTGTTCGATCTTCACGTAGCTGCGCGCCCGACCTTCTGGGTCGCGGCGGTGGGCGGGTTGGTCGTGTTCGGTTCGCTCATGGGCGCGATGTTCATCGGCCAGCAGTTCCTGCAGAACGTCCTCGGCTACTCGACGCTGGCAGCCGGTGCGGCGATCATTCCGGCTGCGCTGGCGATGGTGATCGTTGCGCCGCGTTCGGCGACCATGATCGAAAGGTACGGCGCCCGCGTCACGCTGCTCTCCGGCTACCTGTTCGTGGTTCTCGGGTTGTTTGTCGCGCTTTTCCTGTGGAACGAAAGCACACAGTATTGGCAGGTCGCGCTGGCCTATGCGCTTGTCGGGATCGGCGTCGGCCTGGCAGGCACACCGGCATCGCGTTCGCTGACCGGATCCGTTCCCGTGCACCGCGCTGGTATGGCGTCGGGAACCTCGGACCTGCAACGCGACCTGGGCGGCGCCATCATGCAGTCGATTCTCGGCGGAATACTCACGGCCGGGTACGCAAAATCGTTGGGGAATGCGATCTCGTCCTCGCCGAACGCATCCGAGGTGACTCCCGAAACTCAGGCCGCGCTCACCAAATCTTTCTCCAGCGCCGAAGTTCTCGCGGAACGCTACCCGCAATACGCGGACCAAATCATGACCGCCGCCAAAAACGCCTTCCTGGACGGGGATACAAACGCCTACATCGCGGCGATCATCATCGTGTGTGCCGGTGCCGCGGTGGTGACGTTCTTCTATCCGCGCCGCGAGCGCGAACGTGTCCTGCTGGCGCAGTACGCGGCAGAATCCGATCTCGCCGCGGAGAAGAGTTGAGCGCGCTCTGGTACTGATGAAGGATGCCACAGCTACTTCACATCGATTCGTCTGCCGAACTCCACAACTCGACCTCTCGTGATCTCACCGCCCTGTTCGCTCAGCAGTGGTCGAACAACAGTCCGGATCACACGACGGTGACGGTGGATCTGCACCGGGATCCCTTGCCGCACCTCGCGGACGCGGCTCTGCACTATGCACCACGTTTGCGGGTCGAGGGAGAGATTCCGGATCCCGCCGCGGAAGCACTACAGGCTCGGGTCATCGAGCAACTTACCGCTGCAGACGTAGTCGTGATCGGCGCGCCGATGTACAACTGGTCGATCCCGTCGACGTTGAAGGCGTGGATAGATTACGTGCACGTCCTGGGGACTACGGTGCCTTTCGACACGCGCACTCAGCCGCTCGCAGGTAAGCCCGTGGTGATCGTGTCCAGCCGTGGGAACACCTATGCGCCGGGCTCGGGGAACGAGGCCAACGATCACACCGTCCCGCCACTCGTTCAGGTGCTCGGGGTGTCGATGGGAATGGATGTCTCCGTCATCACCGCGGAACTGACTTTGGCGCAGCGTATTCCGGCGATGGCACCGCTGATCGAGCAGGGTGACGCGAGCCTGCGTGCTGCCCGGGAGTCGTTGACCGAGCTGGCCCGTACCTTGGGGGCCTGAGTTCTCGGTCGACCGGATACTCTGTCGCGATGCCTGTAAAATTCGGATTGTGGCGTGTTGACGGAACCGATGTCCTGCGCGTGCCACCCCGAGTAATCGAGTCCGAGGCTCGGCTCGAAAAGATCATCGAAAGTCGCATCGAGATACTCGGCCTCGGTGATCTGCTGGTCATCGGCCCACAAGTGATGACGGATTTTGCCAAACGGATCGATCTCCTCGCCATCGACGCGGAAGGAGACCTATACGTAATCGAACTGAAGAAGGACCGAACTCCACGCGACGTCGTCGCTCAGGCACTGGAATACGGTTTCTGGGTGCGTGACCTGTCCTTCGAAGCCGTGAGTGACTTATTTGAGAAGAATCACCCTGGTGAAGATTTTGCTTCGGCATTCATTGATCGGTTCGAATCCGAAGTGCCTGAAGTAGTGAACAACGATCATCATCTCGTGATCGTGGCTACTGGTCTTGATTCGAGTACCGAGCAGATCGTCGAGTATGTCCGGGGCTATGGCGTCCCGATCAACGTCCTGTTTTTTGAGTACTTGTTCGACGAGGATCGCGAATACCTCGCCCGGTCTTGGATGTCTGACCCGGCTCTCGATCTCCCACAGGCAGGCGCGGGAAACAAGAAGCAGCCAACGTGGAACGGTGTGGACTTCTTCGTGGCGATTGGGGAGGGTCGGCACCGCAACTGGGACGACATGCGGGAGTACGGGTATGTGTCAGCGGGTCAGGGGGACAAATATCGAAAAGCTATGTTCAAGCTTTTTGAAGGCGCGCGCGTGTGGGCAGAGATACCCTCGACGGGATACGTCGGTGTCGGTGTTGTCGAAGAACCAGCCGTCAGAGTGGCTGATTTCAATGTGGATATAGAAGGAAAGTCGATTCCTCTACTCGAGTGTCCCGTGCGCGCGAATAGCTTGGGCGAGAACGCAGACGACGAGGAACTGAGCGAATACCTGGTTCGTGTGCGTTGGCTGGATGCTCGGCCCCGTGAGCAAGCGGTCTGGGAGAAGGGAATGTTCGCGAATCAGAAGGTGGTCGCCAAACTACGGCAACCGTTTACTCTTCAGCGGCTGTCGGAATCATTCGATTTCGAGTAATTCGCCTGTAGGCCTGCTTATCTGAGTTCGCAGTTACATCAGGTCCGAGATCATCGACGCCACGTCTGACGGTTCTACGTCGTAACCCGGGAAGTAGCAGCACACTTCGTCGGCATGCTCGCCGAACCGCCGCCGAATCTCGGCGGCACACTCTTCGGGGGTGCCGACGACGGCGAGTGTGGTCAGCATCGGATCGGTGATCAGTGATGCCATGTCGGCGTAACCACCTCGCTTCGACAGGGCATTGAGTTCCGGTTGGACCTCGCCCCACCCTTCGACGTCGAGCACCGGACGGTATGCGGGCGTCGAACCGTAGAACGAGAGCAGGGCTCGGACGCCTCGGGCGGCCGCGGCAAGTTGATCGTCGCCGCGGCCGACGCCGACGATGACCTGCGGGATGATCGTGAATTCGTCTCGGGTGCGGCCGGATTCACGGAGGCCGGCATCGACGGCCGGAAGTGTTCGTTCGAGGAAATGGCGTTGCGTGTGGAACGGCATGACCAGGAGTCCGTCGGCCACCTCCGCCGCCGTCCGGGTCATCACCGGTCCGAGCGCACCCATCAGGATGGGCGGCGGTCCATAGGGATTGGGGCCTGGATCGAACGTCGGGGGCATCAGAGTGTGGGTGAAGAACTCGCCGCGGAAGTTCAGCGTCGAGGTGTTCTCCCACGCCGTGAAGATCGCCTTGACCGCTGCGACCGTCTCCTTCATGCGGGCCGCTGGACGCGACCACGTTGCGCTGTAGCGTTTTTCGATGTGCGGTTTGATCTGCGATCCGAGACCGAGGCGAAAGTGGCCGCGACTGAGCAACTGTAGGTCGTTGGCCGAATGCGCCAGATGCATGGGACTGCGGGGGAATGCGATGGCGACGTTGGTCATCAGGTCGAGGTCGACGGCCGATGCCGCTTCGACGAGCGGGAAGAACACGTCGTGTGGTCCCTCGAAGGTGAACAGGCCACCGGCGCCGGTGTCCGCGAGTTCACGGCTGCGAGCAGCGCCCGCGCCCGGCGCGGAGTCGAGTTGTACGTGAACCTTCATCGGCGTACTCGCAGCCAGGTGCTGACACCGGGAGCAAACGGAGCGATCGCCGCCACTGCTACAAGGACGCAGTAGAGAATCGGACCCCATCTCAGAACTCCGGCGCCGATATCCGCGGCGCCGTCGACCAGAGACATGAAGCCGAGTCCGGCCGCGATGCTGAGGGCTCCGACGATCGCCGTCATCACCCGCCCGGCGTTCTTGCGGGCACGGAGGAGTTGAAGGCTCATGAGTGCGAGCAGGATCAGGACGAGAGCGCCGCCGCCACTGCCGGCCAGGACGACCGTCACGGCATCGGAGATGTCGGTGGACGAGTATCCGGGATTGTCGCGCGCAGTCGATTCTTCGAGGGCTGACCGGACGTCGTCGAGGCTGGTGACTACCACTCCGGCGATACCGGCCAGGACGACGAACGAGCCGATCCAGGCAGAGGTGGACAAGGTCACGGCCTTGGGTATCTCGTCGTTCGCTGCAGGTCGGAGCGGCCGAACCGAGACGTCGGGTCGCTCGGGTGCCGGGCGCGCCGGCGCCGGTCGAGCAGGTCGAACGGGAGAATTGTCGGGATCGGTCACCGGCCGATCGTAGCCATTCGGAGAGATTCGGACGTGATGTGGCGCACTTTTTCGGCTTTTCGGGGAAGGCGGGAACAAATCTACGTGGGCTGTAGTTGACCATTTCGACAAGCTTGAGCGCCCTCGGCTCAACTTCGAGTTGACTCCCGGCCACGGTCGGAGGCAAACTTGAGCGGAGGACGCTCACCAAGCGAAAAACTCGCGGTCATGTTCGAGATCAACCACTCGGGCAGAGAACCGCAGAACGAAAGGTAGGAACACTATGGCTCGTGCAGTCGGTATCGATCTCGGTACGACCAACTCGGTAGTTGCAGTGCTGGAGGGCGGCGAGCCCGTAGTGGTCGCCAACGCCGAAGGCTCACGTACCACCCCCTCGGTGGTCGCATTTGCCAAGAACGGCGAGGTTCTCGTCGGTCAGCCCGCGAAGAACCAGGCAGTCACGAACGTCGACCGCACCCTCCGCTCCGTCAAGCGCCACATCGGCACTGACTGGAACGTGGAAATCGACGGCAAGAAGTACACGCCGCAGGAAATCAGCGCCCGCACGCTCATGAAGCTCAAGCGTGACGCGGAGGCTTACCTCGGCGAAGACATCACCGACGCCGTCATCACCGTCCCCGCATACTTCGAGGACGCACAGCGTCAGGCAACCAAGGAAGCCGGCCAGATCGCCGGCCTCAACGTCCTTCGTATCGTCAACGAGCCCACCGCGGCTGCACTGGCATACGGACTGGACAAGGGTGACACCGAGCAGACCATTCTGGTCTTCGACCTCGGTGGCGGCACCTTCGACGTCTCCCTGCTCGAAATCGGCGACGGCGTCGTCGAGGTTCGCGCAACCTCCGGTGACAACCACCTCGGTGGCGACGACTGGGACGAGCGCGTCGTCGCTTGGCTGGTCGACAAGTTCAAGGCTCAGAACGGCATCGATCTGACCAAGGACAAGATGGCCCTGCAGCGTCTGCGTGAGGCTGCGGAGAAGGCGAAGATCGAGCTCTCCAGCTCGCAGAGCACCTCCATCAACCTCCCGTACATCACGGTCGACGCGGACAAGAACCCGCTCTTCCTGGACGAGCAGCTCTCCCGCAGCGAGTTCCAGAAGATCACCTCGGACCTGCTCGATCGCACCCGTGCGCCGTTCCAGGCAGTGATCAAGGACAGCGGAATCGCTGTCAAGGACATCGACCATGTCGTGCTCGTCGGTGGTTCCACCCGTATGCCGGCAGTCTCCGATCTGGTTCGTGAACTGACCGGTGGCCGTGAGCCCAACAAGGGTGTCAACCCGGACGAGGTCGTCGCAGTCGGCGCCGCACTCCAGGCCGGCGTGCTCAAGGGCGAGGTCAAGGACGTTCTGCTCCTCGACGTCACGCCGCTTTCCCTCGGTATCGAAACCAAGGGTGGCGTGATGACCAAGCTCATCGAGCGCAACACCACCATCCCCACGAAGCGTTCCGAGACCTTCACCACCGCTGACGACAATCAGCCTTCGGTGCAGATCCAGGTCTTCCAGGGTGAGCGCGAAATCGCTTCGCACAACAAGCTGCTCGGCTCCTTCGAGCTCACCGATCTGCCGCCCGCCCCGCGTGGCGTTCCGCAGATCGAGGTCACCTTCGACATCGACGCCAACGGCATCGTGCACGTGACGGCGAAGGACAAGGGCACCGGCAAGGAAAACACGATCAAGATCCAGGACGGCTCCGGTCTGTCCAAGGAAGAGATCGAGCGCATGGTCAAGGACGCCGAGGCTCACGCCGAGGAAGACAAGGCCCGTCGCGAAGAGGCAGAGGTCCGCAACCAGGCCGAGTCGCTGGTCCACCAGACGGAGAAGTTCGTCAAGGAGCAGCGTGAAGGTGAGAACGCGGGCAAGGTCTCCGAGGAGATCCTGACCAAGGTCGAGGCAGCGGTCAAGGACGTCAACGACGCCCTGGCAGGCACCGACATCGCTGCAGTGAAGACCGCAGTGGAGAAGCTGGGCACCGAGTCGCAGGCTCTGGGCCAGGCCATCTACGAGGCTTCCGCTGCAAACGAGGCCGGAAACACCGACGGCGCAGGCAATGACGACGACGTCGTCGACGCCGAGGTTGTCGACGAGCCCACCGACTCGGACAAGAAGTGACCTCGGACAACTCCGAGAACAACCCGGTCGACCCCGAGACCGGTGCACAGGGAGAGGCGGCGGGGGAATCCCTGCCGCCGCTCGACTCGGAAGACACAGGGGTAGTTCAGGAAGCAGAGTCGATCGTGGAGGAAGCATCCGCCACCGATCAGCTCGCCGAACGAACTGCGGATCTGCAGCGACTTCAGGCGGAGTTCACCAACTACCGTCGTCGCGTCGAGCGTGACAAGCAGGTCATCAAGGAAACCGCGCGAGCTTCGGTCATCACCGAACTCATCGGAATCCTCGACGACCTGGATCGCGCTCGGGCACACGGTGACCTCGAATCAGGTCCACTGCGTGCACTCGCGGACAAGCTCAACACGACCCTGACGGGTCTGGGTTTGACCGACTTCGGTAACGAGGGCGACGATTTCGATCCCGCACTCCACGAAGCGGTGCAGCATGAAGGCGAAGGCCACGACCCCGTACTCGGGACGGTCATGCGCAAGGGTTACAAGCTCGGCGACCGGGTCCTTCGGACCGCAATGGTGGCCGTGACGGACCGGGTAGGCGACAAGCCTGCAGACGGTTCAGAACAAGAAGCGAAGTAAGAGTGAGAGGAGGAGACGCCCAGTGAGTCAACGGGAGTGGATCGAGAAGGACTTCTACAAGGAGCTGGGCGTCTCGTCCACCGCGACGGCCGACGAAATCAAGAAGGCGTATCGCAAGCTGGCCCGGGATCTTCATCCCGACGCCAACCCTGACGATGCGAAGGCCGAAGAGCGTTTCAAGTCCGTCAGTGAAGCTCATGCCGTTCTGTCTGATCCGGACAAGCGCAAGGAGTACGACGAGGCCAGGCGTCTCTTTGCCAGCGGAGGCTTCGGTCCCCGTGCGCAAGGTGGCGGTGGATTCAACCCCGGCGCTGGTGGTTTCGACATCAACGACCTGTTCGGCGGCGGTGCCGGCGGGCAGGACTCGGGTCTCGGAGACATCTTCGGCGGATTGTTCAATCGCGGGGGAGCGGGCCAGCGCACCGCTGCGCCCAACCGCCCGCGTCGAGGCAAGGACCTCGAGACCGAGACGACGCTCGCCTTCCGCGAAGCGGCGCTCGGTGTCACCGTCCCACTTCGTCTGACCAGCCCGACGTCGTGCACCACGTGTCACGGCAGCGGCGCAAAGCCGGGCACCAGCCCGCGAGTGTGCCCGCATTGCAACGGAACCGGCGTGGTCAGCCGCAACCAGGGCGCATTCGGATTCAGTGAGCCGTGTGACGACTGCCGGGGAACCGGCTCGATCATCGACTCGCCTTGCGAGGACTGCCACGGTAGCGGCGTCACCAACCGGACACGGACCATCACGGTTCGCGTGCCGGCAGGCGTGAGCGACGGTCAGAAAATCAGACTCAAGGGCAAGGGCGAAGCGGGTCTCCGCGGAGCTCCGGCGGGTGACCTGTTCGTCAACATCCGCGTCAAGCCGGACAATGTCTTCGGCCGTAACGGCGACGATCTGACGCTGACGGTTCCGGTGAGCTACGGCGAACTGGTGCTCGGGACGACACTGTCCGTGCCGACCCTGGACGGCCGTGTCGGAGTGAAGGTTCCGGCCGGAACGGTGGACGGACGCATTCTGCGAGTTCGCGGACGCGGCATCCCCAAGCGTCCCGAGGGGGCAGGCGACCTTCTGGTCACCGTCAAGGTATCCGTCCCGCAGAAGTTGGACGACCCGGCGATCGAAGCGCTGAAGACCTATCTCGAAGCCGAGAAGGCGAGCGGGTTCGATCCACGGGCCGGGTGGGCCGGTGCATGATGACCGAACGACCGCAGAATCAATGGGATGCGACGGTCGATCCTGACGCCCAGATCTTCGTGATCTCGGTGGCAGCCGAGTTGGCCGGAATGCATGCGCAGACCTTGCGTAACTACGATCGACTCGGTTTGGTCACCCCTCACCGAACCACTGGTGGCGGACGACGCTACTCCCCGCGTGATGTTGCGCTTCTGCGTGAAGTGCAACGGCTTTCGCAGGACGAGGGGGTCAACCTCGCCGGAATCAAACGGATCATCGAACTGACCAACCAGGTCGAGGCTCTGCAGCATCGCGTCCGCGAACTGGCCGAGGAAATCGCGAAAGTCCATGCGGGCTATCGCCGGGACCTCGTTCCGATTCCACGCAACAACGCGTTGGTGGTTTGGAAGCCACGAAACCAGCGATAGTTCAGACCTTTACGCAAACGGCTCTACGCCCTGCTCGGATTCACCTCATCGAATCCCGCAGGGCGTGGGGCCGTTTTGGCGTTTCCACCCAGCGGGAATCGGTCTGTCGAGGCCGCCCGAATATGCATAGCGTCCGCTTCCATGACTCCTCTTTTGTGCGTTTGACGTTATCCAGATCACATTCTATGCTCCAACCCAAGCAACTGCTTGCTAGATCATCAAGCGGGTGCTTGGTTGGCTGGTGCTCGAAATCAGGCGTTCCCACCGGCCGATCCTTCTTTCGTCAGGTATTCGCCTGACGTTCGGTGCATACATGTGTTCTAGGAGTGCAGACATGAATCGTCGGCCCATTCTTGTTGCGGCAGTTGCCGTGACGGCTCTGGCTCTCGCGGGGTGTAGTGGTTCTTCGGAGTCCGAAGGTGGCGCGGATTCGCCGTACCGCGTCCTGCTGACCGGCGGGATCAGTGCGCAGGGTGTTCTCGCGGCGAACTCGCAGACTTCCCTGCTGGCCACGAAGGCCGGCGTTCAGGTCCAGAACGAGGCCGGGGGCATCGGCGGCCGTCAGATCGAGCTCACCACTGTCGATGACGCGGGTGATGCAACCATCGCTGTCACCAAGCTGCGCGAAGCCATCAACTCGGGGAACAAGCCTGACCTCTACCTCAACTCGGGTCCTTCGTCGATCGCGGCTGCGGTTCTCCCGATCCTCAAGCAGAACAACATCCTCTCGCTGAGCATGGCGCCTTCTCCCGATTCCACGGACCCCTCGAAGTTCCCGCTGAACTTCGACCTGGCTCCGGGCGCGACCGACACCGCTCGCGGCATCTCCGAGTATGCAAAGACCAAGGGCTACAGCAGCGTCGGAGTCCTGCACGGTAGTACCGCTTACGGTGAACTCTTCGGCGAGGAGATGACCGGTGCGCTCGAGAAGGTCGGTCTGAAGGCTGCCGGCAACGAAGAATACGACGCCGCTGCTCTGGACATGACGGCGCAGTTGCAGTCCCTCAAGAATGCCGGTGCAACGGCAATCGCGTTGGACGCGTACGGCGCCCCGCTCGGATACGTGTTGCAGAGCCTGGAGCGACTCGGCTGGGACGTGCCGTTGATCGGCAACACGTCGGTCTCTGCCACCAACCTCATCGCCAATGATCCGCCCGCCGGTGTGCTCGGCACCCCGCAGGTGAAGAACCTGGTGACGCAGGTGTTCACCAGCACGGTGTTCGATCCGAACAACGCGCTCGTCAACACGATGGTGGACACGATGGCGTCGCTGGGCTCGATCCCGTCGACGCTGATCCTCGCGGACAACTACGACGCATTCCCCCTCGTCGCGGCAGCAGCGGAGAAGGTCGGCAGTTCGACCGATCCGAAGAAGCTCGCCGAAGCACTGGAAACCGCAGAGGTTCAGGAGAATGCCAAGACCGCATTCCTCTCGCGCTACAACTTCAGCTCTGACAACCACGGCCCGAACCCGGATACCAGTGAGCTGAAGTTCATCAGCCCGACGAAGATCCTCAACGGTCAGTTCGGAAACCCGGCTGCGTCATGACCATTCTGTGGTCCGGATTGGCGCTCGGCGCGGTCTACGTGCTGGTTGCCATCGGGTACAACATCGTTTTCGTTTCCTCCAACACGTTCAACTTCGCTCAAGCTCAGCTGATGATGGTGGGCACTTTCGTCGCCTACACGGGTCTCGTGACCCTGAAACTTCCCGTTCTCGTGGTGGCCGTCATGGCAACCGTGACCGTGATGCTCCTCGCCTCGGTCGAGGAGATCGTCGCGATCAGACCGGTGGCCGATCACCAGAACCAGCTGGTCACCACGCTTGGCGTTGCCACGCTGCTCAATGGTGCAACTCAATTGATTTGGGGTAGTGAACCTCTCACGGTTCCGTTCTTCGGATCGAACGAACCGATCACCCTACTCGGCGGCCGTACCTACCCGGTGGAGATCGCTCTGCTTGTTGCGGCGATCGCACTGGTCATCGGGTTGAGTTACGTCTCGAAGAAGACCATGACGGGTCTGGCTCTGATCGGCATCTCCGAGGATCGTGAAGCGGCGATGCTGCGAGGAGTCAATGTACGACGGTTGGCGCTGGGTGCGTTTGCCTTCTCGGGTGCATTGTCCGGTGTCCTCGGACTCCTTGTCGGCCCCAAGACGTTTGCAGTTGCGACGTTGGGTGCCGCGCTGGCCCTCAAGGGATTCGTGGCGTTGGCGATCGGCGGGTTCGGCTCTCTGCCAGGCGCTTTGATCGGCGGCCTGACCGTCGGCCTGGTGGAATCGTTCACCGCCCTGTGGGCGGGAAGTCAGTACAGCAATATCGCCGTCTTCACGGTGCTGATCGTCATCTTGATGGTCAAACCTGCCGGCTTGTTCGGCAACGTCCGAGAACGGGTGGTGTGAAATGGTAAGCGCGTGGCGGACTTTCCGTTCCCTTCCGAGTTGGATCATCCCGCTGGTCCTGGCGGTAGTGATCTTGCTGCTGCCCGTGATGGGGCTCGACCTGTCGACATCACGGCAGATTCAATTGGCCTGCATCCTGGCACTTGTGGTCAGTGGCCTGAACCTGAGCCTCGGCTTTGCCGGTGAACTGGCGCTCGGCCAGGCCGCGATGTACGCGGCGGGTGCATACACCGCGGGTCTGATGTCCCAGGCCGGTCACACTGACATCCTGGTCCAGCTCGCTGCGGCCGGTGCCGTGGCATTGGGCGTCGGCATCTTGACCGGCGTTCCCGGTCTGCGACTGGGCAACTGGTCCCTGGCGATGACGTCGTTCTTCCTGGTCCTGCTGGTACCGGACGTACTGGCGATCTTCGGCGGCAAGACCGGCGGCCGAAACGGCCTCACCGGTATGGAGCCGCCGACGCTCTTCGGCTCCGAACTCGACACCCAGCAGTACTACATGGTGGTTGTCGTGGTGACCGTCCTCTGGTTCGCGGTGATGCGCAACCTGGTGGTCTCGCGCCACGGCATCGCGTTCCGCACGCTCAAGCAGTCGCCGGTGCTGGCGTCGTCGCAGGGTGTGTCGGTGTTCCGGATGAAACTGCTCGGCTATGCGATCGGTGCGTTCCCGGCCGGCCTGGCGGGCGCGTTGTTCGCCAATACCGACCTGTTCATCTCGCCGGAAGCCTTCGGGTTCACCTTTGCCACAGCAGTTCTGGCGGCGTCGATCCTGGGCGGGGCGGCAAGTGTGTACGGCGCCGTTGTCGGTGCCGCGATCATGCAGCTCGGTCCCAACCAGTCGACGGCATTTCAGGAATACTCGCTGATCTTCTACGGAGGCTTCCTGATCATCGGCGGTGTGCTGCTCTCCGGTGGGCTGACCAAGGTCGGGCGAGCGATCGTCTCGAAACTCGATCGCAGGGCCGGCCTGGGCGTAGTCGTCGCAAAGGAAAACAGCGGCGGAACACCGGAACTGGCGCCGATCAACGGCGCACGGTTGGTGGTCGACGGAGTGTCCAAGGCATTCGGTGGCAACCAGGCTCTCAATGCGGCAACCCTGACCGCAGAGGCAGGTAAGGTCACCGCGTTGATTGGGCCCAACGGTTCGGGTAAGACGACCATGCTCAACATGATCTGCGGCTTCTACACCGCGGACGCCGGTGTGATCACAATCGGTGACACGGTGGTCTCGCAGTCGTCGCCGCACAAGGTGGCGCGCGTGGGTGTGGCGCGGACGTTCCAAACTCCGACGATTCCGGAGAACATCACGGTTCTGGAAGCTGTTGCATCCGGACGTTATTCGGTGCACCGCGCGTCGATGGCGTCGGCTGTGCTTCGCCTGCCCAGCTTCCGCAGGATCGCGAAGGCCGACATCGTCGAGGCCGAGCGTGTTCTCGAGCTCGTGGGGATGTCGCACCTGCGCAACGAGATCGCGACGTCGCTGCCCCTGGGGATGCGTCGCATGCTCGAAGTTGCTCGCGCCGTCATCGCCGAGCCGAGGGTCGTCCTCTTCGACGAGGTTGCGTCCGGACTCGACGAGGACGAACTCGAACGCCTGGCAGACCTGATCCGGGTACTGCGAGATGCTGGGGCCACAGTGGTGTTGGTGGAGCACAACTTCCGCCTCGTGCTCTCGCTGGCCGACGAGATCGTGGTACTGGCGCAGGGGCAGGTGATCGCCACCGGCGATGCGGCGACGATCGAACATCACCCGCGCGTGTTGAGCGAATACCTCGGAGTCAAGTCCGGTGATGAGGATGCGCTGCTCGAAGAAATCGGCGCGGTAGACCATCAGACCAGCGAGGTGAAGTGATGGAACCGATTCTGAAGGTCCGTAACCTGCAGACCGGGTACGGCGATCTGCGCGTCGTCTGGGATGTCTCGTTCGACGTCTATCCCGGTCAGGTGACAGCCCTGCTCGGACGCAACGGTGCAGGCAAGACGAGCACGCTCCGTGCTCTGTCCGGCCTCAACAAGGTGGCCTCTGGAACCGTCGAAATGGACGGTGCCGACATCACCGGAGTTCCCGCGCACAAGCGGGTGCGGCAGGGTATGGCGTACGTGCAGGAGGGTAAGCGGGTCTTTCACAAGCAGACCGTCGAGCAGAACCTTCTGCTGGGCGGGTACACCCGCAAGGCAAAGCGCGGCGAGCTGATGGAATCCGTCGAGTCCATGTACGAGATGTTCCCGATCCTGGGGGAGAAGCGTGCGCTTCCCGCCGGTTCCATGTCGGGCGGTCAGCAGCAGATGCTCGCGATCGGCGCAGCGCTGATGGCGCAGCCGCGGTTGCTCCTTCTCGACGAACCGTCGGGCGGGCTGGCTCCGGTGATCGTCGGTGAGGTGATGGACCGCGTCCAGCAGCTCAAGGAAACCGGCCTGGCTGTTCTGCTGGTGGAGCAGGCAGTGGAGGCCGCGATGAGCGTCGCCGATCACGTGACGGTCCTCGACATCGGCAAGGTGGTCCTCGACGCCGACGCCAAGGACATCGACGACCTGGCAGTGCTCAAGGACGCGTACTTCGGACGCATCTGATCTGCAGCGATGTCACTTCAGCCCGGCCACCTCGGCCGGGCTGAAGTTGTTTTCCCGCTCCGTGGCACGGGGGCTGGCCAGCTCTGGACCATCGATCTACCGTCCAGCAAACAACCCCTGCGAGAGGCAAACTTGATGACTGCTCCCGACGTGCTCGCCCCGGCAAAGCTGGGCCCGGTGACCTTGCGAAATCGAATCATCAAGTCCGCGACATTCGAAGGCAAAACTCCCGACGCCCTGGTCACCGACGAGCTGATCGAGTTCCATCGCCGCCCGGCAGCCGGCGGAGTCGGGATGTCCACCGTCGCGTATTGCGCCGTCGCACCGGAAGGGCGCACCGAATACGGCCAGCTGTGGATGCGGCCCGATGCCCTCCCTGGACTGCGACGACTCACCGATGCCATTCACGCCGAAGGGGCAGCAGCATCGGCGCAGCTCGGGCACGCCGGCCCCGTCGCGAATCAGAAGTCGACCGGACTGCCCGCGCTGGCACCGTCGAGTTCGTTCAATCCGTTGAGCATGAGGATGATTCGCACTGCCACCACAGCGGACATCACCAGAATTGCGGCGGCGCACGGGAGCGCTGCGCGACTTGCCGTCGAAGCAGGATTCGACGCCGTCGAGATCCACTTCGGCCACAACTATTTCGCGAGCTCGTTCCTGAGCCCGAAACTGAACCGTCGTAAGGATTCTTACGGCGGATCGCTCGAGAATCGGGCTCGCGTCGTACTCGAAACTGCGCGCAGTGTGCGCGACGCCGTCGGTGACAAGATCGCGATCTTGGCCAAGCTGAACATGGACGACGGTGTGCCAGGCGGATTCTGGGTGGACGAAGCAATCCAGGTGGCGCAGTGGCTCGAGGCATCCGGAAGTGTCGATGCGCTCGAGTTGACGATGGGTAGCTCACTGCTCAACCCGATGTACCTGTTCAAGGGTGATGCGCCGATCCGCGAGTTTGCCGCCGCGATGCCGCAGCCTGTTCGGCTCGGTGTGCAGTTGGTGGGCAAGAGCATGTTGCATGCCTATCCGTACAAGCCGCTGTTCATGCTGGAAGAGGCTCGGCAGATCCGTGCTGCGGTGAAGCTGCCGCTCGTGCTGCTCGGCGGTGTCACGGACAAGGCGGGCATGGATACCGCAATGGCGGAAGGGTTCGAGTTCGTCGCCATGGCACGGGCACTGCTCAGAGAACCGGATCTGATCAATCGGATCGCAGTCGAATCCGATACCCAATCACTGTGCATCCACTGCAACAAGTGCATGCCTACGATCTTCAGTGGTGCCCGCTGCGTGTTGGTCGAACGCGTCTGAGCTGGTCAGCGCACACCACGTCCCGACATCCATGCGGATACCGGGTCGTGGGCCGTAGCGGATCAAGTTCGTGGTTGCTTCAACGCTCGTTTCAGTTCTGCGTGAAGACGTCGTAGGAGGCGTTCATCGTGGGGTAGCCGGTGGCCATGTAGTCGGTGAGGATGACGTGCGTCGGGTCACCGATGATGCGGGTCCCGTCGAGGGTGGGGTTGCCGGCGTAGTTGTTGGCCGCCATGACGGTCTGGACTCCGTCGGCCACGTTGTAGGTGACGTCGACACCGATGCCGCGCGGATCGCTGCTGTAGGCGGTGACGATTTCGGTCGTGTGCGGAGCCAGGTAGGAGCGGGGGCCGTTGATCCACTGTCCGTAGGGGTTGGACGCGCTGTCCAGCAGCATCGGGTTGTCGGTGTTGTTGGTGATGGTCATGGCAACCGTCGGGCCGTCCGTCGGCATGGTGCCGGCGTTGGCGACCGCCGCGGTTCCCAGTGCGGTTCCGCCGAGAGCGAGGGCGATCGCGGTGACTGCTACGAAGCGAGTGGTGTTGGTACGCATGATGTCTGCTCCTGGGCTGGTGTGTGGTTGCCGTTCTCGGCGATGAATCAATCTTGTCGCGAATCAGGGCTGCTGTATGTCCGCCGACGGGGCCGTGGCGGGGTTGAATCGCGTGTCCCCCGATCGGGGGAGGCGCAAGTGCTCGCATTGCTGGTACGGGCGTGAGAAAGTGAGCAATGCGAGAAGGCACGAAGCCGGTGGTCGGCAAGGTTTCCGTGGTGGTCGGCGACGATCACCCGTTGTTTCGTGAGGGCGTGGTTCGGGCCCTGACCGGCAGTGACCGCATCGACGTTCTGGGCGAGGCCGACGACGGCGCAGCTGCGCTCGCAATGATTCGGGAATTACGCCCGAAGGTGGCGCTGATCGATTTCCGGATGCCGCACCTGGACGGGACCCAGGTGGCAGCAGCAGTGGTTCGAGACGAGTTGCCGACCAGGGTGCTCCTGCTCAGTGCTCACGACGAATCGTCCGTCGTGTATCAGGCTCTGCAGGCGGGTGCTGCCGGATTCCTGCCGAAGGAATCCACCCGGGCCGAGATCGTGAGCGCCGTGCTCGACTGCGCCGCGGGCCGAGATGTGTTGCCGCCCAGCATCGCTGCCGGACTGGTGGGGGAGGTGCGTCGCCGTAGCGAGCCGTCCGGCCCGACTCTCAGCGCCCGTGAGCGTGAAGTTCTCGGATTGATCGCACAGGGCGCCAGTATCCCCACCATCGCCTCCCAGCTCTTTCTTGCGCCTTCGACCGTCAAAACCCACGTGCAGCGCCTCTACGAGAAACTCGGAGTCAACGATCGAGGCGCCGCCGTCGCCGCCGCGATGCGGCAGGGTCTGTTGGAGTGAACGGGAGTCACCGCAGTACGTACGTGACGTTCATGGCCGGGTAACCCGAGGTCATCGTCACCGTGACGTCGTGGCCGTCGGGGGCGTACGTTCCGCCGGCATCTGCCCTGGTCTTCGAGTTGGTGGCGCTGAAGACAAACACTCCACCGTCGTCGGAGCGGTACGTCAGCACGACGGGAAAGTCGTTCTGATTCTTGCTCGTGGCGACCACGTTGACGTTCATGTTCGGCAGGATGTAGTCGGCCGGCGGGACGATCCAGTCACCGTTCGGATTGGATGCGTCGACCAGATACAGGGCCCCGAAGCCCGAATTGCTGATCATCGCCGTCGTGACGGAAGTGTCGGTTATCGACTTCACCGCGTTCGCCCCGGCGGCGCGGGCGACCAGAGCTGCCATGCTGAGGCCGGAGAAGGAAATTGCTTCGGGTCGAATTGTGTTGGTAGCCATGATGTTTCTCCTCGATTTGTCGGTCTCGGTGACCGTGTGTTTCGGTGATGAGACAACTATGGCCCCGAAATCCCTTCGGGTCTGTCCACCTACGGGTCCGAGTGCTGGATGACATCGGTGTCCCCCGATCGGTGGACACCAACGCTCTCCACTGCCGTAGCCCACCCAGTGTCATGGGGTGGAGGCTCCGCCCACCCAGCGGGAGAACCCGTTCCTCTACCAACCAGTCCACTCGTAGCGTGACCACCATGACCGATCCTGACTTCTCCACCGCACCACTCGACGTCGTAGTCATCGGCGCCGGCGTCGCTGGCATGTACGCCATGCACCGACTTCGCGAGCAGGGGCTGCGTGTCCACGGCTTCGAGGCGGGCTCCGGAGTGGGCGGCACGTGGTATTTCAACCGCTACCCCGGCGCACGCTGTGACGTCGAGAGTTTCGACTACTCCTACTCGTTCTCCGAAGAGCTGCAACAGGATTGGGACTGGAGCGAGAAGTACGCCGCGCAACCGGAGATCCTCTCGTACCTCGATCACGTGGCTGATCGCTTCGACCTACGCACTGGCTTCACCTTCGACACACGCGTTCTGAGCGCACAGTTCGACGAGGGTACTGCCACGTGGCGAGTACAGACCGACGGCGGTCACGACGTCACCTCACGCTTCGTCGTGTGCGCCACGGGCAGCCTCTCGACCGCAAACGTTCCGAACATTGCGGGCCGTGAGACCTTCGGTGGCGATGTGTTCCACACCGGTTTCTGGCCGCACGAGGGCGTCGACTTCACCGGCAAACGAGTCGGCGTGATCGGTACCGGATCTTCGGGCATCCAGTCCATTCCGCTGATCGCCGAGCAGGCCGATCATCTCTACGTGTTCCAGCGGTCCGCGAATTACAGTGTGCCGGCAGGAAACACGCCTCTCGATGACAAGCGCCGCGCCGAGATCAAGGCCGGCTACGCAAAGCGTCGAGCGCTGTCCAAGCGCAGTGGCGGCGGATCGCCGTTCGTTTCGGATCCTCGCAGCGCCCTCGAGGTCTCGGAGGCCGAGAGAAACGCGGCATACGAGGAGCGGTGGAAGCTCGGCGGTGTCCTGTTCGCCAAGACCTTCGCAGACCAGACGAGCAACATCGAGGCCAACGGGACAGCGGCAGCGTTTGCCGAACGCAAGATCCGCTCGGAAGTCCAGGATCAGGCGATCGCCGACCTGCTCATTCCGAACGACCACCCCATCGGAACCAAGCGGATAGTCACGGATACGAACTACTACCAGAGCTACAACCGTGACAACGTCAGCCTGGTGAATCTCAAGTCCGCACCGATCGAGGCGATCGACGAGACTGGAATCAAGACGGCCGATGCGCACTACGAACTGGATGCGCTGGTGTTTGCCACCGGGTTCGACGCGATGACGGGAGCGCTCGATCGCATCGAGATCCGCGGCCGCAATGGCGAGACGTTGCGCGAGAACTGGACTGCGGGTCCAAGGACGTATCTAGGCCTCGGAGTACACGGGTTCCCCAACCTGTTCATCGTCACCGGGCCGGGTAGCCCGAGTGTGCTGTCCAACATGATTCTCGCTGCCGAGCAGCACGTGGACTGGATCGCGGGCGCGATCAACCACCTCGATTCGGCGGGCATCGACACCATCGAACCGAGTGCCGAAGCCGTGGACAACTGGCTCGACGAATGCTCACGCCGGGCGTCGGCGACGCTGTTTCCATCCGCGAACTCCTGGTACATGGGAGCCAACATTCCGGGAAAGCCGAGGATATTCATGCCATTCATCGGAGGATTCGGTGTCTACTCCGACATCTGTGCAGACGTGGCAGCCGCGGGATACCGAGGCTTCGAACTGAACAGTGCGGTGCACGCATGAGTCGCCTCGAGGGTCTTCGTGTACTCGTGACAGGTGCGGCCGGCGGGATGGGCCGCTCACACTGCGAGCGTCTCGCCGACGAAGGCGCGTCCGTGATCGCGTTGGATGTCGTGCAGGCAAAGTCCGAGCTGGAGGAGACCGCCCAGGCGGTACGCGAGCGTGGAGGCGTGGCGGTCACCGGCGTCGCGGACATTCGTGACTTCGAAGATCTCGCCGCGGTAGTCGCCGATTGTGTCGCCGAGCTCGGCGGGTTGGACGTCGTCGTCGCGAATGCGGGCGTGTACGACACGCCGGGACCGTCGTGGACCGTCGATCCTGCGGTGTGGAACCGCTCGCTCGACGTCAATCTGACCGGGGCGTGGCACACCGTCAAGGCCTGTGTTCCGCACTTCGGCGACGGTGGATCGGTCGTTCTGGTCAGCTCGACAGCGGGAATCAAAGGTATTGCCGGAGCGAGTCATTACAGCGCCGCCAAGCACGCCGTGGTGGGCCTGGCCAGAACGCTGGCCAACGAGTTGGGCGCGGAGGGTATTCGCGTCAACTCCGTGCATCCGGGTTCGGTACGTACCCCGATGATCATCAACGAGCGAGTGTTCGCGAACCTGTGCCCGGACATCGAGAATCCCACGGAAGCAGACGCCGCTGCAGTACTGAGCGCACGCAACCTGTTACCTGTTCCCTGGGTCGATCCGGTGGATGTCAGCAATGCCGTCCTGTTTCTCGCATCCGCGGAGTCCCGCTTCATGACCGGCTGTCAGTTGGTGGTCGACGCTGGCCTGACCCAGAAAGTGTGAATTGATGACTTCTCGATTGGAAGGCAAGGTCGCGCTGATCACGGGTGCGGCACGAGGAATCGGCCGGGCTCAGGCCGTGCGATTCGCCGAAGAAGGTGCGGACATCATCGCGATCGACGTGTGCGCGTCGGTGGAAACGACAGTCACCCCGCCCGCGTCGGAATCCGATCTCGCCGAGACGGTAGCCCAGATCGAGGCACTGGGGCGAAAGGTCGAATCTGCGGTAGTGGACGTTCGGGATCTCGAGGCGCTACGCAGCGCGGTGGACTCGGGGGTCGAAGCGCTCGGTGGACTCGACATCGTGTGCGCTACAGCTGGTATCACGTCCTCCGACGGGGCTCTGACGATGTCGGAAACGATGTGGCAGACCATGTTGGACGTGAACCTGACCGGGGTGTGGCACACCACGACGGTTGCGGCGCCGCACTTGATCGCGCGAGGTGGGGGATCGATGACACTCACCAGCTCCATCGCCGGATTGCGGGGGCTGGTCGGAGTTGCGCACTACACCGCAGCCAAGCATGGAGTCGTTGGTCTGATGCGTTCGCTGGCAAAGGAATTGGCTCCGGGCAACGTGCGGGTCAACACTGTCCATCCCACCAACGTCGACACCCCGATGATTCAGAACCCGTTGGTGCGCGGCAAGTTCCGCCCCGATCTCGAGAACCCGACGCGCGAGGAATTCGCTGCGGCGGCGATGACGATGAACATGCTTGCCATTCCGTGGATCGAACCGGTGGACGTAGCGAATGCGGCACTGTTCCTGGCCTCCGACGAGGCCCGCTACATCACGTCGGTCGCCCTGCCGGTGGATGCGGGGAGTTCGTCCCGCTGAAGTTTTGAATAGCTGAGGTTTGTCGCGCTGGGTTCCGCCACGGTGTGTAGCGTCGGTTTCACCTAACCGAAAGGCGCACACCGTGGCGGAACGACGCTATCTGGAAGTCACCGTCGGGACCAACATCGTCATGGTCCTCGACCACCGCACGGTGGAGGTCTTCGACCGCACCGCCGCGAGCACGAGCGAAGTGGCTCGCTGGCATGTCGAACACATTGCAGTGAAGGCGAAACCGTCGAAATCGGGATTGAAGCTCACCATTGGAAACCGGCTCGCCGACGACTCCATCGCGGTAGCGGGTCCACGGGCATCGCTCACCGTTCCGCCGGAGAACGAAGCCGCCGTCGTCGCGTTCTTCGACGAGGTCAAGGCCGCTCGGGTGTGAAGCGACAGACAACCTTCGGGGCAGATGATTCGGGTTCTCTCGTCGAACACGTCGTACGCTGCCACGAAGATCGCCTCGGACGCACTATCGTCGGGATTTCAGGAATCGAGGCATCCGGAAAATCGACGATCGCAGACGAGTTGGCTGACGGGATCTCGACGTCGGGCCATGACGTGATCATGATCCGTGGCGACGAGTTCTCGACTGCGAAAGCGATCCGGAACAAAAATCCTGACACGGTGCGTGGGTATCTCGAGGATGCGTACGACTATTCGAACCTGAGTAGCCGTGTGATGGTGCCGCTGCGGTCGGCCGAAGTTACCGAAATTTCCTACGTCTCGACTGATCCGGAGACAGACGTATCGGTGGTATCGAAGCCCCGAGTCCCGGATCGCGCCATTGTAATCGTCGAGGGAGTGCTGCTTTTTCGCGGACTGATGCGAGATCAGTTCGACCTACGCATCTGGGTTGAAGCCAGCTTCGACGAGTCCTTGCGGCGTGCGAAGGTACGCCCGCGAGATGTGAGCTATTACGGTTCCGCCGAGGCGATAGCGTCCCGCTACGAATCTCGGTTTCATCCGGCGCAGAGGGTCCATCTGAGTGACGATCGACCACAACTGACCAGCCACGTAATTGTGCGTGGCTAGTCAGTCGAAAGGCCGGCGATATCAAGCTTTACGCGCGGCAGCATGGGCGCCGGCAACACGACCGAACGCGAAGGCGTCGGCAATATGGAATCCACCGTCCTTCGCCGCGCTGTAGGTGGAACTCACTGCGCCCGCCGCATACAGCCCCGGAATCGGGCTACCGGCGGTGTCGAGGACGCGGGAATGACCGTCGCGGCGCGGCCCACCGCTACTCCATCCCAGCAGTGGCGGCCCGGAGACGGCGTAGAACGGAGCGGTTGCCACCGGGGCCAAAGTTTCCGGGTTGCGGCCGAAGGAATGGTCTACGCCGTCCGCGCACGCCTCGTTGTAGCGGTGCACACTTGTTTCCACGACGGTGGGGTCCAAGCCGAGCTTCCCGGCGAGTTCGGCAAGCGTGTCCGCTTTGACGATCCAACCCTTGTCGATCTCGGCTTGATTGTCCGAACTCCACTCGTATCCTTCGTCGAGGACCATGTGTCCGACGGGCAGTGCGTCGCGACCGGGGCTCAGCTGCCCGGCCAACCTCATCGTCTCGTCGAACACAATGTTCATCGGTTGCACCGGAAAGTGTTGGTAGGAACCCTCTCTGAACACATGACCGTGCCGCATTTCGGCTGACTCGTCGGTGAAGCGTCGACCTTCCCGGGTGAGGAACACATAGTTGTGCGCGTTCCACAGTGCGAGGAAGAATCCAGTCGGATTTTCGAGGTCGCCGGGGATTCCCGTAATGGTCATCATGTTGTTCATGTGCCACAGATCCGCGCCCACTGCCTGTGCCATCAGGTGGCCGTCGCCTGTTGCCGAAGGTGAGCCCCAGATCTTCGGATTCTCCAGGCGTAGGTAATCGCGCACCATGGCCGGATTTGCTTCGAAACCTCCGGTGGCAAGGATGACACCTCGGCGCGCATGGATCTGCGAAGTTTGTTCACCCGAACGGATCTCGACTCCGGTCACCGATCCGGATTCATCCGTCAAGAGTCTGGTGGCTTCGGTGTCGAAAAGAGTTGTGATGCCGCGTTCAGCGAGAGCGGAAACGAGGAAGCGGTAGAGAAGTTCATTGCCCATCTTCCCTTCGATGGTATCCATCCCTGCGTAACAAGAACTTCCGTCGAGTTCGCCGTACTCCGCCGTGGAATGGAAATCGCCGGTCATCGCTACAGTTGCACCCAGACTGCGGAGCCAGTCGGACAGTCCTTGCGTATTCTCTGCCCAGGCGTCGATGACGTCGTCGGCAACGGTGAACGTTCCGTTCAACGAACGCAGGAAGGTGCGGGCGGCGGCAGGGTCCTGGTTGACGAACCATCCACTGCCGGACAGTCGAGTGTTGCCGCCCGCGGTATCGCGTCCACTCTTCTCCAGAATCACCACCGACGCGCCGTCAGCGTGTGCTTGGAGTGCTGCGGCGGATCCGGCAGCGCCCGATCCGATGACAATGACATCGACGTTGTTGTCCATGTCACAAAGCTATGGTCGGATGGTGGCGCCTCATACGTGCCTTCCCGGTGAGCGAGAGAAGGCCTGTTCCGGACATTCCCTGAGGATCAGTGGGTGCCCATCAGGTACTCAGCTGTTGGGTCTCGACTTGAATAGCTGGACCGCACTGAGTGTTGCGACAATCGGCCAACACACAACGGCGATCCATACACTGGTTGAACGCTCGCCTTGAACGAGATCGTAAATTGCGAGGGCAGTCAGCAGAATCCCGATCCCGAATGCGATCCAGTTCAGAGTTCTGATGCGGGAGGCAGTTGGTGACGTCATTGAGAAACCCTACGCGACTTCTCGCGACCGTTCGGGAGAATTCCCAGGCAGGGAGGGATGGCGGAATACGAGTATCGCTCGCGATCTCGACGCGATATCAGGAGTGGATGCGCGGCATGCCCGGGTCGGAGTTGTCGATGACGCAGTCGGCTCGGGTCCAGGGTTTTGCAGCGGCGAAGTAAAGCCGTTGCCCGCCCACATATCTGTTCATCGAAGGATGATCCGGATCCGCGTTCGTTCCGTCGCGAAGGTTCATTCGCCGCGCGGTCTCCTCGAAGGGCACGTCGAGAAAGATCGAATAGTCCCATCGTTCGGCGAGTTCGTCTCGATGCAGGAAGAGTCCTTCGACAAGGACTATCGCTCCATCGGCTGCATGCAGGTACGCGTCGCTGTCCCGCCGTTGTCGGTACCTTCTGCTCCCGCCCGGCCCCAACGGATCGAGAACATGTCGTTCGAGCGCGTCGTAGTCGTAGCTGTCGAGCCAGAAGCCTTCCGGTGATTGCCGACCTCTACGATGACGAATCTCCGGCGGATTCAGAAAGTCGTCGACGTGAATCACGATGGCTTTGCGTGCATTCAGCTGCGCTGTAAGGCTTTTCGCGAATGTCGTCTTGCCGCTCCCATCGACACCGTCGATCGCGACGAGAGGCGAGCCGCGCAACGCGGATATTTCGGCGGCTAAGGTTTCGAAGACCGACGCGGTGCTCATCGATCAATTCCTACAGCACTCGCAGCGACACGAAGAGGCCCCGTGTCGTACAGGATTCGGTGACCGTCTTCGAGAACACGTCGAGTGCCCGCGTCGAGCGGAACGTCCGCCCAGCTCTCGCTCGCGAAATTCAGCTCGACGAGGAGGCCGGACCGTAGGCGGAAGCGTCGTTCTCGAACTGGCCCCCAGTTTGCGGCTCTGATGAATCGCGCGTCGGGGCGGAGCCGCACGAACCAGTCTTCATTTGCGAGCGCGTTCGCGTCGTCGGCCAGGATCATCAGGTCAAGATCACTCGCCATACGCTCCGCTCCGCGCGCGTAGGACCCGACCAGCGCTAGAGCCTTGACTCCGTCGTATTCATCGGCCCATCGTTCGACGTCGACGAGCAAAGCGTTGACCGCGCGCCTACGTCCTTTCAATCGTGCTGACATACGGGCATCATTCCCCACCGTCACGGCTGTCCGTAGCTTCGCTGGTACCTCTATCCTGGAATTGTCAGTGATGAACCAGGGGAGGGATGCGAATGTCCAAGGAAGTATCGGCAGGTCTGGCTGTTGGTGCGATGGTCCTTGTTGCAGGCTTGATCTGGACTGGGTTTCCGCTCGACGCATATTCGGTTGTCGCCGTGATTTTTGCAATCTGCGGGGGATTCATCACCTGGATCTACCTGCGCGAGAACGTAGATGGCGTCCCACACACAGCGACGAAAGAAGGCAGTCGATGAAGGCAATCATCGTGTGTACCTCTGTCTCCCATGGCAATACGAAGCGTATCGCCGACGTCATCGGAGAAGTTCTCGATGCTCGCGTGGTCGAGCCCGGTGACATCGACGCCGCGCAGCTCGCTGACTACGACCTCGTGGGCTTCGGCTCCGGCATCTACCTACGCTCGTACCACGAAGATCTACGCTCGTTCGTCGAGGCACTCCCCGAAGAACGGCGATCCAAGGCTTTTGTCTTCGCCACCAGTGGTTTTCCCGACAAGGGGATTCATCGCTTCTCGCGTCCACTGGTTCAGCTGCTCGAGCAGAAGGGCTTCGATGTGGTCGCAGCCTTCTCGTCCCGCGCGTGGGATACGTATTTTCCGTTCAAGCCGTTCGGAGGTATCCGCAAGGGGCGGCCGAACGCCGACGACTTGGAATCGGCGCGCACGTTCGCCGAAGTCCTACGCGAAAGCGTTCAGGACAGCTTGCCCGGCACCGGGTAGCTGCGCAGGCTCATCTCCAGCTCACCGGCGTCGGCAAGGTCGTTGATCGTCTGACGCAGAGCGCCACACGTCCGCTGAGCGTTGGCTCGACCGTTCTCACGCCCCAGTTCCGGGCACACCACTTGCGACTCTTCGAGCCATTGAACGCTGGTGTGCGCTTCGCTGTATTTCTCGACCAGAACGCGGTTTCCGCAGTTCCGACAGCTGACCTGACGCATCAGCGTGCAATCAGATCGGCCGGTGACCAGAACGCGCGCATGCTCGTGATCTTGGCGTCCGCGTCGAAAGTCATGACGTCGATCGGTTCGACCTCGTAGACCTGATCGCCCACCGGTGTGACGACGCGGAAGTGGAAGGCCGCGCTGGATCCGCTCACCCGCAAGGTGAGAAGCTCCGTCTCTTGCGAACCGCCCTCGAGAGCGCCGTAGAACTCGGTGATCGCCGCTTTGCCGACACGGGGTTCGCTGCCGACCGGGTCTTCGAGTGTCGCGTTCTCGGCGTAGAGGGCGGCGATGTCCGCTGACGATCCGCGAGCCACGGCGTCGAGGTAGGTGGTAACCGTCGCCGTGATCGCGGCCGTGGTGTCTGGTTCGAGAGTGGTCATCGAGTTAGTCCGATCAGTCGAGAAGTTCAGGGTCTGACAACTACTTCGGACGCTATCGGTGCCGTCTCGATTCGGCGTCGCAATCTCCCACGCAGCGGGACGGCCCGCAAGAAATTCAGGCGTCGAAGCGTCCGAAGCCGCCGCGGTAGAACAGAAGCGGACCATCGTGGCGCAGCACGTTCAGATCGGTGATTCGTGCGACGACGATGGTGTGATCACCGGCGTCGTGCTCCTGCTCGACGGTGGCCTCGATGCGAGCGAGTGCGCCGCTGAGCGCCGGAGCACCGTTGCCGGCCGCGTCCCACTCGACGCCGAGGAACTTGTCGGTCCCGCCGCGAGCGAACGCCGAACACATGTCCTGCTGATCGTGGGCGAGAACATTGATGCAGAGAGTTCCGGATTCGCGAAGCTTCGGCCAACTTGTCGACGTCTTCGCCGGGCAGAACGAAAGCAACGGGGGATCGAGCGATACCGAGACCAGAGACTGGCAGGTGAAGCCGAGGGGTGAGTCTCCATCGTGAGCGGTGATGACGGTGACGCCAGTGCAGAAATTGCTCATCACGTTGCGAAGTGTGCGTCCGTCCAGAACTGGCGGCTCGGCGTTTTCCACGGTCATGTCGTCTCCTTGTTCAAATCTCTGTTCAAAACTCTGCAAACAGCTTCAGAAGCAACGATGTGTGGCGCCGCGGTCGTAATCCAGCGGCAGTCCCACTCAATGGCAGCAATGGCTTCTCGCCACGGGTTCGGACCGACCGAGTGTCAGGTGGAGGGGTCTCGGGCAAATTTGATCCCGCTCAGCGGTCCGTTCGGATTCTACGAAACCAGCAAATCACCAGTGATTGTTAGACTTCGGGCATGTCCGAACCTGATGACGTGTCCCGAGGACTTCCCGCTACCAGCTGGGCAGTGCTCGGGATGCTGACGTTCGGGGAGGAACTGACCGGAAACGATTTGAAGAAGTGGGCCGACTGGAGTGTCGGCTTCTTCTACTGGAGCCCGTCCATCAGCCAGGTCTACGCAGAGCTGAAGAAGCTCGAAAGCATCGGATTCGTGGAGTCCCGGGTCGTTTCCGAGCCCGGGGTGCGGGGCAAGCGCCTCTACTCGATCACCCAATCAGGAACCGACGCCGTCCGGACGTGGTCACGGGAGGCGCCGGTGGAAGTCCCGGTGCTCAAGCACGGCGTCATGTTGCGTCTGTGGATGGGACACCTCAACGAACCCGAGCGACTGAAGGCACTGGTCGAAGCCCATATCGCCAACGTCGAAGAGCAGATTCGACGCGCGAAACTCCACGCAGATCATGCCGAGAACGAGCCGGCCTGGTCGTTCCCGGTCATGACGTTGCGATGGTCGGAACGGTACTTCCGAGCCGAGATCGAACTTGCTCGCGAACTACTCGAAGACATCGATCGTGCGTCCGCCGAGTTCGCGAACGTCGCCGAGCACGACCGACTGGGATCGCCGTTGCCCTCGACGCCTGGCAGATGGAAGAACGTCGAGGAGTACGTGTTGGCGCTCGAGCAAGCCGGTCTCACCGGCAACGGCTCGAATATCTGAGTCAGGCCCCGGCTGCGGTCGGCATGTTGCGCAGCAGGTGACGACGCTGCAACGTCGGAGTGACGCTCAGCGATCCGCCGTCGATGCCACGCCAAATGGCAGCGGCCGCCATCCGAACCGGCGCTGCGCTGACGTGGTCGAGTCGGAGAGCCTTCGACGGCGCGCAGATGGATACCGCGGCAACAGCGCGGCCGATGGGGCCGATCGGTGCCGCAAGACAGCTGAATCCCGGTAGGCCGTTTCCGGTTTCGAATGCCACCCCTGATTCGCGAATCCTGGCGAGGTGGGGCAGTGCGTAGCCCGAGGACTTCGGCGAACCGAATGCAAGCAGTGCCTGACCGATCGCAGTGGTCTCGGCCCGGCGTCGACCACCGACACGCGTCGGCACCGCGGCAGCGAGGCGTCCGCCGATCTTCTCCATGTAGACCACATCGGGCCCGTCGAGGATGCCGAGGTGAACCACGAAGCCGGTAACGCGGTAGAGCTCGTGGAGGAGCGGCATGGCTGCAGCGTGGAGGCGGTCTTGATGAACCGCGAGCGATCCCAGTTCGACGAGGCGCATACCGAGTTCGTAGTCGCGGCCGTCGCGGCGCAGCCAACGCATCGAGACGAGACGTTCGAGCATGCGGTGGGCAGACGAGCGCGGCAAGCCCGTGCTCCGAACGACCTGAGCGAGCGTCAACCTGCCGGGACCGTCGAAGGCGTCGAGAACCAGCGAGACGCGATCGAGAATTGCTGTCGGGGCCGAATCGGCGCCTAAAGCATCCACAGCCTGCAGTGTCATCGTGTACCTCACTTCTCTTAGAGCTCCACAACCAGTGAACTGGCTATTTCAATTAGAAATAGTGTCATAGAGTTGTGGATTTGTGAAGTGGATCACCGGTCTGTTTTCGGGCGCGTCACGGTGGAAACGACGACGGGGCTTGCGCGAATGCTCGCGCAAGCCCCTTCGTCTGTTTGCTACCGGCGGGTACTACATCGTCACCGGCAGGTACTACATAGCTGCCAGCGGTTCGCTTCCGGACCAGTCGTGGCCCCAGTAGCTGTCAGCGGTGATCTCCTCGGAGGAGTACGAGTCCTGATCCACCTTCGCGCCCTCGGTGCCGAACTCGATGTCCCAGCCGCCGGGTGCGCGGACGTAGAAGGAGATCATCTTGTCGTTGGTGTGGCGACCCAGGGTCGACGACACGGAGAATCCGTCCTTCATCACTCGGTCGAGAGCCTGGCCGACGGCGTCGAGGGTGTCGACCTCGACCATGATGTGAATCAGGCCGGGTGCGCCGCCGTGCGGTGCCGGGCACAGGGCCAAGCTGTGGTGACGCTCGTTGACGCCCATGAAACGGATTCGCAGCGGCCCGAATTCGGGCGGGGCCGGCAGGCGGAAGGCGCCGCGCGGGTAGAAGCCGAGCACCTCGGTGTAGAAGTCGAAGCTCGCAGCACTGTCCATCACCGGGAGCACGACGTGGCCGAGACCCTGTGCGCCGGTGACGAATCGAGCGCCGAAGGGCGTCACCACGGGGCTGTGGTCGAGGATCGCGCCGTGGAAGACCTCGATGGCTGCTCCACCGGGATCGGTGAAGGCGATGACCTCTTCGACCCGTCGAGCATCCGCTTCGGCGAGCGAAAGCTGCTCCACCTCGGTGCCGTTCTTTTCGAGGGCCTCCTGAACGCGGCGCAGTGCGGCGTGATCGGCGACCTCCCAACCGATGTTGACGATCTCGTCGCGCTCACCCTCGACGACGACGATGCGAGCAGCACGCTCGTCGAGTCGTAGGTAGAGAGCGTTCTCGTCCGGCCCACTGCCCTTGGCGAATCCGAGAACATCGAAAGCGAAAGTGCGCCAACGTGCCATGTCGTTGGTCGAGATCTTGACGTAGCCAAGTCCCTTGATGTCAGTGTGTGTCATCGTGTTCTGTTCCTGTCGATTTCTTGTGTCGAAGTCTGATCAGATCATCGCCCGCAGCGGACCCTGCGGATCTGCGCCGAGACGGCTCAGCGAGGCGGCGTGGAATACAGTGCCCGGCACGTGAATTGCGTGGTGCTGTCCCGCGTGGGCGTCGCGCCAGAATCGCTGAAGCGGCTTGTCCATCCGCAGTGCGTTGCCGCCGCAGCGCGGGTAGACCTGATCGATCGCGTTGATTGCGCGCCACGCTGCCTGCACCTGAGTCTGACGTCCCTCGGCGCGCTGCTCGAAGGTGACTTCCTTGCCGGCATCCACTCGATCCCACATGCGGTCGACGTTGGCCAGCAGAGTGTCGCGGGCCGCCCGGATGTCGGCAGTTGCCTGACCGATGGCGAACAAGGTGTACGGGTCGTCCTTGACTGCCGTGCCCTGTGCGTTGATGCGATCGGCCTGGTACTCGTTGGCGTGGAAGAGCATTCCCTCGCAGATGCCGATGGTGGCGGCGGTGATACCGAGGGGGAACATGTTCGACCACGGCATCAGGTACAGCGTCTCGGTGCGCCCGTACTTGCGCACCGCCGTTCCGTCGATGACCTCGTCGCAGTCCATGACGCGGTAATCGGGGACGTACGCATCCTTGACCACGAGGTCCTTGGAGCCGGTGCCGCGAAGTCCCATGACATCCCACGAGTCTTCGATGATCTCGTAGTCGGTGCGCGGAATGATCACATGGAGCATGCGCGGCGGCATCTCCATGTTGCCGTCCTTGTCGCACGCCATCGCGCCGAGGAAAGCCCAGTCGCAATGGTCGGTGCCGGAAGAGAACTGCCAGCGGCCGGAGAACTTGTAGCCGCCGTCGGTGGGGATACACATTCCGCCGGGCATGTACGGCGATGCCATCCAGGTGTCGGGATCCGATCCCCAGATCTCCTGCTGCACCTTGGGATCGGCGAACGCGAGCTGCCACGGGTGAACTCCGACGATCCCGTGTACCCAGCCGGCCGAGGGATTGAGCGAAGCCATGCGCATCACGGTCTCGGCGAACTCGCRAGGATGCGCCTCCATTCCGCCGTGTTCCTTGGGTTGGAGCATGCGGATGGAACCGATTGCCTTCATCTTCTTGGCGGTGTCGTCGGCCACCCGGCCGATCCGCTCGGCCTCGATGCCTTCGGCGAAGATGTCGTCGGCCATCGCGTTGATCTGTTCGAGCACTTCGTACGTCATGTTGTTCCTTGCGTTCAGTCAGGTTGTCTCAGCAGTGTTTTCGACTGCGAATCAGGAGGTTGTCTCGAGCGCCTGGGCGTCACGTGCGGCAACGTTTTCGGCGACTTCCCGCTTCCAGCTCTCCACTGCACGGGTAGTGTCGATCTCGAATTCGAAGCGCTTCGTCATGTCTTCCGTGACGTTCTCGACATCGGTGTAGAACTGGTTGTACCAGCGCCGCAACTGGTAAACCGGGCCGTCCTCCTCCGAGAGCAGCGGGTTGTCGATCGGGGCCTTGTTCTTCCAGATCTCCACGTCCTGAAGGAATCCCATCTCGACGCCCTCGGTGAACTGCGCGGCCATCGCGGCAGTGGACTCGTCGTCCATACCGGGAAGCTTCTTGACCATCGCGCCGTACTGCAACACGAAGGCATTGTTCGAGATGGGGTAGTGGCAGTTGATCAATACAGTTTCGATGATCTGCCCGTTGGCTTCGCTCTTGATCCAGTCGATCATGTACGACGGACCGAAATACGAAGCATCCGAACGAAGAACAGCGTTGGGATCGCCGTAGTTGGTGCCGCTGATGATGTCCTCGCGTCCCACCGATTCCATGTACTGGCTCGCTACGTGACCTTCGAAGATGTTCTTGAAGTACTTGGGGAACGAGTAGTGAACGTAGAAGAAGTGGGCCATGTCCACGACGTTGTCCACGATCTCGCGGCAATGAGAGCCTTCGATGGTGAGCGTGTTCCAGCTCCAGTCGCTCCACTCATCGCTTCCGAAGCCCTCGATGTCGGGAATTGTGACCTCGGCGGGCGGGGGATTTCCCTGGGGATCGTGCCAGACGAACAGCTGACCGTTCTTCTCGAGTGTGGTCCACGCCCGCGTCTTGGCCAGCGGCGGAACGCGTCGTGCGTAGGGGATCGCCGTACATTTTCCGTTACCGCCCCAACGCCAGTCGTGGAACGGGCAGGCGATCGAATCGCCCTTGACGGTTCCGTGAGCGAGGTTGCCACCCATGTGGCGGCAGTAGGCGTCGAGAATCTTGATGTCGCCCTTGCTGTCGGCGAAGACGACAAGGCTGGTGCCGAATGCCTCGATCTGGTGGGGCTGACCGTCGCGATAGGTATTGCTCAGTCCGAGGCAGTGCCATCCACGCGCGAACCGCGCCGGGGGCGCTGCCGCTTCGATTTCTCGAATTTCCTCGCCGGCGCCCGACTGCGTCGAGGCGTCCGTAGTGGTGAGTGGGCCGGTTCCGAGTGCCATGTCTTCCTCCGAGCCGCGTCTTGCGACGCTCCAGTGATGTGATCCGTCTCATACAACGACGAAGCGTCCTCTGGAGATACGGCAGTTCCCGCTGGATGGAACACCCGCTCGGTGACCTGCAGAGATTCAGCTCGCGAGTGTCGCCACATCGTCGATCGCGTAAGTCGCCCAGGCCCGAGCGGTGACGACCCCGGTGGGATCGGTGGCGACCAGAGCTACGTCGGCGACGCTCTCGTGGTCCTTCTCGTACGTAGCGAGCACCGTCACGGAGCAGTTCAGATCTGCTCCCGCGGAAGTTGCGGTGCAACGTCCGCGGAACCGTCGTAGCGACGCCGAGCCGTAACGACGAGCGGCGAAATCGGCAAGGGCAGCAACGGAATCGGTTCCGGTGCCCGCTGTCGGGGCTTCCCGGACGAAGACCTCGGCAACCAGATGCCCGGTCTGGTCGTGGTATTCGGTGATCCGCTCGAGAGTCGAGCCCAGCGGCCTCACGGATCCGGTGAGCAGCGCGCCCGGATCAGGGCGCCCGAAGAACACGACGTCCTGTTCGACGACGGACCCGTCGGGTGCCGAGCGCACGGTGCCGTACAGCGAGTCGAAATCCGAGAGGAGCGTGGTGGACATACGGGGAGCAGATGCCGTGAAGTGGGCGGTACCGAGGTTGGTAGTCATGACACTCTCCGTTGGACGCGACCGAGACGCTGTCGTCTCGGTGGGTACATCGACGCTAACCACCGCTCTCGCGGGTGACGACGGGCTTCCCGCTGATCGGGAGCATTCTCGGATTCGTTCGAAGAGGTGGAACCTGTTCCAGTTTTGTGCAATTCTGGATATCGTATCCGTGACCGGGAGCACATCTCGATGACTGCACGCGCCGAGCAGAAGGAAGACCAGATGACAGACGAGTTCGCTGACCTGCACCGACCGGTATACGGTCCGGACCTGCTCATCACCGCTCTGGAACGCAATCACGACAAGCCTGCGCTGTACCTCGGAGACGTGATCCTCACCGGAGGGCAGATGCGCGATCAGATCAGCTGCTTCGCCCAGGCTCTCGCGTCGCTGGGAATCACTCAGGGCACCAGCACCGCGATGCTGTCGAAGAACCGCCCCGAGGTGCTGATCAGCATGGGCGCGACCATGATCACCGGCTGCCGGGCGAGTGCCCTGAACCCGATGGGATCGCTCGACGACCACAAGTACATCGTCGACGACGCCGAGATCGAGACCCTCATCTTCGATCCCAATGCCTTCGAAGAGCGTGCCGCCGAGTTGAAGGCGTCGTCGCCTTCGCTGACCAACGTGCTCTCGATGGGCCCGTCCGAAGTGGGGATCGACATCCTTGCTCTGGCCGCGACATTCGAGCCTGCGCCGCTGAAGGCAGCGCACGTCGATGCCGAAGACGCCAGCAGCATGGTCTACACCGGTGGAACGACCGGTAAGCCCAAAGGTGTTGTGGGATCGTTCCGTTCGGGTGCAGCGCTCAATCAGATCCAGATGTCGGAGTGGCAGTGGCCCGAGGACAACCGCTTTCTCATCTGCACGCCACTCTCACATGCAGGCGCGGCGTTCTTCATCCCGACTTTGCTGCGCGGGGGCGCTCTGATCGTCCTGCCCGCCTTCGAACCGGGGGCCGTGCTCGAGGCGATCGAGAAGCACAAGATCACGGCAACCATGTTGGTGCCCACCATGATCTACATGCTCATGGACCACCCCGATCTGCCCAAGCGTGACGTATCGAGTTTGCAGACGCTGTTCTACGGAGCGTCCGCGATGTCCCCGGCCAGATTGCAAGAGGGCATCAAGAAGTTCGGGCAGATCTTCTTCCAGTTCTACGGTCAGACCGAGTGCGGCATGACAATCTCGGTGCTGCGCAAGGAAGAACACGTCGCCGACGATCCGGCCCGCCTCGCTACCTGTGGGCGGCCCGTGCCATGGCTCGACGTCCGGTTGCTCGACGACGACCTCAACGAGGTGCCGCAGGGAGAGCTCGGTGAGATCTGCGTGCGCGGCCCGCTGATCATGAAGGGCTACTGGAAGAAGCCGGCCGAAACCGCCGAGGCGTTCCGCGGGGGTTGGCTGCACACCGGCGACATCGCACGTAAGGACAAGGACGGGTTCATGTCCATCGTCGATCGCAAGAAGGACATGATCGTGACCGGTGGTTTCAACGTGTTCCCGCGCGAGATCGAAGACGTGATCTCGGCGCACCCGTCCGTCGCATCGGTGGCGGTAGTCGGTGTACCGGACGACAAGTGGGGCGAAGCCGTCAAGGCCTGCGTGGTGCTTCGTGCCGGACTGACCGTGGACACCGAGGAACTGGTCGACAAGGTGAAGGCAGCCAAGGGTTCGGTTCACGCTCCCAAGAGCATCGACTTCGTGGATTCACTCCCGTTGACACCGCTGGGCAAGCTGGACAAGAAGGCACTGCGCGCGCGGTACTGGGAGACCAGCGCCCGCGCAGTCTAGGAACCAGCGTCGTGTAGCGAAGGGTCAGCGTTTCCAGACGTAACGACGCTCCGGGCGGCCCACCACTCCGTATTTCAGCGAGGTGGTGGACCGCCCGGACTCGTAGAGGTACTCGAGGTAGCGCCTCGCGCTCGCGCGCGAGATACCGACTCTCTCGGAAATGTCTGTTGCCGAGGCGGGTTCGGTGTCGTCTCGCAGAGCTGTCTCGACCAACAGAAGAGTCTCGGGACTGAGTCCCTTGGGCAAACCTTTGTGGGACGACGCCCCGGGCGCGCCACCTGCCACACCGAAGGCCTCGTCCACTGCTGTCTGTTCTGCTTCGCCGGAGCTGTCGAGATTCGCGTATGTCGATCGGTAACGCTCGAGACGCTCACGGAGAACCTCGAACGTGAATGGCTTCATCAGGTAATGCACGACGCCGCTGCGCAGCGCCTTCTTGACCGAGCCGGCCTCGCGCTCACTCGTGATGACAAGAACATCCAGCTCCGGTGCCAGCTCGCGAAACGGGGCGATCAGATCGAGTCCGGTGGTGCCCGGCAGGTGGACGTCGAGAAGCACCAGGTCGGGTTGGAACTCACCGACTGCGGCCAGCGCGGCCTCGGCCGAATGGGCGACGCCACACACTTCGAAACCGTCTATCCGCGAGACGAATCCGCTGTGCACCTTCGCCACCATGAAGTCGTCGTCGACCACCAGTACCCGGATCATGCGCCCTCTCCGTCGTGTAGGACTGCGGTGAAGACAGTCCATTCGATGCCCTCTGTCGAACGACTGCTCACGGTGACGTCGCCACCGCGTCGACGACACGTCAGGCGTACCAGTGCCAAGCCGAAACCGTGTCCGTCGCTCGATTGTCCCTTGGTGCTCCAGCCCTGGCCGAAAACCCTGTCGCGATTCTCCGGCGCGATACCGGGGCCGGCGTCCTCGACCCGTACTTCGACGGCGGTGCCACGGCCCCGAATCGACAATCGAACCTTGCGGCGCGACGCTTCCGGCATCTCACCGACAGCGTCGACGGCATTGTCGACGAGGTTTCCGACCACCGTCACGAGGTCTCGGCCGAGTCGGCGATCAACCGAGTCCAGGTGCGTGTCCGAGGTCAGTTCCACGGTGACCAATCCCTGTGCAGCGGCACCTATCTTGGCGATCACGAGTGCGGCAGTGCCGACGTCGGCGATCTTGTCGGTCACGGCCGCACTGACCTGTGCGCGCTCCATGGTCAGGCCCTCGACGTAGCCGACCACCTCGTCGTACTCGCCGAGCTGGATGAGGCCGGAAATGGTGTGCAACTGATTGTCGAACTCGTGGATGTGGGCGCGTAGCGCGTCCGTGCTGGTTTTGGTCACGTCGAGTTCTTCTTCCACGGAGCGCAATTCGGTGCGGTCGCGGAAGGTGGTGACCGACCCGATGGTGCGGCCTTTCGATTCGATCAAGACGGTGTTGAGGACGAGTAGTCGATCTCCGACAAGAACCAACTGATCGGATTCGGTTGTGCCGGAGGTCAGTACACTCTGGAGTCGGTCGTCGAGACCGAGGTCCCGCACAGATCTACCGGCACTCCCGCGTGGGATGTCGAGGAGTTGGTGGGCACTGTCGCTCATCAGCACCACCTTTCCCTGCGCGTCGAATGCGATGACACCTTCCTTGAGGCCACGCAGCATCGCCTCACGTTGGCGAACCAGGTCCAGGATCTCGCGGGCCTCCATGCCGAGGGTCTGCCGTTTGACCCTGCGGGCCAACAGGATCGAACCGACGCCCCCGAGAAGCGAGGCCACCGCGAGGTATACCAGGAGGTTCGGTGCAGATTGCAGCAGTCGCGTCCAGATCGAGGGGTACTCGATGCCGACGATCGCGGTTCCGGTGATCCCTCCTTCACTGCCGAGAATCGGAACGTGCGCTTCCACTGCCTTGCCGGAGGACGTGTCGACCAAACCCGTCCATGACCGATCCTGTGTCTGACGTGCGTCGACGCCGACATCGCCGGGACGCGTCGAAATGACGACACTGCCGTCGGCGTCGGCAAGCGAGACGTAGGTGACGCCCGAGATGGCGCGTACCGAGTCGACCGAACCTTGTAGTCCGGAGCGGAGACGAGTCTGTGCCTGGGGGAGTAGTTCACGTACCGCTGGATTGGCTGCTAGTGATTCCGCTGCCGAGAGTGCGCGACGTCCCTCCTCGCGTTGGAAACTCGCAGACGACTGAGCGAGGGAGAGGGCGGTGACACACACGAGAACTGCGACGACGATCAGAAGTTGCAGTTCGAGAAGTTGGGTCGCCAGAGTGTGCCGGCGCCGAAACAGGCGCTCACGCAGAGGCGACTTGCGCTCTCGCTCGGCCTGCTCGTTTCCTGAGGACACCAGCCAGACCCTAGCCTTCAGTTCGATGCCGGGAAAGCGGCTGTTCGTGAGCACAATGAGCACAAATCAATTTGCTTTCCCAATGGTGACCTCAGTCACAAAGTGCGTCAGTATGAAACCTGTTCACACAGCGGTACCAGCAGACAGCCAGCAGACAAGGACAAGGCCATGAGGACATCGAAGCGACTGAGCAGGCATATCGCCCTGCTCGGTGCTTGCGCGATGGCTCTCGTGCTCTCGACCGGATGCACTCCGGTCGAGTCCTTCTTCGCCGGTGGTCGAGCGGGTGAGAGTTCCGAAGAACTGCGTGTACTGGTGCCCTCGGTGGCCGGTGGTGGTTACGACCTGACCGCCCGGACCATGGTGCAGGCACTGGCCGACGAAGGGACCGTCGACGCCGACGTCGTTGTTCTGCCCGGATCGGGTGGCATCGTCGGACTCAACCGGTTGGCTCTCGAACGCGGAAATCCCGATCTACTCATGGTCATGGGACTCGGCGTTCTCGGTTCGCTCGAGATACTGCCGTCCGAACACACCCTTTCCGACGTGACACCGATCGCGAGACTGGTCGAAGAACCGGAAGCTGTACTGGTCCCAGCAGATTCGCCTTACAAAACTCTGGCAGATCTGACGCAGGCCTGGGTGGCGGATCCGTCGTCGATCTCGATCGGTGGTGGTTCGAGTGAAGGCGGACCGGACGGGCTGTTCCGCCTTCTGTTCGCACGGGCGGTCGGCGTCGATCCGTCGCTGTCCCCTTACCGAATCTACGACGGCGGCGGAGAGCTGCTTCCGGCGCTGCTGACCAGGCAGGTCGACGTCGCCGCCACCGGTATCGGGGAGTACCTGGATCAGATTGCGGCAGGCACGGTTCGGGTCCTTGCGGTCAGTTCGCCGGAGCGCACTCCGGCGGTGGATGCACCGACCATGGCGGAGTCGGGCGTCGACGTCACGTTCACCAACTGGCGGGGTCTCATGGCGCCCCCCGGATTGAGTGACGACCAGCGTCAGCATTTACAGAATTTAGTGCGGGATCTTGCGGCAAGTCCACGGTGGAACGAGCTGTCCGACCGAAATGGTTGGAACAGCGCAGTTCTCACCGAACCCGAGTTCTCTGTCTTCCTCGCCGAACAATCCCGGTTCGTCGACGCGACACTCGATCCGCCCGGAACCAACTGAGCACAACCGAAGTTTCGTTTCACCTCCACGAAGGTCACCGGCTCGATTTGCCGTGCCGTTTTTCTCGGCAACTCAGCACAAAAGGAGTTCATCATGCTCGTCACACTCGGCTTCCTCATGGTTGCGGTGTTCATGTTCCTGATCCTCACCAAACACGCGACCCCGGTGGTGGGACTGACCCTGGTGCCGGTGGCCTTCGGACTACTCGCCGGAGCGGGCCTCGGCATCGGCGACATGATCACCGACGGCATCAAGTCGCTCGCACCCACCGCGGCGCTGTTGTTCTTCGCGATCATCTTCTTCGGAATCATGATCGACGTCGGCCTCTTCGATCCGCTGGTCAAACTCATCTTGCGGATGGTGCGAGACGATCCGATGCGGCTCGTGGTCGGCACCGCGGTGCTCGCGATGGTGGTTTCGCTGGACGGAGACGGTTCGACGACCTTCATCATCGTGACCTCCGCGCTGCTGCCGCTCTACCTCAAACTCGGTGTCAGTCCCGTCGTACTGACGGTGATCGCCGGCTTGTCCAACGCGACGATGAACATCATTCCGTGGGGTGGCCCGACCGTGCGGGCGGCTAGCGCGCTGGGACTCTCGCCCTCCGACGTGTTCGTCCCGATGGTGCCGTCGTTGATCGTCGGCCTGATCATGGTGCTCGGATTCGCGATTCACCTCGGGATCATGGAGCGTCGCAGGATCGGGACTTTGGTCCTGACTTCTGAGCGCATCCTCGAAAAGGTCGGAAACGGTGGAAGTTCCAGCACCGGTAGCGCCGGCACCGGCGGCTCGAACGACTCCGAAGACGACGGCGGCGACACCGGACGATTCATCGACGGCCTCGACCCCAAGCGGGACACCTTGCGACCGAAGCTGCTCTGGTTCAACGCCGCGCTGACGACGATCCTTCTCGTCGTGCTCGTGATGGACATCCTGCCCATCCCGGTGCTGTTCATGATTGCGTCGTCGATCGCTCTCGCGGTCAACTTCCCGGCGGTCAAGGATCAGGGCGAAGCAATCGCACGCCATTCGTCGAGCATCGTCTCCGTTGTCGCGATGGTGCTGGCAGCAGCGGTGCTGACCGGCGTTTTCCAGGGAACCGGCATGGTCGAGGCGATGGCAGAGTGGCTGCTCCAGGTCATTCCCGACGCGATGGGCCCGCATCTGGCCGTCATCACGGGCGTCCTGAGCATTCCGCTCACGTTTTTCATGACCAACGACGCGTTCTACTTCGGTGTGCTGCCGGTGCTGTCCGAGACGGCAGCCCAGTACGGCATCGAGCCGGTGGAGATGGCGCGCGCTTCGATCACCGGGCAGGCCGTGCACATGCAGAGTCCGCTGGTCCCGGCGATCCTGCTGCTGGTCACGCTCGCCGGTGTGTCCCTGGCGGATCACCACAAGAAGGTCCTGTGGCGAGCAGGCCTGATCTCGATCACGATGCTCGTGGTCGGTGTCGGATTGGGGCAGATCCCCTTCTGAGTGCGATCAGTTGTGGAAGGGGCACCGGCCTTGGTCGGTGCCCTTCTTCTTTTTTGTCACGAAGTTGGGCCGGATGTCGAGATCGGGCTCGTCGTACAGGCGGTGGAACGTCGGCGTGAGCGAGCTGGACATGGGCGGGTTCACCCATGACCAGTCGGTCGGGCACTTGCGCCCGGCCTTGTCCTCACGCGCGATGTGATCGATGAATTGCTTTGCGACAGTGTGATGGTCGACCATGATGACGCCGGCCTTGCGGTAGCTGTGGATAACTGCGCGGTTCAGTTCGACCAGTGCACGGTCCTTCCAGAGCGTGCGGTCGTGGCTCATGTCGAGCTCCATCATCGCCCCGATGGTCGGCAACATGTTGTAGCGATCGGTGTCGCTGAAGTTGCGTGCACCGACCTCGGTGCTGACGTACCAACCGCTGAACGGTGTGCAGGGATAAACGATTCCGCCGATGTCGAGGTTCATGTCCGAGACCGCGGGAACGGCATGCCATTTAAGCCCCAGATCAGCGAACCAGCTGTATTCGGGATGCTCGATCTCGACCTCGAGAACGAGGTCGGTCGGGACGTCGAAGTACTGCAGGGGTTCGTCGGGAACCGAAATCAGCACGGGGAGAACGTCGAACGCCGTACCGGCGCCCTTCCATCCCATCGCGGTGACCTGAGCGGTGAGATCGACGTGCCACGGGTCGCCCAGGATGGTGCCGTCCGGTTGCCGGTAGCCGGCGTAGCGGATCAGTTGCGGGCTGAGGATGCGGTACTCCTGGCCGTCCTCGCGGGGAAGCGGCCCGACCGTCACGACGGACTGCAGAGCGCCGCCGTTGGTCGACAGTCGCAGGTGCTCCCAGCACGCTTCTGCGAGAGCGGAAGCCGTGACGGCATCGCGCGCGTCGATGAGTTTGAGGGTCCGCCAATGCGCGCGACCGACGCACCTGGCGTGGTTTCGCCAGGCGAGTTTGGCGCCGACGAGCAATTCCTCCGCTGTGTGCGTGTAGGTACCGGTCCGGTGGAGCTCACGCAAGGCCTCGCGCCGCCGAGACGTCGGGAGGTGGCCCAGTTCCGGAGAGTCGAAAAATTCGACGCACTCGAGTTCCCGACGTTGAAGCTCGGTCAGCGTCGGGGTGGTGGAGGCGATCTGGGACGTAAGCCCGCTATCGGTGGGCAATTCGTCCTGTCGAACAAAATCCACGGCACGACTCCTGTTTGGCTGGTTGAGATTTCGCTGAACGTTAGCTCGGCGATTGAGAGTGTCGAAGCTCTTGTTTATCTTGCACGCAAGAATAAGAAAGGGACGGTCACACCGCGAAATGGGGTCGCATTGTGACACTTGTCCAGAATGATTTACGAGTCAGACATTTGTGACATAAGCTGCAGACGAAATTCCGCGGCGGGTCTTGCCGCGTCTAGTCGGGACGAGGATGAGCGTGGATTCGCAAGCAATCTCTCTGGTCCGGTCGAGCTTCAAATCCGTCGCTGCGGTAGAAGATGGTCCGGAACGGCTCGCCCGTACCTTCTATTCGATCCTGTTCGCTCGATCGCCCGAAACCCGGGAGTTCTTTCCGGCAGCGATGGATGTGCAGCGGGACCGGCTTGTCGGCGCTATCGCTCACGTCGTCGAACGCCTCGACGAGTCCGACGCGATACTCGAGTACCTCGCGCAGCTCGGCCGCGATCACCGCAAGTACGGCGTCACCGACGAGCATTACACGGCAGTCGGCAATGCCCTGATCGAAGCACTCGAGACTTTCGGTGGCGCCGAAATGTGGACAGACGAGGTCGACAGCGCATGGCGCAACGCGCTCGCGATCATCTCGGCAGCGATGATGGACGCCGCCAACGCGGAGGACGGCCCGCCCGCCTGGAGTGCCACCGTCATCGAATGCCGCCCGGTCATCAAGGGCGTCGCCGTCGTCAGGCTGCAACTCGACCAGACTATGCAATACCGCGCCGGTCAGTACGTCAGCGTGCAGGTCGCCGCGAGGCCGCGGATGTGGCGCTACCTCTCACCGGCCACGCCGTACGACGGGACTGGAGTCCTCGAGTTCCACGTTCGTCAGGTCACCGGCGGGTGGGTCAGCCCGGTCATGGTGAACCAAACCGCTGTCGGTGACACCTGGGTGGTCGGTTCGCCCATCGGCGCCCTGGGGATTCCGGAGAACTCCAAGGACCTTTTGATGATCGCGTCGGGAACAGGTGTCGCGCCTCTTCGCGCTCAGATCCTCGAACTGATCCGACGCGGCAACACTCGCAAGGTCCAACTGTTCTACTCCGGACAGCATCCGTGCGATCTCTACGACCTTCCTCATCTGTGGAAGCTGGCCGAGAAGCACCCGTGGCTCACGATCATCCCGGTCTCGGAAGAAGACGAGAATCCGTGGTGGCACACCGAGCCGGAACCGCTGCCGCCGATCGGCATGGCAAGGCGCATCGTCGGCAAGGTCGGAAAGGTCGTGACCTCGTTCGGGGACTGGGCGGGCTACGACATCCAGGTCGTCGGCAGCGAATCCATGGTCAACAGCACCAAATTCAGGCTTCGCGCGGTGGGCATCGACGTCGACACCGTTCGCAATGATCCGACGTACTGACCGTCAGTACGGATCGAACTGAATGACCTCGGCCGGCGTTCCGGCCTCGATCAATCGATCACGCGTCGATCGAACCATGGCCGCTGATCCGCACACCAAGACCTGATGYTCGGTGAACGCACCGTACGACGCGACGACGTCGGCGAGCGTGCCTTCGATGAGATGGTCGTCGCCGAATCCGATGTCGACGTTCAAACGGTCGAACCACCCGTCGGGCGGGCCGCCGTCGGAGAGATCTTCGACGACGGGAATGGGCTGCAACCACGGAAACTGGTCGGCGAGCAGCCACAACATGTCCGCTGCGTAAAGATCGCGAAGCGTTCGGCCACCGAAGAAGAGGTACACCTGCGGCGGGTTCGGGGTCTGAGCCAGATCGAGAATGATCGACCGGAGTGGGGCCAAGCCGGTTCCGCCCGCGACCATGATGACGGTGGGGCCGTTCTCGTCGACGGACAGGTTGCCGCGCGGGTCGAGGATCTGCCAGACGTCACCAGGCTGGGTGTCCTTGACTATCGAACCGCTGACCCAACCGCCGGGAACCGTCTTGACGTGAAACTCCAACTTCCCGTCGTGTGAGGGAGGCAGTGCGGGGGAGAGTCGACGGAGCAACCGCGAATTCTGCGGGACGCTGACATCGACGTACTGGCCGGGGCGGAAGGGGACGACATCGCCGACCAAGCGGACAACCGCCAGATCCTCACGGAGACGGTGATGTTCGACGACTGTGCTCGACCAGGTTCGCTGGGCCATGAAAGTTCTCCTGTAGTCAGTAGAGCGGGTCGTGCCGGATCTGGTCGAGCGGAGTTCCGCCGGTACGCAAGGCGTAGACGGTGGTCTTGATCATCGACGGTGACCCCGAGATCTGCACCTGACGGTCGGCCCACGAGCCGAACTGCGAGACCACTTTTCCGATCGGTCCGATCAGTCGGCTGTGCATTCCGAAGGGTGGCTCCAGCACCGGTCCGTTGTGCCACCAAGGGTTTTCGGGTTCTTCGGAAACCGGTACGACGGTCAACCACGGATTACTGAGCGAGATGTGCCAGAGCGTTTCGAGGTCGTAGAGGTCGCACGGATACCGGCCGCCGACGAACAGGTGCACGCGCGGATTGTGCGCGCGTTGGGACATTTCCATCACCTGTGCCCGCAGTGGGGCGATGCCGGTGCCGGATCCGATCATGAGAACGTCACGGTCGCTGGTGAAGTCGACCTCGAGACCGCCGAGGGGAGTGGACATGACCCAGCGGTCACCGACGTTGGTCTCGCTGACGATCGCGGGGCTGACCCATCCTCCCGACACCTTGCGGATGTGGAACTCGAGCTGACCGAAAGGGTTGGTCGGAATCGCCGGTGAGTAGTACCGCCACATTTTCGGACGCTGCGGAATCTGAACGCCGACGTACTGTCCCGCCCCGTACGGAATGGGTGGGTCGGCTTCGAGGCGCACTATCGCCAGATCGTCGAGGACTCGTTCGTGGCTGACCACGGTTGCGCCCCAGAGCGCCGGGGTCGTATCGGATTCGGCGCCGTCGGCCATCGTGCTCACGACGAGGTCGGTGAACTGAGACCAGGCGTCCTCCAGTTCCGGCGTCCACTTGTAGCGACTGTGCGCGCTGGTTCCGTACATCGACCGAACTGCGCGCTCGAGTGCAACACCGGCAGCCTCGTAGTGCTCACGCTCGACGCCGTAGCGGCGATGATCGCGGCCGAGTTGGGTGAGGAACTTCCGGATCCGACGATGCTGGGGAAGGTTCTTGACGACGAACTCGATCGCTCTGAAGAAACGGTGCCCCTGCGATTCCATCCCGGCCGGGAACAATGAGCGGTACAGAGGATGTTCCGCAAAGAGGCCGGTGTAGAACACTGCCGAGAAGTGCGCACGGCTCTCTTCGTCGTCGGTCAGAGAATCGAGGCTGGATTGCAGACGGGCGATCACTGTCGGATCCAATCCATCCCCCTTTCGCACCAGCTGCAACTCTCGCCACAATTCTAGTACGGCTGAAAATGTGACCTACGAAACCAACTCGGCCTGGCGAAAACAAACTTGAGCGGAATAGACTCAAGTTTGTCCGCGTTGAGCATATTGACACAGTCGCAATACCAACCGGTCGCGGCTCTTCCCGTTCGACTTCGCCAGAAAGGTGACAAGTGGACTCGTTCACACCAACAACCAAGACCCAGGCTGCGATGACGGCTGCACTGCAGTCGGCGTCGTCGGCGGGTAATCCCGATATCCGGCCTGCCCATCTGCTGGTCGCATTGCTCGRCCAGACCGACGGCATCGCTGCCCCACTACTCAAAGCTGTAGGCGTCGACCCCACGGTCGTACACCGTGAAGCACAGGCAATCGTCGATCGCCTGCCCAAGACAACCGGCGCAAGCTCCACCCCGCAACTCGGGCGTGAGGCACTCGCGGCACTCACTGCTGCTCAGCACCTCGCCACCGAGATGGACGACGAGTACGTCTCCACCGAGCACGTCCTCTACGGACTGGCCGGCGGCGACTCCGACGTCGCGCAGTTGCTCGTACGTCATGGCGCTACCCAGGACGCATTGCGTGAAGCCTTCACCACCGTCCGCGGCAGCGCTCGCGTCACCAGCCCGGAGCCCGAAGGCACCTACCAAGCGCTGGAAAAGTACTCCACCGACCTCACCGAAGCTGCACGTAGCGGCAAGCTCGACCCGGTGATCGGTCGCGACACCGAGATTCGCCGTGTCGTGCAGGTGCTCTCGCGTCGTACCAAGAACAACCCGGTACTCATCGGTGAGCCCGGCGTCGGCAAGACCGCGATCGTGGAGGGCCTTGCCCAACGCATCGTCGCGGGTGACGTCCCGGAATCGCTTCGAGGCAAGACCGTCGTGTCCCTGGACCTCGGGTCCATGGTCGCCGGTGCCAAGTTCCGCGGTGAATTCGAGGAACGCCTCAAGGCAGTTCTCGACGACATCAAGAACAGTGCCGGACAGGTCATCACCTTCATCGACGAGTTGCACACCATCGTCGGCGCCGGCGCCACCGGTGAATCCGCGATGGACGCAGGCAACATGATCAAGCCGATGCTCGCCCGCGGTGAGCTGCGGCTGGTCGGTGCCACCACGCTCGAGGAGTACCGCAAGTACATCGAGAAGGACGCAGCACTCGAGCGTCGTTTCCAGCAGGTGCTCGTCGGTGAGCCCTCGGTCGAGGACACCATCGGCATCCTGCGCGGTCTCAAGGAGCGCTACGAGGTGCACCACGGCGTACGCATCACCGACTCCGCGTTGGTGGCTGCTGCCGCGCTGTCGGACCGGTACATCACCTCGCGGTTCCTGCCGGACAAGGCCATCGACCTCGTGGACGAAGCAGCATCGCGACTTCGTATGGAGATCGACTCGCGACCCGTCGAGATCGACGAGGTGGAACGCACTGTTCGCCGACTCGAAATCGAAGAAGTGGCACTCGAGAAGGAAACCGACGACGCGTCCAAGGCTCGGCTCGAGAAGCTGCGTCAGGAACTCGCCGACGATCGCGAAAAGCTCAATCAGCTCAGCACCCGCTGGCAGAACGAAAAGCAGGCCATCGACTCGGTGCGCGTGCTGAAGGAACAGCTCGAAACCCTGCGAGGAGAGTCCGAACGCGCTGAGCGTGACGGCGATCTGGGCAAGGCAGCCGAGTTGCGCTACGGCCGCATCCCGGCGCTGGAGAAGGAACTGGAAGAGGCAGCAGTCGCTTCCGGAGCCGCCTCCGACGGTGACGTGATGCTCAAGGAAGAGGTCGGGCCGGACGACGTCGCAGACGTGGTCGCAGCCTGGACCGGCATTCCGGCGGGCCGGATGATGGAAGGCGAGACCGAGAAACTGCTCCGCATGGAGTCCGAACTCGGCAAGCGCGTCGTCGGCCAGACCGACGCCGTCGTCGCCGTCTCGGATGCGGTTCGCCGCGCCCGAGCAGGTGTCGCCGACCCCAATCGGCCCACCGGTTCCTTCCTGTTCCTCGGCCCGACCGGCGTCGGTAAGACGGAGCTCGCCAAAGCCTTGGCGGACTTCCTCTTCGACGACGAGCGCGCGATGATCCGTATCGACATGAGCGAATACGGTGAGAAGCACTCGGTGGCCCGACTCGTCGGTGCCCCTCCGGGCTACGTCGGCTACGAAGCCGGCGGCCAGCTCACCGAAGCAGTTCGGAGACGCCCGTACTCGGTGGTCCTCTTCGACGAGGTCGAGAAGGCACACCCGGACGTGTTCGACGTCCTGCTCGCCGTGCTCGACGAAGGCCGACTCACCGACGGTCAAGGCCGCACGGTGGACTTCCGCAACACCATCCTGATCCTGACCTCCAACCTAGGATCCGGTGGCACGCGGGAGCAGGTCATGGACGCGGTACGCCACGCGTTCAAACCGGAGTTCATCAACCGTCTCGACGACGTGGTCGTCTTCGACTCGCTCTCCGAAGAGCAGTTGGAGCACATCGTGGACATCCAGCTCGAGCAGCTGCAGAAGCGTCTGGCTGCGCGTCGTCTCACCCTCGAGGTGAACGGTGCGGCCCGGATGTGGCTCGCGGTGCGCGGCTACGACCCGCTGTACGGCGCTCGGCCATTGCGTCGACTCGTTCAGCAGTCGATCGGCGACCAGCTCGCCAAGCTGCTCCTGGCCGGCAAGGTCCAGGACGGCGACACCGTGCACGTCGGTGTCAGCGAGGACGCGGATCAGTTGGTTCTGTCCTGATTCGGTAAGTGGAATGCCCCGTCGATCCAAGTGGATCGGCGGGGCATTCGCATTTTGTTCTACCCTGGATGGCTGGATGCTCGAACTGGGGATGTCTGCACCCGCGCCTCTCCGAACGACTTCGACGCTCTTTCGTCCCAACCGAAGGTGAGCCAGGCATGACCGATCAGAACGATCCGCGTAACTCGGGTGGGCCGCGCCGTGAGGATCCCGAGGCCACCGAGGTGTGGGGGCGTACGCCCGACCAGCCGACAGAGCAGTACGGGACGGTGTCCGGCCAGAATCCGAACCAGCCGACGGAGTACTTCGGTCAGCAGCCGGGGGCGGGGCAGTTTCCGGGGGCGCAGCAGTATCCCTACGGTGGCCCGGATCAGAACACGGAGTACTTGGGGCAGCAGGGACAGCAGCCGAATCCCACGCAGGCCTTCCCCGCCTACAACCCGCAGTTCGATCCGCAGGCCCCGCCGCCGGGTGCGACGCAGGCCTATCCGCCGTACACGGCCCAGCAGTACGGGAACCCGGATCAGTACGGGAATACACAGCAGTACGGAAATACACAGCAATATCCGGTTGCCGGTGGTGGCGGGGGAGTTCCGCCGGAACAGCCGTTCATCGACGACGGGTCGTCGGGCGGCGGCAAGAAGCGCAAGCTCGCGACGTGGGTGGCTGCCGGTGTGGTCGGGATCCTGGTCGCCGTGATCGCGATCGTCGCGTTCTCGGCGTTCGGTTCGAACGACAAGGGAACCCAGACCGCTTTCGTTCCGCCGACCACTACGACGCAGGCGCCGACCACCACACCGCCGAAGGCGAGCACCACGGCACCGACTCCGACGACGGATTCCCCGCTCAGCCAGCTCCCGGGCGGGCTCGGCGAAGTCATCGGCGACGCCGGGGGAGCCGTCGGCACCGTCAAGTCGAACGACGGCGGCACGTTGGTCATCGATTCGATCGGTGGATCGCAGGTGACGGTTCTGACCACAGCCGACACCACCCTCATCGCGCTCAACCGCGCCACGATCGCCGATCTGCAACCAGGAGACAACATCGTCGTCGACGGAACTCCGGTGGAGAACGGCACGATGACCGCCAACACGATTCTGAGTACGTCGTTGCCGAAGTTCGGCAACTGAGTCGTTCACGACACATCAGGCGAGTCCACCAGGGTGTCGCGGGAGGTTGAGGCCGCGAGTCGCTACCCTGGAGGGTGATGACTGGAATGTGGTTCGGACTGGCAGCAATTGCACTCGCAGGCGCGGGTGCGCTCCTGTACGTCGACAGGACGAGGCGAGATCAATCCGGGCGAGTGCGTCAGATCTGGGCCAAGGCACAGGGATACACGTACACGGCCACTGACGATCAGCTGGCGGGCGAATGGCATCGCGCGGTCATGGCGAAGCAGGACTACCTGACTGCCACCGACGTCGTCCGAGGCCGTCGTCGCGGAGAGCAGTTCGTGCTGTTCGACCTGGAAGAGACCGCAACCATCGTCGCCGTTCGCCGCGAGATCGGGTCGGACGTCGACATCGATCTTCGGTTGAAATCGACGGCTCCGCCCAAGGACGGCGACCTGAACCTGCTGGGTGCGATCGGTTCACGAGTCGTCTTCGCGACCGATCTCGAGATCGCACGTCGTGTCTGTGATCAGCGCATGGTGGCGTTCACCGAATCGGTTCCGCCGTCGATCAGCATGCTGTGGAGCGAAGGCCAGTGGACTCTCGGCTCGCTCCCCGTAACCAGCAACGGTCGGGATTGGGACGCTGCAATCGAGTCGGTTGCGCGCCTGTCCGGCATTCTGCATGTCCTGCCTCCCGTCACCGATCCCAACGAACTCGAGGTCGATCACGATCCGAGCCGCCCGCGGCCGGGCGCCGAGAAGTCTCGCCCAACTCCGGATCCGGTAGAACAGCCCCGTTCGCGTCAAGAGCAGCCGCCCCGTGAAGCTCCGCCGCGTGAATTTGCCCCGCGTGAGTCCGCACCGCGTGAGCCTGCACCGCGGGAATCTGCGCCACGTCAGGACCAATCGCTGCGCAAGCCCGAGGCGGCTGACAAGCCGGCTCAGCGTCCGGCGTCCCAGCGCTCGGGCACAATTCGCCCGGTCGACTGACCTTTAAGGTTCCCGTCCCGCCGCGATAACCACTAGCGTGGCCGGTATGTCGACTTCCCACTCGGATCGCCCTGTGCGTCCCGTTGCCCTGGTGACCGGACCTACCTCTGGTCTCGGCGCCGGTTTTGCCAAGAAATACGCCTCCCTCGGATACGACCTGGTTCTCGTCGCACGTGACGAGGTCAGATTGCACGACCTCGCGTCCGAGTTGAAGACGACGTTCGGCACCGAGTCGGAGATTCTGGTTGCCGATCTCGCATCGGAGGCTGGACGCGACACCGTCGCGCTTCGTCTGGAGAAGGGCGTCGAGGTGTTGGTGAACAACGCCGGATTCGGTACCTCCGGCGAGTTCTGGACTGCAGATCCGACGCTTCTTCAATCTCAACTCGACGTCAACGTCACCGCCGTGATGCGGCTGACCCGCGCGGCGCTGCCCAGCATGATCGCGTCGGCGCACGGAACGATTGTCAATGTGGCGAGCGTCGCGGGCCTGCTGTCCGGGCGGGGTTCGACGTATTCGGCAAGCAAGGCCTATGTCATTTCGTTCACCGAAGGGCTTTCCGGCGGGTTGGCCGGGACGGGAGTGCGCGTTCAGGCGCTGTGCCCGGGCTTCATCCGCACCGAGTTCCACGAGCGTGCGGGCATCGAGATGTCCACGATCCCCAAGCCGATGTGGTTGAGCGTCGACCAGGTGGTTGCGGCGTCGATGAAGGATCTCGGTGACGACAAGGTCATCAGCATTCCGGGAATTCAGTACAAGGTCCTCACGACGGCTGGGCGTCTGGTTCCCAAGGGGCTGGTTCGCCGGTTGACCAACATCGTTGGACGAGGCCGCGGGCGCACGTAGCCCAGAGGCAGTAGCCGAACGTAGCCCAGAGGCAGAAGCCGAGCATAAGCCGGTGGTCGGTAGGCTGAGCACTCATGAGCGATCGTGAGGATTTGGCTGCGCTGGTGCGCGAATTGGCTGTTGTACACGGAAAGGTGACGCTGTCTTCGGGCAAGGAAGCCGACTACTACGTCGACCTTCGCCGCGCGACACTTCACCACAAGGCGGCGCCGCTGATCGGCTCGCTGCTGCGTGAACTGGTCGCGGACTGGGATTTCGACGCCGTCGGAGGTTTGACGATGGGCGCCGATCCGGTTGCGATGGCGGTGATGCACGCTCCCGGACGCCCGATCGACGCGTTTGTCGTTCGCAAGGCTGCGAAGGCTCATGGGATGCAGCGTCAGATCGAGGGCCCGGACATCGTGGGCAAGCGTGTCCTGGTTGTCGAGGACACGACCACGACGGGCAATTCTCCGTTGACAGCAGTGAAGGCTCTGCGCGAGGCAGGGGCCACAGTGGTCGGAGTCGCTACCGTCGTCGATCGCGCGACGGGTGCGGACGCGATTATCGGCGCCGAGGGCGTCGAGTACCGATCGCTGCTGGGCCTGGAAGATCTGAACCTGAGCTGACACCCTGTGAGTGGTTAAGGAGTCCCTGCACTCCTCAACCACTCACAGGGGTCAGTCGCCGACGGTGACGGCGAGTGCTTCGTCGACGCTGTGCGGCGCGGGATCGTGGTCGTCGACGTGTGCGAGGACCTTGCGTCCGCTCGACAGGACGAACACGGCGGCGAGGGTGAGCACCGCGCCGACCCAGAACGGCATGTGGACGTTGGACTCGCCGAGCTTGCCGGCTACCCACGGAGCTGCGGCGCCGCCGACGAATCGAACGAAGCTGTAAGCAGCCGAGGCGGTCGACCGTTCCACGGGAGCCGAGATCATGACGGTTTCGGTGATGAGTGTGTTGTTCACGCCGAGGAACAACCCGGCGAGGACGACACCCACGATCAAGACGATCTTGTTCTCGGTGAAGAGCGCCATCATGCCGAGGTCGAGTGCGAACAGTGTCAGCGCCAGCATCATCATCGGTAGTGTGCCGAAGCGTCGTTGCAGGCGAGGGGCGAGGAAAACCGACGAGATCGCCAGCATCAGGCCCCAGCCGAAGAAGATGAATCCGATCGGGTACGCCCCCATGTCGAGGGGGAACGGTGTGTACGCGAGCAGTGTGAAGAATCCGTAGTTGTAGAGCAGCGCGGTGATGGCAACGGTGAGTAGCCCGCGGTGTCGCAGCGCCTGGAACGGTGCAGCGATGGACGTGTGGTGTTCGGGCTTGGGTGCGCTCGGAAGCATCACGACGATGAGAATGAAAGCAACCGCCATCAGGGCTGCGACGCCGAAGAACGGTGCGCGCCAGCTGATGTCACCGAGAACGCCGCCGACCAGCGGTCCGACCGCGATACCGATGCCCAGTGCAGCCTCGTAGAGGATGRTTGCCCGTGCGACGCCGCCGCTGGCCGCGCCGACGATGGCCGCCAGTGCCGTTGCGATGAAGAGTGCATTGCCCAGTCCCCAGCCGGCACGGAATCCGACGATCTGGCCGATGGTGCTGGAAGCGCCTGCCAGAGAGGCGAACACGATGATGATGGCAAGGCCTACGAGAAGTGTTTTCTTGGCGCCGATGCGGCTGGACACCACACCGGTGATGAGCATGGCCACGCCGGTGACGAGCATGTAGCTGGTGAACAGGAGCGAAACCTGCGACGGTGTGGCGTCGAGTTGTTCGCCGATCGGCTTGAGGATCGGATCGACCAATCCGATGCCCATGAAGGCGATGACGCTGGCAAAGGCTACCGCCCACACCGCTTTCGGTTGTTTCAGGAGGCTCGGCGGAGCCTCGTTCTGGTGCGTTGATGTCGCGGTCGTGTTGCTCACGGCCACCTCCTTTTTCAGTGGTGGGTATTTCAGCTGGGGTCGGAAGTCTTGATGATGGACCGCAATTCGGCCAATCCGTCGGCCAGTTTCTTGATCTGCTCGGGCCCGAGTTCGACGAAGTGGGGGACTAGAGCGTCGGCGATCTCGTTTCGGCCGTCGTTCAGGATATTTCGACCCTTCTCGGTCATGGCGACGCGCACTGCGCGGGCGTCCTCCGGGTCGGCGCGGCGTTCGACGTAACCGTTCTCGCCGAGTTTGCGCAGTAGGGCAGTGGCAGAGGGCTGYGAGCTTCTGTCGAGTCGAGCGAAATCGCTGATCCGCATTTCGCCGTATTCCTCGAGGAGTGAGAGCGCGCGCAGCCAGGCGCGTGGGTACTGATCGGACGCGAAAGAACCTGCCAGCTTCGCGAAGCGGTGCGTGTTGCTCACGAGGTTGACGAGTAGTTCGTGCAGTTGCTGCTCTTCATCTGTCACGAAAAATATTATTGCATAGGGTAACTATGTAAATCAACGAGTCCGTAAAAGGTGGTCCGTCACACTTGTGGTGACCAGTGCCGCGATGTCGAGGCCGGGTGCAACGAGCGCGAGGCTTCGATTTGCCGCCAGCACTGCGATGCCGTGGGTTCCGGTCCAGATGTTCACCGCAGAAGTGGTGGGATCGGACGCGTCGGCCTCTTCGGTCAAGGCTTGCAGGGCGGCGAAGAGCGGGAGTGACGACTCTCGGAGGTTGCTGCCGGCGGCTTCGAGGAGGTCGTGGCGAAATATCAACTCGAACATCGCCGGCCGCTCCTGGGCGAATGACACGTATTCGATTGCTGCCGAGATCAATCGGCTACGAGCGGGTTGTTTGCCGACAAGTGCCGGTTGGAGTCTTTCGGTGAGATCGCGCAGGCCGTGTGAGGCAATTGCGGCAAGCAGGCTGTTGTGGGTCGGAAAGTATCTCCGCGGGGCGCCGTGCGACACGCCCGCCCGACGCGCGATCTCCCGTAGCGTCAGTTCTGTGGCGCCGTCGGCATCGAGAATCTCGACGCCGGTGGCGACGAGTGTATCGCGAAGGCTGCTGACAGTCATGGAAGACAGTGTCTATTATTCTGGACGTAGACACTGTCTACTAGACGGAAAAGGTGATGCCCTGTGCTCTATTGGCTGTTCAAATACGTTCTGATCGGCCCGGTCCTCTGGCTGTTCGGGCGGCCGACGATCGAGGGGCAGCACCACATCCCCAAGAAAGGGCCGGTGATTCTCGCCGGAAACCATCGGGCAGTCGTCGACTCGTTTTTCCTGGTCCTCATGGTGCGCCGGCGCATCACCTTCGTCGCGAAGAGTGAATATTTCACGGGGACCGGTGTGAAGGGCGCGATGCAGCGCTGGTTCTTCGGTGGGGCGGGTCAGGTGCCGATCGACCGTAGTGGCGCCGATGCCTCCCGTGCGGCATTGGACACGGCCATCGGAATTCTCGACAAAGGCGGAGTCTGGGGGATCTATCCCGAGGGAACGCGATCGCCCGACGGATGCCTGTACAAGGGAAAGACCGGAGCGATTCGTGTCGCCTTGGAAACCGGGGCGCCGGTCATTCCCGTCGTCGTGCACGGCGGCGACGCAGTCAACCCGCCGGGTACGCGGATGTGGCGCTTCAGCAAGGTCCGGATCACGGTAGGGGAGCCGATCGACTTCTCTCGGTACCGCGAACTTCGTGGCTACCAGGCCGTCGTGCGCGCGGCGACGGACGAATTGATGTCAGTGCTCTGTGACCAGTCGGGGCAGGAATACGTCGATGTCTACGGCGCGGACGTCAAATCCGGCGATGCTGCCTGAGTGACCCAGTACGGTCGCTGTTGGACGTGTAACCAACAGGAGGATTGTGATGGCGGGCAAGTGGGGCATCGAGCACGCAGTTTTTGCGGCGGCGACGGCAGCGACGGTGGTCGGGGCAGTGGTCGGTAACGAGCGGGTTCAGCAGATCGCGAAGCCGCTGATTGCACCTGCCTTGGCGGCCCGAGTGCTGCGCAAGCGCTCGGAGACGGAAACAGCCGATACCGCACTGCTTCTCGCCGGCCTCGCCGCTGCGACCGTCGGCGACGTGTTCATGATCGACCCGGACAACGATGCTCGTCTGATCAAGGGCGCGTCCTCGTTCGCGGTGATGCAGGCCAGTTACTCGGCTCTTCTCCTGCGCCGCGGGGCACGGCCGACCCGTGCTGCCCTCAAACCCCGCATCAGCGGTTGGTCGACGGCGTCCGGTCTGCTCCGTGCCAAGGCACCGAGCGTGTCGACGCCGCTCACCGGATACGGATTGATGTTGGGAACCACCTCGACGTTGTCGGCGGACCCCGCTCTGGCACCGCAGTCCAAGGCCGTGCTCGACGTTGTCGTCCCGAACAAGGATCGACGCTCCTGGCTCGGATTGGGCGGAGTGCTCTTCACCGCGTCCGACGGGCTGATCGTGGTGCGTCGACTGTTCATCCGCGGGACCGCCGGCCGCGCCGCTGCCGAGGGTGTGATCCTGGCGTCGTACGCGGGAGCGCAACTGATGCTGGTGGAGGGCATGTTGGCGCTGGGACGCAAGAAGAGCGTCTAGTTTTTCACGGGCACAGCATGATTCGGTCTCGGTTCTTCGGGTCCACCATGACGGTGACCGTGGATCCGGGAGTGATCTTGTCTTTGAACTCGGGTCGGATCTCGTACTCGATCCGGCCCGAGTACGAATCGGAACCTGGAACCGTGAGGCGGAGTGCGAGCTTGGCCAATTCGCCGTCGACGGTTCGGCGCAGGGGTGTGACTTTGTCGATTCGTGCCCACCCTTCGAGGCCGTGCTTTTCGAGCTTGCGCTCGGCGCGGGTCGGGCGATTGGCCCAGGCCATTCCGAATCCGAGTACCGAGCCGAAAGCGGCGAGTAGCCCGCCGATCTGATAGGGCAGAGTGCCAGGTGGGGTGTGCTCGACCAGCCATCCGAGCCACACCGCGAGCACGATCAGATATCCCACCGCGATGAAACATACGGTGTGTACGACGCGACGGTGATTCATCAGATTTCCTCCATATCCAGGATAGCCTGACCGGATGAGCGAACCGAACGTCTTCATCACCGGTGCTGCGGCTGGAATCGGGCGGGAGACGTCGCTGTTGTTCGCGCGCAACGGATACCGCGTCGGCGCGTTCGACATCGACGACGCCGGCCTTGCCTCCTTGAAGGCCGAGATCGACGGTTTCGGTGGCAGCGTCGTGACGGGTGTCCTGGATGTCACCGATCCGGCCGGATGGGCGCAGTGTCTGGCCGATTTTGCCGGGGAGTCCGGGCGTCTGGACATCCTGATCAACAATGCGGGCGTGCTCTCCTCGGGACGGTTCGAGGATATTTCTCTTGCGGCGCATCGCCGAATGGTCGACATCAACATCACCGGCACCCTCAACGGCACGCACACGGCTTTCCCGTACCTCCGCGATACCGTCGGCGCTCAGGTGGTCAATCTGTGCTCCGCTTCGGCGATCTACGGCCAGCCCGAACTGGCGACGTACGGTGCAACCAAGTTCGCGATCCGCGGCCTGACCGAGGCGCTCGATCTGGAATGGGCACAGCACGACATCCGTGTTCTCGCGCTCTGGCCGTTGTTCGTCCAGACCGCGATGGTCACTGGAATGGACACCGGAGCCACCAGATCGTTGGGTATCAAGCTGACTGCCACCGACGTCGCGCAGGAGCTGTGGGCGGCCACACGCGGCGCCGGACGCGTACACAAGGTTCACTACCCGGTCGGAACTCAGGCAAAGCTCTTTCTCAGTGCGTCGCGGTTCTCGCCCGCGTGGCTCTCACGGCTGATGAACAAGCGCGTCACCAGCACTTAGTCGACCACACGATAGAGTGCACTGTCGGCTGTTGCTGGGCCAAGATGACGTGTGTGGAGGTAGTCGGGTGGTTCGTGTCCGGGTGGGGTTCGTCTTGTTGGGCGTCGGGTCGGCGCTCGTGCTCGCAGGGTGCGGCGGGGAGGCGGATTCAGCGCCGACCGTAGCGGCGCAGCCAAGTTCGACCACCACTACCGCAGTGCCGACGACAACCACCACCGTCGCGCCCGTCGTCCCCACGACCACCGAACCACCGACCACGACGCTGCCACCGACGACGACGCTCACGGACGTGCAGTTCGAGCGCAACGAGTCGTACTACTTCACCACTCCCGACGGGAACTTCCAGTGCGGCATCATCAAGTTGCCCACCAGAATCGAAGCCGGGTGCGAGGGAACGACCACTCCGGTTCCGCCGCGGCCGGAGAGCTGCATGGTCAACTGGGGCAACGGCATTCGCGTCACCGACGAAGGTGAGGGTGCTTTCATGTGTTCGGGCGGAGAGGTGTACACCTCGGGCGGTCCCGACGCCGATCCGGTGTTGGCGGCCGGTCAACCGCTGAGCAAACTGGGTTTCACCTGTACGACCACCGCGACAGACGTCTCGTGTGTCAACGATCAGACCACGCACGGCTTCACGGTGGCTGCAGATTCCAACGAGGTGTACTGATGACCGAAGTCGCAGCCGACGACGTCTCCGGTGGGGCCGGTGAACCGGGACCCACCGAGTGGGGCGAGAACCCCAACGGCGTCGGGCCGTGGGCCGAGGAGCACGACACGGAACCGCCGACCGACGAGCGCTACGACCCCGTACTTCTGGCCGAGGGTGATCGTCGAAACGTCTTGGACGAGTACCGGTACTGGACGCGGGAAGCGATAGTCGAGGACATCGACTCGCGCCGTCACACGATGCATGTCGCCATCGAAAACTTCGCGCACGACGCCAATATCGGCACGGTGGTTCGCACGGCAAACGCGTTTGCTGCGGCCGCGGTCCACATCGTGGGGCGTCGGCGCTGGAATCGGCGGGGCGCCATGGTGACCGATCGATACCAACACATCGTTCACCACGCCGACATCAGCGAGCTCGTCGAGTACGCCCGTGAGAATTCACTCACGATCGTTGCCGTCGACAACACCCCGGGGTCGGTGCCGCTGGAAACGGCAAGCCTGCCGCGAGAGTGCATCCTGCTGTTCGGTCAAGAAGGGCCCGGAGTGACCGATCATGCGAAAGAGGTTGCGTCCATGACGGTCTCGATCGCGCAATTCGGGTCGACTCGCAGCATCAACGCCGGTGTCGCGGCCGGCATTGCGATGCACGCGTGGGTACGTGAGCATGCCGATCTCGCCGATTCCCGCTGATCTCGCTCGCGAATTCCGGCTAGCGCGTAGCGCCTCGACCAGACAGGATAGGTAGTTATGCAGGAAGTGTGGGCAGAGCGAGCCGATGCGGCTGAGGGCGCGATAGTCAGTCGTCACCTTCGGCGCCTGTGGGGACTGCCCCGGACAGCACTCGGCGTGGTTGCCTGGCCTGCTGTTCGGCGCGAGCGGATGTTCAAGCCGTGGCACTACTGGTGGCAAGCACACCTGCTCGACACTGCAATCGACGCGCTCGAACGTGACCCGACGCCCAAGCGTCGTCGCCGGGTGGCGAAGGTTGCCCGCAGTGTACGGGTCCGCAACGTCTCGGCGTGGACCAACAACTATTACGATGACATGGCGTGGCTGGGCCTCTCGCTCGAACGTGCTCAACGCATGTTCTCGGTCGATCACCGGACCGCGGTCCAGGCGCTCGAATCGCAACTCTTCGATTCGTGGTCCCCGGCCGACGGCGGCGGTATTCCGTGGTGCAAAGGTTCCGATTTCTACAACACACCGGCAAACGGACCCGCCGGAATCATGCTGGCGCGCACCGGAAAACTCTGGCGCGCGCAGGCAACGGCCGACTGGATCGACGAGACGCTGCGGGATCCGGACTCCGGACTGATCTTCGACGGTATCCGCCGCGACGGCACCCTCGAGCGCGCGATCTATTCGTACTGTCAGGGCGTCACGCTGGGGTTGGAAACCGAGTTGTCGACGCGATTGGGCGAGCCGCGTCACCGCGAGCGAGTCCACAAACTCGTCGACGCGGTGTACGACGGAATGACCGAGTACGGAGTCATCACGGGCGGTGGCGGAGGCGACGGCGGGCTGTTCAACGCAATCCTGGCTCGCTACCTGGCGTTCGTGGTGGTGAACCTGTCCTGGGAGACTCACGAGGACCTGCGAGCGCGCGAACTCGCAGCGCAGATCGTTCTGTCCTCCGCGGAAGCGGCCTGGAACAACAGACTGCAGATCGAAGGTCTGCCGCTGTTCGGGCACGACTGGACCAAGGATGCTCAGTTGCCGAGTCTGTCCGGCGACATCGCCACCTTCGCCGCCGGAACGGTGCGCTCGTCGAGCGTGCCCGAGCGAGACCTCTCGGTGCAGGTGGGTGGGTGGATGCTCATGGAGGCGGCCTTTGTCGTCTCGGCGGCTGGATACCCGCGTAAGCGTTAGGCTTTTCCCTCATGGAATCCCGGCACGTGGTCGACACGGACGGCGTACGTCTTCACATCGATGTCGGTGGGGCAGGCGCGGACGTTCTGGTTCTCTCCGGCGGCCCGGGATGCGTTCACTATCTTGCTCACGACGAGCTGGTTCCGGAAGGAATGCGCGCGTGGTGCCCTGAGCCACGCGGAGTCGGCCGGTCCGGTGGCGGCGCTCATACGATGGCGCAGGCGGTTGCGGACCTCGAACTCGTCCGACGCACGTTCGAGATCGACAGCTGGGTCGTGTTGGGGCACTCGTGGGGATCCGACTTGGCGGTGCGGTACGCACTCGACTGTCCGGAATCGGTGTCCGGCGTCGTCGGCATCGCGGGGCACGGCCTCCACAAGGACCGGACCTGGTCGAAGCAGTACGAAGCGGGAATCGAGCCGGACCCGCAGATACCTTGGGAACCTGTTGTCTGGCAATCGCTTCAAGAATCGTTCATCGAATGGATCCATGAACCACAGCTGTTTCGGCAGTTGGCCGACTCACCCGTGCCCATGACATTTCTCGCGGCGGCCGACGATATTCGCCCGTCGTGGCCGTTGCAGCAACTGGCCGAGCTCGTGCCTAACGGTAGTTTCGAGGTCATCGACGGTGTCGCGCACAACTTCTGGCAGTCTCACCCGCTCCTGTGGAGGAAGATCGTCACCGAGGCTTGTGCAACGCACTCTCGACTCTCCTGATCTCCACCAGGATCCGCTCCGCAACGGTCTGGTATCCCAGGCTCCGATTGACGGTCAGCATCGGGTGATTTTCCGCGTTCACCGTTGTGTAAATTCTTCGCAGCGAGGGAAATTCAGCTGCCAACACAGACGCTTGTTGCTCCTTGACCCACCGAGCGAGACCGTGTCCGCGGTGCTGGGGAAGTACCACGGTGTCATGCTGCGATGCGTGGGTGCTGTCATGTTCGTCCACCGTCACCACTGTCGCTGCGGCTACTTCGCCGACGCTGTCGTCGACCGCGCAGCACACCAGGAGTACCTGAGAGCCACCCGTCATCTTCTGTTCCCACGATCTGACCTCGTCGGCTCCCCAATTACGTTCGGGCATCTGCAGTTCGGCGCCCGGCGCGTCGAGGAGTCGGTTCAATGCCTCCGAGAAGGAGTGGACCAGCTCGTCCGGGGTTCGGTTGCGCCAACTGACGATTCGATAGCCGGGGCGGGCACTGTGTGCGGTGGGAGGGCTGAGGTGCTGAACCTGGTTGGCCAACCGAAGCAACACACGGTGGCCGTCGAACGATCCCAGGAAATGCTCGGCTGCGCTTCCGACGAGCGCCGTCACTCTGATTCTTCGCACGCCGAACCCGGCGATGTCGATTTCGGCGAGTTCGGCAAGCGCTCGTCCTACCCCTCGTCGCTGCGCGTGGGGTGTCACGTACATCCGAAACTCTGCGAGATCAGGTTCCGCCGAGTTGCGTCGCGCCTGGGCGATACCGAGGACCTCGTCCGTTCCGCCGTCGCGTGCGATCCAACGCCATACATCGGCCGAACCGTCCTCGGCCTCGATCATTTCCATCAGCGCCGTCGCTGTCGGCGCAGTTCCGGACAGGTGACGCTGGCCTTCGGCGAAGACCTCACACCACTGGTGAAGAACCGATGCTGTCGATCCGGACGGTACGAACTCGGCTACAACTACGCGGCTCACCCATGTGACGATACCGAGCTGCCAACCCCGAGTTGGAATCACGCGAACCCTAACCCTGTCGGACTGCGGCGGCAGTTGCCAGCATTCAGGCATGTCTGATTCTCCGCGCCAACTGAGCCTCAACGCGTTCATCCACCCCGCCGGTCATCACGAAGCGGCGTGGCGTCATCCGTGGACAACACCGGAACGTCTGTTCGACGTCACGTATTTCCAGGAGATCGCTCGCACTGCTGAGGCGGCGAAGTTCGACGGAATCTTCTTCGCCGACGGTCCCGCGTTGCGCAGCGACGTCGAGCACGGTCCCGCAGGGACGTTGGAGCCGATCACCTTGTTGACGGCCATTGCAGTGGCAACCGAGCGGATCGGATTGATCGCGACGGCGTCGACCACGTACTACGAGCCGTACAACCTGGCTCGGCTGTTCGCCTCACTCGACCACATCTCGAACGGACGCGCTGGGTGGAACATCGTCACCACGGGTACGGATCTGGCTGCCGCCAACTTCGGGCTGGCCAAGCATCCGGACCACGGCGACCGGTATTCGCGTGCAAGGGAATTCGTCGACGCGGTGGTGCGGTTGTGGGACAGCTGGGAGGACGACGCGATCAGTCTGGACCGGGAGAACGGAATCTACGCGGACAGAAACAAGATTCACGAGATCAACTACGTCGGCCGGCATCTTCGGGTGCGGGGACCGTTCAACGCACCGCGAACGCCGCAGGGATACCCGGTGCTGGTGCAGGCCGGGGCGTCCAACGACGGTCGCGCGTTTGCCGGTCAGTATGCGGAGGCGATTTTCACAGCGCACCAGAGACTTTCCGATGCGCAGGCGTTCTACACCGACATCAAGTCGAGGGCTGCTCAGTTCGGGCGCAACCCCGATCATGTCAAGATTCTGCCCGGAATCAGCCCGTTCATCGGTGACACCGAGGAACAAGCCAAGGCGCTCGAGCGAGAATTTAACGAGTTGACCTCGCCGGAGTACGGGCTCGCGCAGCTCGGTGCACTCACCGGGACCGATGTTCGGAATCTGGAACTGGATGCACCGGTTCCTGTCGAATTGTTCGCGGCGGCAGGTGATGTCACCGACAACAAGCAAAGCAGATTGCAGGTGATCGCCGGCATAGTCGAGCGTGAGCGTCCGACGGTTCGGGGCCTGCTTCATCGTTTGGCGGGTGCGCGCGGACACCGGGTGTTCGCCGGAACCGCCGAGCAGGTGGCTGACACGATCGAGGAATGGTTCACCAGCGGTGCTGCTGACGGATTCAACGTCATGCCGCCGTACTACCCGGGTGGACTCGAAATCTTCACCGAGCGTGTGGTCCCGATCCTGCAGGATCGCGGTCTGTTCCGCACCGAATACACGGGTACGACGCTTCGTGATCATTTCGGGTTGCCGAGGCCCGAGAGCCAGTTCTCGGGTAGTGCGTCTGCAGTGCAGTAGGCCCGCCTCCCGTTGTCGATAATGACAATGGTTACCATTAAGGAATGAAGCAGCTACCGGTAACCGTGCTGTCCGGATTTCTGGGCGCAGGCAAGACCACACTCCTCAACCACATCCTCGCCAATCGAGACGGCCGTCGGGTCGCCGTCATCGTCAACGACATGAGCGAGATCAACATCGACGCGGCGCTCGTCGCGGGCCAGGGCCACCTCGATCGCACGGAGGAGAAGTTGGTCGAGCTCACCAACGGATGCATCTGCTGCACGCTGCGTGAGGATCTGATCGACGCCGTCGGCGCGCTGGCCCGAGAGGGGCGATTCGATCAGTTGGTGATCGAATCCACCGGCATCTCCGAACCGATGCCGGTGGCGGCCACCTTCGACTGGGAATTCGAGGACGGCTTCAGCCTCGGCTCGCTCGCGAAGCTCGACACGATGGTGACCGTGGTGGACGCGTCGACCTTCCTCGGCGAGCTGGCAAAAGGCGAGCGACTGGACGAGCGCAACCTCGAAGCCGGGGAGGGGGACGGACGCAGCATCTCCGATCTCCTGGTTGATCAGGTGGAGTTCGCCGACGTCATCTTGCTGAACAAAACCGACTTGGTGAGTCCGCGGGCGGCGGGAACCGTCGAGGCGACGCTTCGAAGGCTCAACCCCACTGCTCAGCTGATTCGGACCGACCACGGAAAAGTCACCCTCGATCGCGTCCTCGAAACCGGTCTCTACAACCCGGAACTGGCTGCGCAAGTACCCGGTTGGGACGAGGAGCTGGCCGGCGGGCACACCCCGGAAACCGAGGAGTACGGAATACGCAGCGTCACGTATCGAGCCTCGCGACCCTTTCATCCGGCGCGACTCGAGGCTGCGCTCGGTCAGTTCGCGGGACTCTTGCGAAGCAAAGGCTTCTGCTGGATCGCCAGTAGGCCCGAGTTCGCCGCTATCTGGTCGCAGGCAGGCCCCAACCTCGTCATCGAACCGGCGCAACTGTGGGCGTCGGCAGCGGAGGTGCCAGGGCAGGAGATCGTGTTCATCGGAGTGAAACTCGACCCGGCGACGCCGTCGCGAATCCTCGATCCGGCTCTGCTGACCGATGACGAACTACGCGAAGGACCGCGGGTCTGGATTCGCTACGACGACCCGCTTCCGGCGTGGGACCAGAGCCACCTGCACTGAGCAGACAGCTTCTAGTCGAGGACTTCTTCTACCTCGACGTCTTCGGCCGGTCGGGCCATTTCCTTGCGGTACTGCCAGATTCCCAAAGCGGTGCCGATGACCAAGCTGACCATCATCACGATCAGCACGGCGGGCAGCAACCACGGAACGCGATCGAGGAACGAGCCACCGTAGAAACCGAGCAGCAGGAGTACCGGTGCCCAGATGATCGCGCCGATGGTGCTCGCGATGGTGTAGCGCGTGTGGTTCATCTTGGCTGCGCCTGCGACCATCGGGCACAGGGTGCGAACCCACGGAACCCAGCGGGCGATCAGGACGGCCCAGAACCCGTGTCTCTCCAACAGGATGTTGACGCGGTGCAGATTCTTCTCAGTGAAGTACTTGCCGCCCTTACGGGCTTTGATGTGGTTGCCCGTCCGGTGGCCGATGACGTACCCGACCTGGTTGCCGGCAATGGCAGCGATCATCGCGCCCACCGACAGCGCCCACACGTGGCCTGCACCGGATTCGTGACCGGCAAGCACGATTCCGGCTGTGATCAGCAGCGAGTCACCAGGGAGAAACAACCCGAGGATGATCGCGCACTCGATGAAGACGAACGTGACGACGATAATCCAGACCAACAGGGGCCCGGCAGTCTCGAGTGGGGAGAAACTGCCGGATGCGAGCGTCATCGTGGTCAGTTCTTCGCCTCGTTCTGCAATCAGGGGGTGGGGTCTTCGGGGACTGTCACCGTCGAATTGTCCGTAGTGGAAGTATTCGCCGATTCACCACGTCTCGACGCCAGAATTCGCTTTCCGATTTCGAAGACGATCGGCAGAACCGACACCAGGACGATCAAGATGAAGATGTAGTCGACATTGTCGCGGATGAATTCGATCTGCCCCAGGAGGTAGCCGAGCAAAGTCACACCGGCACCCCACAGGATGCCGCCGACGATGTTGTAGGTCAGGAACAGTGAGTACTTCATCTTCGAGGCGCCCGCGACAACCGGTGCAAAAGTACGCACGATCGGCACGAACCTCGCCAGGATAATGGTGATCGGGCCGTGCTTTTCGAAGAAGGCATGCGACTCGTCGATGTACTTCTTCTTGAAGAACCGCGCGTCGTCCGTCTTGAACAGGGCAGTTCCGCCCTTGGCGCCGATGTAGAACCCGACTTGGTCACCCAGAATCGCGGCGATCGGAATCGTCACCAGGAGCACCCACAGCGGCGCGAACGGTTCGATCTCGGTGGACTTGGAAGCCGCGATCAGCCCTGCGGTGAAGAGCAGAGAATCGCCGGGCAAGAGCGGAAACAGCAGCCCTGATTCGATGAAGACCACCAGAAGCAGTCCCACCAGAACCCACGTTCCGAAGGAATTCAAGAGGWTCACGGGATCGAGGAAGCCGGGCAGCAAGGCCAGGTTCGTCACGGATTCAGTTGCTGCCTGCACATTCACGGGGGCCAGAGTACCGGCCGAATCTGAGTGTTTCCCACCACCGCAGGTCATCGCGTCGGTGGCGGCGGCCGAGACCGCAAAGAGACGTGACGAGTCGGACTTGCCATACTGCTAGGACCACACGAAGCGCTTTCACATCGCCGAGCGCTCCGAACGACACGTATATGGAGGACTCCCGCCGTGCCTATCGCAACTCCCGAGGTCTATGCCGAGATGCTTGGTCGGGCCAAGGAGCATTCCTTTGCCTTCCCCGCCATCAATTGTGTCGGCTCCGAATCCATCAACGCAGCCATCAAGGGCTTCGCGGACGCCGGCAGTGACGGCATCATCCAGTTCTCGACGGGCGGCGCCGAGTTCGGTTCCGGTTTGGGCGTCAAGGACATGGTCACCGGCGCTGTTGCGCTCGCCGAGTTCGCACACGTGATCGCGGCAAAGTACGACGTCACCATCGCGCTGCACACCGACCACTGCCCGAAGGACAAGCTGGACACCTACGTGCGTCCGCTGCTCGCGATCTCGCAGGAGCGCGTCGACGCCGGTCGTAACCCGCTGTTCCAGTCGCACATGTGGGACGGCTCGGCTATCCCGATCGACGAGAACCTGGCAATCGCCAAGGAACTGCTCGCCCTCTCCAAGGCTGCACGCATCATCCTCGAGGTCGAGATCGGTGTCGTCGGCGGCGAAGAAGACGGCGTCGAGGCCGAGATCAACGACAAGCTCTACACCTCGAGTGAAGACTTCGAGAAGACGGTCGATGCTCTGGGCATCGGCGAACAGGGCAAGTACCTGCTCGCAGCCACCTTCGGCAACGTCCACGGCGTCTACAAGCCGGGCAACGTCAAGCTCAAGCCCGAGGTTCTCGAAGAGGGCCAGAAGGTCGCCGCTGCCAAGCTCGGCCTGGCCGCYGGCTCGCAGCCCTTCGATTTCGTCTTCCACGGTGGATCGGGATCGCTGAAGTCCGAGATCGAGGATTCGCTGAACTTCGGCGTCGTCAAGATGAACGTCGACACCGACACCCAGTACGCGTTCTCCCGTCCGATCGCCGGACACTTCTTCTCCAACTACGACGGCGTCCTCAAGGTCGACGGCGAGGTCGGAAACAAGAAGGCGTACGACCCGCGCAGCTACCTCAAGAAGGCCGAAGCAGGCATGACGGCTCGCGTCGTCGAGGCGTGCAACGACCTGAAGTCGGCCGGACGCTCGGTGTCCGCAGGCTGATCGGCTTCACAACTGCGCTTCACAGAACAAAATGCGCGCCGACGAATTTCTCGTCGGCGCGCATTTTCTGTTCAGGTGCTTACTTGCTGGGATCGCAGACCTTCCACGTGCCGTCCTGGCGCTCGAGGTCGAACGTGCGCCACGACTGTTCGCCGGTGCTCGGCAAACTTGCCTGGACCTGAGCGATCGCGGTGTCGTCGGTGATGCGCACCGCATCGACGGCTCCGACCTGCGGGATCGTCTTTTGAGCGACGGCATTGTCGTGGACCTGAGCGAACGCCGCGTCCGGAATAGTGCGGTAATACTCGCCCAGCGCGCCACACGTCGACGTTCGTAGAGTCGCCAGATCACCGGTCTGAAGAGCATCGACGTACGTCGAGATGGCGGTCTGAACCTGGGCTTCAGGTGAGCTTTCGCCGCTACCGCTGTTGGACGAGACGAAGACTGCGATGCCGATGGCCGCGAGGACGGCGACGCCGGCCGCTGCTGCCGCGATGTACCAGCCCTTGCCGCTGCGCTTGGTTTTTTCCGGCGCGGCAGGCTCGATGCGAGTCGGCATCGGCTGGGCCGGCGGTGGGGTCGCTGCGACACCCACACGTTGAGGCGCGGAGCGCTGTGGCGGTTGAGGCGCGGAGCGCTGTGGCGGTTGAGGCGCGGAGCGCTGTGGCGGTTGAGGCGCGGAGCGCTGTGGCGGTGGCGGCGGGGTTGGAGCTTGCCGAGGTGGCGGTGTCGGCTGCGCGGCTTTCGGAATCGCGACGGTGGCGGGCTCCGGCTTGGGCTGGGGTGTCGGTGCTGCTGCCGGTGTTTCTGCTGGTGTTGCTGTGGGTGCCTGAGTTGCCTTGGGGATCGCGACGGTTGGCGCGCTGGCGGCTTTGGCGTCGCCGTCCGCCTTCGAGTTCTTGTCCGCCTTCGAGTTCTTGTCTGCCTTCTGGATCGCCACAGTCGCAGGTTCGGTCGGGGCCGACTTCTCGGGCGCACCGTTCGGGGCTGCGCTCTTTTTCGAGTTGTCGTCTTTCGAGTCCGGCACGGGTAACCCTTCGGTCTTATGCGGCAATGACCATGTCAGGGTAACGACCGGTATGTACCGGGCATAACTCCGACCGTCGGCGAGGCGGTCCTGTGGCAGAAAGGCGTAGCGGGCACAATGAGCGCATGACCCAATTCGGTGACCTGCTCGGACCCAAGCCCACTCTGCTTCCCGGCGACGACGAGGCGGAATCGGCACTGCTCAACCACGCTGACCCGGCCCAGGTCGCGGCCGACCATCCCACTGCCTCCATCGCGTGGGCCTACCTCGCCGAGGCTGCCCTGGACAAGGGCGAAACCATCACTGCCTACGCCTACGCGCGTACCGGCTACCACCGCGGACTCGACCAACTGCGTCGTAACGGTTGGAAGGGTTTCGGTCCTGTGCCCTACAGCCATGAACCGAACCGCGGATTCCTCCGTTGCGTCGCTGTCTTGGCCAAGGCCGCGAAGACGATCGGTGAGGCCGACGAGTACGCGCGTTGCCTAGATCTGCTCGAAGACTGCGATCCCAACGCCGCCGAAGCGCTTGGCCTCGGTTAGCAGTTTCCGTCCGAGCCGGGCCGGTATCAAGGACCGGGCTCGCAAATCGGTGCGTCGGCTTCAGACGTCGGCGCTACCGATCATTCAATGTGCCTTGGCGGCCGGATTGGCGTGGTGGGTTGCCACCACGGTGATCGGGCACCATGCGCCGTTCTTCGCGCCGATTGCCGCCGTGGTCTCGCTCGGTCTGTCGTTGGGCGCCCGACTACGACGTTCGTTCGAGTTGGTTGCGGGTGTCACGGTCGGTATCGGAATCGGTGACCTGATCATCTCCGGCATCGGGAGCGGACCCTGGCAGATCAGTTTGGTTGTCGTGCTGGCGATGTCCGTCGCGGTGCTACTGAACAGTGGGCCGATCTTCTCCATGCAGGCCGGAAACTCGGCCGTGCTGGTGGCGACGCTGATCCCACCGGGCGGCAGTGGCGGGCCCGATCGCATGATCGACGCCCTTGTCGGTGGTTTGGTGGGCATCGCGGTGGTCGCGATCATCCCCACGCACCCGGTACGACGCGCACGCAAGGATGCTGCATCGATTCTCGGAACAGCGTCAGAGGTACTGCAATTGGTGGCAGACGGCCTCGTCGCGAACGACCCGGACCCGATCGTGAAGGCGCTGCAGAAGGCGCGCGCAACTCAGGGTGCCATCGACGGATTGCGCAGCAACCTCCTCGGCGGGCGCGAGATCAGCCGAATCTCCCCGCTGTACTGGAACAGTCGACCGCGCCTCGAAAGGCTCATGGCGACAGCCGATCCCATCGACAACGCGATGCGCAACATTCGAGTGCTCGCGCGTCGTTCGTTGACGTTGGTCAGGGACGACGAGATCCTCGATCCTCGTCTGGTGGCTCAGGTCGAGCGCTTGTCGAAAGCCGTCGAAGTTCTCAAGGACATGATCCTGGCGGAGCCGGGGGAGCAGCCTGATCAGGCCGAGGCAGCGCGCGTCCTGCGCTCGGTGGCGAAGGAACTGAAACCGGCGATAGTCGAGAACGCAGGACTGTCCTCGACGGTGGTGTTTGCCCAGATTCGATCGCTGGTGGTCGACCTCTTGCAGGTAGCAGGCATGAAGCGCATCTCGTCGATCGCCACTCTGCCGCCCACTGTGCCGCACCCGGCGTACGAGCCGGATCGCTGACCTCTGCCTTTTCCCGCTCACTGAGCAACTCATTGTATGTATGCGAATGTATGCATATGCTCTGAGAAGGACTTGGGAGGGAACAGGACAAATGGGAGCAGGGCACGGCCATTCACACGGCCACTCGGCAGCAGATTCGGTCGGAGTAGGGCCGTCACCGCAACGCATCAAGAAAATGGCGATCGCGCTTGCGATCCTCGTTGCATTTCTCGTACTCGAAGCCACGGTCGGCATTCTGATCAACTCGCTGGCGCTGCTTGCCGACGCCGGCCACATGCTCACCGACGTGGTGGGCATGGCTATGGGATTGACGGCTTTGCTGCTCGCGAAGAAGGGCAGCACCACCGCGGCCAGGACCTTCGGTTGGCACCGCGCCGAAGTGCTGACTGCCATGGCCAACGCCGTGATGCTGCTGGCCGTCGCCGCCTGGGTCTTCTACGAGGCAATCGGCCGCATCGGTAACGAACCCGAGATCCCTGGCGGCGCCCTGATCATCACTGCAGCTGCCGGATTGGCCGCGAACATCGTCGTGATGCTGATGCTGCGCGGCGATTCCAAGGACAGCCTCGCGGTGCGTGGCGCCTACCTCGAAGTGCTTGCAGACGCCGTCGGTAGCGTCGGAGTTCTGATTGCCGGTGGCCTTGTCCTGCTGTTCAACTGGACGTGGGCGGACGTCGTCGTCGGTGTTCTCATCTCGCTGTGGGTGGTGCCGCGTGCGATCAAACTGGCCGCAGCATCGCTGCGCATTCTGACGCAGGCGTCGCCGGCCGACGTCGACGTCGAAGCGGTCGAGGCCGACCTGGCGGCGCTGCCGAGCGTGATGGGTGTTCACGACCTACACGTCTGGACGCTCACCACCGGCATGGATGTCGCGACGGTCCACCTGACCAGTGACGCGAATTCGTCGAACGTTCTGGAATCCGCGCGCACCGTCCTCGAGAGTCACGGTCTTTCCCACGCCACCGTTCAGGTGGAATCGTGTGCCAACGGCGAGCATTGCGAGAAGAACGTCACTTGGTGAAGCGGGTGATCTCCTTGCCCGGCTTCCAGAGATCGACGTACATGTGCTCGTCGTCGACCGTCGTGTGCACCACCTCGTCGATGTCGAGGACAAAGAGGTGCAGGGGTTTCGGAACCTCGTAGGTGTAGCTTGCGAGCACGCCTTCGAACTCGTCGCCGGTCACCTCGCGTGCGATTCCGGCGATCTTCGCATCGCCGCCCTCCATGGTGTGCTCACCGGGATTGCTGTGTAGGGCGTAGCGCCCGTCACGGATGAGATCCTTCGCCTTGAGTGCGCCGAACATCGAACCGAGCACCAGACGCCCGTCGAGGATTTCGACTTCGGTGCCGCTGACCCGCGGTGAACCGTCCTTGCGCAGCGTTGCGAGGACGTGATGCTTGTGGGCTTTGAATCGTGCTTGGACTGCGTCGGCAAGAGCGGGTACTTCTTCGGAGAACTGCTTCCAAGTGACCATGACGGTCATTGTGCACTCCTATTCCTGACAACTTCTGTCAGTAATTCTCGGTAATGTTCGGTCCATGAGATCCGCGCGGTTGCTCCAACTCATGCTGCGTTTGCAGGGGAGTCGCGGCGTTATCGCCGATCAGTTGGCCGAAGAGTTCGGCGTATCGGTGCGGACGATCTACCGCGACGTGGCCTCGTTGTCGGCTGCCGGCGTGCCGATCTGGACCGAGAGCGGCCCCGGTGGTGGCATCCGTCTGCTCGACGGTTGGCAGTCCAAGCTGTCCGGTATGACGGACGACGAGACGTCCGCACTCATGCTGTTGGGCGTGCCGTCCATCGCTGCAGATCTCGGGCGATCCGACGCCGTCGGTTCGGCGGGGGCCAAACTGCTCCGCTCCCTGCCCGGTCCCCTGCGCGAGAGTGCACGACTGTGGCAGGACCGCATTCTCGTGGACGTTCCGGGTTGGTTCGGCGGCGTCGACGACATCTCTGCGCTTCCGATCGTCACATCCGCTGTGCTGGACTCGCGTCGACTGCGCTTCGTCTATCGCGATCGCGAGCGGACGGTCGATCCGCTGGGTCTGGTCATCAAAGCCGGTGTTTGGTATCTGGTGGCGGGGATGAACGGTCGAACGCTGTCGTTTCGAGTCGGCCGCATCAAAAATGCCGTGGTAGAAGATGATTCGTTCACTCGGCCGGTGGATTTCGACCTGCCGTCGTGGTGGGCGGCGTCGATGGCCGAGTTCGACCGTTCGCTGCTTCGCTTCGAGTGTCGCGTGCGGTTGTCACCAGAGGGCAGGCGCCGGCTCCCCGATGTGGTGGGCGAGCTTGCCGCTGCCGTCGAAGTGGGGCCGGAGGACAACGATGGATGGGTGAGTGCCGAGCTGAAACTCGAGAGCGAAGCTGTCGCGCTCTCGCAGTTGATCGGTTTGGGAGCGGACGTCGAAGTGCTCGAGCCACGGTCGTTGTGTGAAGGACTGCGGGCTGTGGCGGAGCAGATGGTGCTCCGCCACACTCGCAGTGACTAGGCCGTTGCAGAACGCTTTGCGAGCAGGCGGGTGATACCCAGTTGAGCTGCGACGATGATGGCGCCGACCACCAGACCCAGTGCCGCCGACGCAAGTGTGTTGACGATCCACGCCAGTACCCCGCCGACTCCGGCGATGTCACTGACTGCTTCTTCGCCGTGATGAACGGCGTCGTAGAGCGGGTGGAAGCCCAGTTCGTCGATGCCGACCAACAGGATGTGGCCACCGACCCACAGCATCGCGGCGGTACCCACCACCGAGAGCACTGACATCACGTGAGGCATGCCGCGAACGAGGCCTCGGCCGACCTTGTGGGTGAAGCCAGACGACATCTCGGCGATCTTCAATCCGATGTCGTCCATCTTCACGATCAGTCCGACGACGCCGTAGACGACCACGGTGATGACGACCGCCACGACGGCAAGGATCACCAACCGGCTCCAGAAACCTTCGCCCGCGATGGTGTTGAGTGCGATCACCATGATCTCGGCGGACAGGATCAGGTCGGTGCGGACTGCGCCGGAAACCACTGCTTCTTCGTCGCGAGGATGCTCGTCGGCGGCCTCGTGGTGGTCACCGTGGCCGAAAATTGCACCCCAGATCTTGTGAACCGCTTCGTAGCTGAGGTAACAGCCGCCGACCATCAACAGTGGCGTCAGCAGCCAGGGGAGGAACTGACTCAGCAGCAGAGCGATCGGAAGAATGATCAGCAGCTTGTTGCGCAGCGATCCGATGGCGATGCGCTTGATGATGGGCAACTCGCGTTCGGCCGCGAGCCCACGGACGTACTGCGGCGTGACGGCTGCGTCGTCGATGACGACGCCTGCCGCTTTGGCGGTCGCCTTACCGGTTGCGGCGGCAACGTCGTCGATCGAGGCGGCAGCCATACGAGCCAGGGCTGCGACGTCGTCGAGCAGGGCGAAGAGTCCTCCGGCCATCACAGACCTCCAGTGGAATCAGTGGAAAAAGGTGGCCGGACCGATCCGGTGACGCAGTTACTTGATCGCACGAGGTCTCTATCCATGATGGTCGTTGGTGAGGTCAGGTCACCTGGAACGATACCGGGGGCATCCGTCAGGGACGACCTCGCTCGGCCGGTCGCTCTTCGTCACGAAAGGTCTTCCCGACCCGGTGCTCGCGTGTAAGACTGCACAGAAGATCGATCGAAACGGGGCACTATGCGTGAACCAGACACTGCACAGGTCGCCAAGACTTTCGACGCAATGGCGGCGCACTACGACCGACAGATCGGGCGCTTCGAGCGCTTTGTGCTCGGTGACGCCCGGAAATGGGCTGTAGATCAGGCGCATGGGCGCGTGGTCGAAATTGCCGTGGGCACCGGGCTGAACCTGCCTCTCTACGGGGACGACGTCGACTACGTCATCGGAGTGGACATCTCGACTGCGATGCTCGATCAGGCCAGGGTCAAGGTCTCCGAGGGAGTGAAGACCGAAGTCGACCTACGACTCGGAGACGTGCAAGCACTCGATGTTCCTGACGAATGCGTGGACACATTGGTCTCCACCTACGCGTTCTGCACGATCCCCGATCCGGACCGAGTTGCCAGCGAAGCATTTCGAGTGCTGGTGCCTGGTGGTCGATTCGTGCTCGCTGAGCACGGGCCGAGCACCAACACGGTTGTACGGGCGCTGATGAAGGCCGTCGAACCGCTTTCTGTACGGTTCGGTGCCGATCACCTCACCCGCGAACCGGTCGGATACCTCGAAAACGCAGGCTTCCTGATCGACGAGGTGCAGCGCAGTGGACGGGGTGGAATCGTGTTCCGGGTCGTTGCGCGCAAGCCGGATCCCGAATGGACGGCACTCGGTCACTAGTGTCCGAGTGCCGTCCAGCGGTGATTGCTCAGCCCAAGCGCTCCAGGATGGTTGCGTTGGCCAGCCCACCTGCCTCACACATGGTCTGGAGTCCGTAGCGCGCGCCGCGCTGTTCCATAGCGTTGACCAGAGTGGTCATGATCCGGGTTCCGCTGCCGCCCAGCGGATGGCCGAGTGCGATGGCACCGCCGTGGACGTTCACCTTGGACAGATCGACGCCGGTGTCTGCTGCCCACGAGAGGACGACGGGAGCAAAGGCCTCGTTGACCTCGAACAGATCGATGTCCGAGATCGTCAAACCCGCACGGGCCAAGACCTTCTCGGTGGCCGGGATGACCGCCGTGAGCATGTACAGCGGATCGTCGCCGGCGACAGCGAAGCTGTGCAGCCGTGCCTTCGGGGTGAGGCCGAGTTTCGCGGCGATCTCACTGGTCGTGATCATCACCGCCGAACTGCCGTCCGAAAGCGGGCTGCTGTTGCCCGCGGTGATGGACCAGTCGATCTGTGGGAATCGCTGGGCGTAGTAGTCGGATTCGAAGGCGGTCCGTAGGCAGGCAAGGGTCTCGACCGTGGTGCCGGGGCGGACGGCCTCGTCGACCGACAGTTGCGGGAGCGTGGCGAGTTCCTTGGTGAAGTAACCACTCTCGGTTGCCAGCGCGGCTTTCCGATGACTCGACGCCGAGAATTCGTCGAGTTGGGTGCGGCTCAGTCCCCACTTGGCAGCGATCAATTCGGCGCTGATGCCCTGCGGTACCAGACCGTCCGGATAGCGCTCTTCGAAACCTACACCGAGTGACTCGCGCCCGACGCTACTCGAGCCCATCGGCACTCGGCTCATCGACTCGACTCCGGCAGCAACAACGATGTCGTACGCACCGGCAATAACGCCCTGAGCAGCAAAATGAACTGCTTGTTGGCTACTTCCACACTGTCGGTCGACGGTGGTTCCCGGTACCGACTCAGGGTAGCCGGCGGCGAGAAGGGCAGTGCGAGTGACATTCTGGCTCTGTTCACCGACTTGACTGACCGCGCCGCCGATGACGTCGTCGATCAGCGCGGCATCGATCCCGGTGCGCTCGACTACCGCTTTGAGGCTGTGGGCGAGGAGGTCGACGGCGTTGATGCCGTGCAGGGCGCCGTTCGCCTTTCCCTTGCCGATCGGAGTGCGAACGGCTTCGACGATAACTGCGTCTCTCATGACAAATTCCTTTCAGGGATGGCGGATTCAGCAGGGACAACTGGGGTGGGTGTGGTCGCAGGCGTCATTCCCAGCGATGCCAGGGCAGACACAAGCGCGACGGCAAAGATCACCCACCAGGCCTGGCGGAAGGTGTCGGGGTCGACGGAGGAGCCGAGAACCGCGATCAGAACACTCACGCCGAGAACGGTTCCGATCTGTCGGCTCATGCTGACGATAGCGCTACCGGTGGCCGATCGGGCCGGTGCAAGATCCGCCGTGGCCTGCGACAGAATGGTCGGCAGGGCAAGGCCGACACCGATTCCGGCGATGATCCAGCCCGGCAGGAGTCCGGTCGCGTAGTTGGGCGTCGAATCAACCGAGACGAGAACGAGTACGGTTCCGACTGCCCACAGAAGGCTGCCGAGTGCGGCGACGCGTCCCGCCGAGTACTTGCGCGAAAGCGATCCACCGGCGATCGCGAACAGCGGAACCAGAAGCGGACCCGGCGAGACGGCGAAGCCGGTGCGCAATGCCGAGTATCCCCAAACTTCTTGCAGCCAGAGGATATTCGAGAGCAGTCCGGCAGCAAATGCCGCGCTGAACAAGATGGCGGTGACGTTGGACCAGGCAAAGGAGCGGATCTTCAGAAGATCGGGAGCAATCAACGGAGTGCGATGGCGAGAGTTGCTCCACCAGAACGAAAGTAGGGTCGCGACGGCGACGGCGAAGGCGATCAGAACGCGGTTGTCGGTCCATCCCCAATCAGGTCCCTGGACGAGTGCCAGCGCGAGAGAGCCGATTCCGACGGTGAGGAGGGCGGCGCCGACGAAGTCGATCCCGGCATCGGAGTCCTTGTGTGTTGTATCCGGGACGAGTCGGACTGCGAAGTAGAGCAATACGATCCCGACTGGAACATTGATCAGGAAGACCCAGCGCCACGACGCCTCGACGAGAATGCCGCCCACGACGGGGCCGAATGCCGCAGCGGCCGCGCCGGCTGCCGCCCAGATGCGAACGCCGGATTGACGTTTCGCAGCCGGGAGTGCACTGATCAGGAGGCCGAGGCTGGCCGGGGTGAGTGCTGCGGCGCCGACTGCCTGAACGATGCGGAATGCCACCAGTGCCCACAATGACGGACTGAAAGCGCAGGCGGCGCTGGCGAGGGTGAACAGTGCGAGGCCGGCGATGAAGGCGCGCTTGTGCCCGATCCGGTCCGCCCAGCGTCCGAGGGGGATCAAAAGCGCGGCGTAGACGATCGCGTAGCTGTTGAGGATCCAACTGAACTCGCCGAGTGAGTGGCCCGGGTAGCTCTTGGCGATGTCGCCGAAGGCCACGTTGACCACAAAAAGATCGAGGCTGGCGACAAACGGCGCTCCCGACAGAATTGCGAGGAGCGGCCCAGTCCGCACTGGCTGGCTATGAAGTTCCATAGTCAGAAATCTAGACTCTGGCTATGGTTATGGCAAGCCAGGGGGTATGGTGAATTGCATGGACGCTGTACGACTGACCGGAGTGCTCGAAGATCGCGACGCCTGGCGGGCCACGCACTGTTCGATCGGGCGGGCGATGGAAGTGGTCGGCACCCGGTCCGCGATGCTCATTCTGCGAGAGGCCTATTACGGCACAACGCGTTTCGACGACTTCGCGTCGCGAGTCGGCATTACCGAGGCGGTTGCGTCGTCAAGGCTGAAAGAACTCACGGAGGCGGGACTGTTCGAGCGTGTGCCGTACAAGGAGCCTGGAAAGCGGACGCGGCACGAGTACGTGCTCACCGAGAAGGGTCGTGACCTGCTGCCGGCGGTTCTTGCGCTGATGCAGTGGGGAGACAAGTATCTGCACGGCGGAAAAGGCGGACCGTTGGAGGTGGCTGACGACGCTACTGGTGAGCGTGTTCGTGTCGAGGTGCGCAGTGAGTCGGGCCGTGAAGTGCCTTTGGGGGAGTTGCGAGTCTCTGTCAACGAATCGCGTCGGCGGTTGCGCGAATAGCAATGCATCTCAACAGCTCTCGAGTGTAGGTCTTCTCGAAGTTGTCCGTCTTGTCTCTGGTTATCGAAAGTATGTTCGATTAAACTTTCGGTATGGACAGTCGGGAAGCGTGGCAACTGGATGGCGAGGGCCTCAAGAGTGAGGTTCTCGATCTGGCGCGTGCCCGGCGCGAGTTGCAGTCGCGGATGGTGTTGCTGATCGTGGAGATGTTTTCCCGGGAGGTTCTCGGTGGGAAGGGTTTTCGGGCGATCGCGCAGTGGTTGCATGGTTCGACGAATCTGGAGATCGGTGAGTGCAGTCTGCTGGTCGGGTTGGCGCGGTTGTTGATGCTCAAACCTGTTG